>JAICUY010000012.1 GCA_025935615.1 Steroidobacteraceae bacterium
AGCGCTGGTCGGGAGCGCTGGCCGGTCGGGGTCGCCGACTGCGCTCGCGCCGCTTTGCGCTCGCTCCTCCGCCCTGCGCATGCGTGTGCCGCATGCAACGCCGCATGAACGGCGCTTTGCGCCGCAGCTGATGACGCCCGGTGCATGAATTCGCGCGCAAGGCCACCCTCGCGCGGGGCTGTATGCGTCGGGCGCATACGGGGCGACTGCGCCGGCGTTACTGGACTCGGGTGACGTATTCGCCGTTGCGGGTGTCGACCCGCAGCAGGTCGCCCTCGTTGACGAACAGCGGCACCTGGACCACCAATCCCGTCTCGACGGTGGCGGCCTTCTTGGCACCGGTCGCCGTGTCGCCCGCAAATCCCGGCTCGGTCTCAACCACCCGCAGGTCGACGGTGACCGGCAGGTCGACGCCCAGGATCTCGTTCTCGTAGTTGCTCACGAAGACCTCGGTGTTCTCCTTGAGGTACTTCGCGTCGTCGCCCAGCAGTGCGGCCGAGACGGCGAACTGGTCGTAGGTCTCGGAGTCCATGAAGTGGAACGCGTCGCCGTCGTTGTACAGGTACTGCACCTTGCGCTGCTCGACGCGGGCGCGCGGCCAGCGTGTCCCGGCCTGGAAGGTGCGCTCCACGATGTCGCCCTTGCGCACGTTCTGCAGCTTCATGCGCACCTGGGCCGAGCCACGCGCCATCTTGATGTGGTTCCAATCGAGGACCTTCATCAGCTGGCCGTCCAGCTCGATGATGATCCCCTTCTTGACGTCTCCGGTGCTGATCATTCCAGTGGACCGATGCCTCCCGTGCGCGCCGGTACCGCGGCCGGCGTCCGATGATTCAAATGACGAGCAAGTCGTGCGGGGCGCCGGTCAGGCGCCGCGGCCCGCCCTCCTCGACGACCACGTCGTCCTCGATGCGGATCCCGATCTCGCCGGACAGGTAGATGCCCGGTTCCAGGGTGAAAACCATGCCGGCCTCGAGCGGCCGATCGTAACTCAGCAGCATCGGCGCCTCGTGGGTCTCGAGACCGATGCCGTGGCCGATCCCGTGCGTGAACGCCTCGCCGAAGCCTGCAGCGTCGATGACCGCCCGTGCGGCGCCGTCGACCGCGGTCCCCACCACGCCCGGCGCCACCGCCTCGAACGCCGCCTGCTGGGCGGCAAGCACCGTGGCGTACAGCTCCCGCTGCCGCCCCGACGGCTCACCGATGAAGACGGTCCGCGTCACGTCGGTCCGGTAGCCGTCGACCTGGCAGCCGAAGTCGATCAGCAGCGGCTCGCCGGGCACGACGGGCGCGTCGCCGGGCCGGCCGTGCGGCATGGCCGCGCGAGCGCCGACCAGCACGATCGGCTCGAAGGCGAGATCCTCCGCGCCATGTTCGCGGAACCAGCGTTCGATCTCCCAGGCGACCGCGCGCTCACTGGTGCCCGGAGACAGCCAGCCGACCAGGTGCGCGAAGCAGGCATCGGTCAGGGCGGCGGCGGCCTCGAGGGCACGCAGCTCAGCTGGATCCTTGCGCAGCCGCAGCTCGGTCAGCACCGCGTCGATGGGCACCAGCTCGACGGCGCTGGCAGCTGCCAGCGACGTCCACGCGGCATGCGACAGGACTTCGGCCTCGGCGCCGCAGCGCCGGATGCCGAGCTCGGCAAGGATGGGTGGCAGCTCGGTCCGTATCGGTCCGCGCGTACGGCGCACCTGCCAGTCCGGCGCTTCGCTGGCGGCCTGCTCGAGATAGCGGGGGTCGCTGAGCAGCAGCTGGCGATCGCGGGTCAGCAGCAGGCTTCCGCTGAACCCGCTGGTCGCCTCGTCGCCGCGGGCGATGACGAAGCCGGAGAGGTGACGCTTGGCGGCGTTGCGGCTGACGAGCAGCCCGTCGAGCTCCAGCTCGTCGAGCAGCCGCCGCGCTCGCTCGACCCGCGATGCGCTGGGCGAGGCGATGGTCACTGGGCCGGGCACTCGGCCCTGGCCTTGGCGATGTTGGCCTCATGCTCGGCATTCGTCTTGGCGAAGTAGTGAGACCCGTCGCGATCGCCGCCGGGGCAGGCGGCCACGAAGTACAGGTAGTCGCCCCGCGGGTTGGCAACCGCCGAAAGTGAGGACGCGCGAGGAGCCGCAATCGGACTCGGCGGCAGGCCCTGGTGCAGGTAGGTCTGGTAGCGGGACAGGCGCTTCGGCCAATCGGCGCCGACATCCTTGCCCGCTGCCTGCAGGGGAGCCCACCAGTCGATGTCGGCCCACTCGTCGAGCGGGGCGTCGCCATGCTCGAAGGTGGCCTGGCCGTACTGCAGGGTCGGGTCGGCGTTCAAGAAGCCGTTCGTCTCGCCGTTCTCCGGGTTCTGGATGCGGTTGATGTAGACCGCGGCGATGAGCGGCCGCTCGTCGTCGAGCACCGCCTCGCGCTCCACGATCGAGGCGATCTTCACGGCATCGTCGATCGACAGGCCCTGCTTGGCCAGGCCGTTCCGAATCTTGTCGGTGAGATGTTCCTCGAACGTGTCCAGGAAGAGCCCCAGCACCTTGCGCGCACTCCAGTTGCCGTCGATCTTGTAGGTATCGGGATAGATGTAGCCCTCCAGCGTGCGACCGACGCGCAGGTTCTGCAGGAAGTCATACTGCGAGGTCAGGTCGGCGGGCGGCTTCTCGACCAGCGACGCGAACTCGTCGACGTTCATGGTGCTCTTGGTGGTCGCCAGGTAGGACACGATCTGCTCCAGGCGCCACCCCTCGCCAATCCGAATCTGAAGCTCCGGCCCTGCCTTCTGGCGCAGCGCCGCGACGATCTCACTGGGTTTCAGGCTCGGCGACAGGTCGTAGGTGCCCGCCTGCAGGTTCCCGGCGCGTCCCGCCTGCAGTACCGCCCACTGGAAGGCGAGCTCGGAACGGATCAACCCCTCCTGGAACAGCTGGTGGCCGATCTCGGCATCGCTGGTTCCCGGGTTGACCGTGACGGTGATCCGCTCGCCGGTGTCGCTCTTGGGAGCGTCCGACAGCTCCGCGGGCGAGTACCACTCCACGAAGTTGCGCACCACGCCGTGCTCGATCGAGCCCGGATTCGATTCAACCCACGACATCAGCCGCGGCGCGAAGGCCAGGAAGCCCAGGAAGATGACGATCGCCGCGGCGGCCACCACGGCCGCGAACCACATCAGCAGGACGATCGGCTGGAAGCGTCGACGACGCCGCACGGGTCCCTCGCGCTGGTCGCGCAGCTCGCGGATACGCGCGTTGCGCCGCTGGTCGAGCTCCCACTGCGTCGGTCGACGCGTCATCGATCCTCCTTGGACATGTCCAGATATTGTTGCAGGATGATCCGAGCCGCCGCCGAATCCAGCTCACCGCTGCGCCGGCTCGGTCGCCGGCCGGCCTCGGCCAGTCGCTCTCCCGCCTCCCAGCTGCTGAGGCGCTCGTCGACGTAGACGACCGCCAGACCGATACGGGCCAGCCGTTTCCCGAAGGCCCGGGCCACGGCCGCCTGGCGCCCCTCGCTGCCGTCCATGTTGAGCGGCAGGCCGATCACCGCCGTGTCGATGCCCTCGCGTCGCGCCAGCTCCGCCAGCGCCTCGATGGCTGCCTCGTTGCGCCGGGTGAGCGCCGGCCGCCCGAAAGCGAGTCCGGTCTCGCTGTCACCCACCGCCACACCGATGCGTCGCGTCCCGTGGTCGATCCCCAGGAAGCGGCTCACCCCGAATCGGTCCCGACCAGCTCGATGCTGATCCGCCAATCGGCACCCGGCACGGTGGTGACCCATCCCGGCCACAGCGAGACCTCGGCCGGACCGATATTCGCCAGCGCTTGCTCTGCCTGGTCCGGTGAGAGGCCCTTGACTCGCTGCCGCAGCGCCGCCATGTCAACGCTGGGGGCTGCCTGGGCAGTGACCGTGACCTCGACCCGCACCTCGTCGCCGTGCAGGCTTGCCTCGCCAACCTTATCGTCGATCGTGTCCGGCAGGAGGGTCGCGTCCGACGGGACGGCTGCCGAGTCGGCGGAAAGCTGCTGGCGCGCCTCCTCGTCGATGGCGCTGCGCTCCACCGCCGGATAGTCGTAGGCGAGGGTTCCGGTCAGCTCGAATCGCTCCTCGCCGCGCTGCCCGACGAGATCGTCGGGCACCGTGATGTCCGGCGTCGGCGCCTGGGCCGGCTCAACCGTCAGCAGGTCTTGGTGGGTCGCCAGCTCGTCGTGCAGCTGGGTCGCCAGCGCATCGGTGATGCGCGCTCGCAGCCGGTCGACATCCGGCTGCCGTACCACCGGGATGTGCTCCTCGCTGCCACCCGAGGTCGGATCCGGGTTGTCGACCAGCCGGTGCGTCGTGTTCGGGAAGCCACGAAGGCAGAAGCGGATGCCAGGGTCGGCGATGGTGTCGATGGCATGCGCGTCGACGTTGCCGTCCTCGCCCGGTTCGACGGCGGTGATGCCCACGCTGGCCGATCCGGGCTTGATGCCGCGACCGGTGAGCTTGCCCTCCGGAACGGTGACGTCCTCGTCCGTGGTGAAGGCACTGTCGCCTGCCATCACCGTCGTCCCCGCCGGCACGCGGCAGCGACCGGGGTTTCCGCTCTGGAACAGGACCGTTCCCTGCGCCGGGCTGCGCTCGATGTGCTCGCCTCGCGCCTTGCCGCTCATCGTCAGCTCGAGCTGCCCGCTGACGTGCTGCGGATCCGGCGTGACGGTGTACTGGAGCGGACCGACGGGCCGCGTCTCGGGCCTGATGCGGATCGTAGCCGCGGGCAGGACTGCTGCGGCCACGGCGCCGGCGGCGACCAGGGCGCCGAGGAGGATCGCTACGCCCAGCCAGGCGATGCCACGACGTCGAGGTCGTCCAGGTCGTCCAGGTGGCGGCCGACGGGGAGGCGCAGCACGGGGCGCGGGGGGTGGAACGATCCTGACGGGGCGGGTCTCCTCGCTGGCCGCGGCAATCGGAACCGCGGCCGTTTCGTCGGCGCGGACGACGTGGATGGTGGCCTTCGGCGCGGGGCTGGCATCGACGGCGGCCACGCCTCCACGTGCATCGGCCACCGTGGCGAAGGAAGGGATGCCAGCCTCGGCGGCGAGCGTGCGCCCCAGCGGATCGGCAACCAGCGCCAGTGACCGGCCGTCTTCGGCCGCCACGCCGGCGAGGAGCCGGAGCGCCACGGCGGAAGAGGTTGCGCGGGTGCGGCCCGGGGCGACCAGGATGACCTGCGGCGCATCGGTCTCGCGAACGCGACGGACCACCGACGTGATCTCGTCGTCCGGTTCGAGGTAGAGGATCTCCGGCTCGGTCGCCATGCGCGTCTAGAGCTCCATGGCGCGCACGGCGCGGCGCATGGCGCGCTCCAGCGGCGTCGCCTGCGCGTCGAGGATGAGCGCCTGGTGGGCAAGGGCCATGGGCGTCACGTCCTGGCGGGTCACCAGCCGGTCGGTCCCATCGCGCACACCCGCTACGTCGGCGGGAGCCAGGGCGCGCACCTCCGGCCGGCGCGCGAACGGCAGCGAGCGCCACCAGGCATCACCGGCCAGCGCCTCGGCGATCTGCGGAAGCTGGGCGCCGCCGCCGCACAGCTCGATTCGGCCCGGCAGCAGCTCGCCTTCGGCCAGATCGCCGATCATCAAGCCGACGCCGCGCAGCCAGACCGCCGCGTCGTCAGCCAGGGTCGTGGCGAGCTCGCCAGGGTCGACAGCGTCGTCACCCTCGCCAAGCTTCACCGCCTCGGCGCGAGCGAAGGGGAGGTTGAAGCGCTCCGCCACGCCGCGGGTGAAGGCGCGACCGCCGAGGGCCAGCATCTTCGTCCCGGCGATCCCGCCGTGGCGCACCAGCGCGACGTCGGTCGTGCCGCCACCGACGTCGATGAAGACGGCGCCGGCGTCCCCCATCTCTCCCGGATCAAGGCAGGTGGCGACGGCGTACGGCTCGGCGATGACGCCCAGCAGATCGAGCCCCAGGGCATGCGCCACCGACTGCAGGGCGCCAAGGTGAACCATCGGCGCGAAGGCGTTGAAAACCGCCAGCTCGAGGTGGGCACCGGTGAAGCCGATGGGATTGCTGACCGGATAGCCATCGATCTTGATCTCGACGATGGCGGCGTGCACCAGCCGCACGTCGAGGCGATCGATGCCGCTCTCCCAGGCGATCCGCCGTTCTGCTTCACGCAGCGCCTGGTCCTGGACGCTGCGCACGATGCGATCGAGCTCGTCGTCGCTGAGCGGGTCACGCGCATCGGCGCGGCGATGGGTGACGGTCGACGTCGTGCCCTTGACCAGCTCGCCGGCGATGCCGATGACCGCCGAGGTCGGCCGCAGGGCCGCCCGCGACTCGGCCTCGACGAGTGCCGCCTGGCAGTTGCGGACGACCGCGTCGATGTCGCTCACCGTCCCGCTCTGCATGTGGCTCAGGCCCTGCCGCTGCCGCCCGACGCCGCGCACCACGCCGCTCATGCCGTCGGCGACGGTCTCGATGCTGACGACCAGTGCCTTGGCGAACTCGGTGCCCACGTCGAGCGCCACCAGCGCCGGAGCCCGAGCCTGACGCCCGCCGCCTCGCCCCATCGCCCCGAGCCGCCCGGCGACCCGTCCGAGGAGCTGGGGCATCAAGCGGTCTCGAGCTGCTGGAGTGCCTCGAGCGCCAGGCGCGCCGCCTCGCGCAGCGCCTCGTCGAGACGCGTGACGTCCTTGCCACCGGCCTGCGCCAGGTCGGCGCGGCCGCCACCACCGCCACCGAGCAGCGGCGCCACGGCCCGCACGATGGGCACCGCGTCGAAGCCCTCGGCCACCAGGTCCCGGCTCGCCGCCACCATCAGGGAGGGGCCCTTGCCCGCGCCGGTCGCCACGGCCACGAAGCGCCCGGTCGAGCCGCGCAGGTCATCGGCGAGGGCCCGCAGCGCGTTGGCATCGGCCCCCGGATAGGCCTGCACCACCACGCTCGCCTCCCCGGCAGTGGCCGCTTCGGCCAGCGCCGCCCGCGCATCGAGACGCTCGGCCGCCGCCTTCGGCTCGCGAGCCGCCTTCTCGGCGTCGCGCAGTCGCGACAGCAGCATCTCGACCCGGGATGGAACGTTCTCCTCGCGGTCGCCCAGCAGCTGCGCCGCATCATGCAGCGCTTCGAGCCGCTCCTCGACCAGTGCCTCGGCTGCGGCGCCGGTCACGGCCTCGATCCGCCGCAGTCCTGCGCCGATGCTCGACTCGGACAGGATGCGCAGCGAGCCGATCTGGCCGGTGGCCGCCACGTGCGTCCCACCGCACAGCTCCTTGCTGTAGCCGTCAACCTGCACCACGCGCACCGCGGCCGGGGCGTACTTCTCACCGAAGAACATGTCGGCGCCCAACGCCTGTGCCTCCTCGAGCCGCATCACGGTCGGACTGACCGATGCGTTCCGCCGAATCTGCGCGTTCACGATCCGCTCCACCTCGCGGAGCTGCTGACGCGAGGCCGGGTGCTCGCCGGGGAAGTCGAAGCGCAATGCCTCAGGCGCGACCCAGCTGCCGGCCTGCTTGGCCTGCTCGCCCAGCACGTCGCGCAGGGCTCGGTGCAGCAGGTGGGTGCCGGTGTGGTTGCGCGCCGCTCCCCAGCGTCGCTCCTCGTCGACCTGCGCCTCGACCACGTCGCCGCCCGACAGCACGCCTTCGAGGCGTCCGATATGGACGATCGCGTCGCCGGCACGCTGCGTGTCCTCGACGAGCATCCGCGCCCGCTCCCCGACCAGCTCGCCGCGGTCGCCGATCTGGCCGCCGCCCTCGGCGTAGAACGGGGTTTGGTCGAGGACGACCTGCACCTGCCCCGCAACCTCGGTCTCGGCGACGCCGAGCACCCGCAGTCCCTCGGCGCGCGTCTGGTTCGGGTACCCGACGAACTCGCTCTCCAGCTCGCCGAGCCCCGGCGCCGCCTCGAACCGGCCCGAGCGAGCGCCGCGCGAACGCCGGCGCTGCTCCTCCATCGACGCGTCGAAGCCGGCGCGGTCGACCAGCGCCCCCTGCTCGGCCGCCATCTCGATCGTCAGGTCGATTGGGAAGCCGAAGGTGTCGTGCAGGCGGAACGCCTCGTCGCCGCCGATGGTGCCGCCGTGCCCGGCCGCCTCGACCAGCGCCAGCAGCCGTTCCGAGCCCGCCTCCAGCGTCCGCGCGAACTTCGCCTCCTCGGCGCCGACCTCGTCCAGGATCCGGTCTCGATGTTCTTCGAGCGAGGGATAGGCATCGCGCATGATCTCGATCACCGCGTCGCAGGTTTCGGCCAGGAAGGGGCGGTCGATCCCCATCAGGCGGCCATGACGCACCGCGCGCCTGACGATGCGACGCAGGACGTAGCCGGCGCCCTCGTTCGCGGGACGCACGCCCTGGTCGATGAGGAAGGTCATCGCCCGCGAGTGGTCGGCCACCACCTGGTAGCTGAACCGCTCGCTTTCCACCGTCTCCGGGTCGTGCCCGATGAACGAGGCGAGGCGCGCGATGATCGGCTCGAACAGGTCCGTCTTGTAGTTGGAGTCCACGCCCTGCACGACCGAGCTGATGCGCTCCAGGCCCATGCCGGTGTCGACGCTCTGGAAGGGCAGCGGCGTGAGCGTGCCGTCGGCGGCCCGGTCGAACTGCATGAAGACCAGGTTCCACACCTCGAGGTAGCGCGGGCACGTCTCGGAGTGGTCCGGGATGCACTCGGGACCTTCGCTGAACTGCGCGCCACGGTCATAGTGCAGCTCACTGCAGGGGCCACACGGACCGGTTTCGCCCATCGCCCAGAAGTTCTTCTCGTCGCCGACGGCGATGTTCCCCCAGCGCACGACCCGATCCGGCGGCAGCCCGATCTCATCGGTCCAGACCCCGTAGGCATCGTCATCGTCGGTGTACACCGTCGCCGCCAGGCGCTCGGGCGGGATCCCGAGCGCATCGGTCAGGTATTGCCAGGCCCAGTGGATGGCGTCGCGCTTGAAGTAGTCGCCGAAGCTCCAGTTGCCGAGCATCTCGAACAGGGTGTGATGGCGCGGGGTGCGGCCGACCTCCTCGAAGTCGTTGTGCTTGCCGGCCACGCGCAGCACCGGCTGCGCATCGACGGCGCGCTGGTACTCCCGCTTCTCCTCACCGGTCAGCACCCGCTTGAAGGGCGCCATGCCCGAGTTCACGAACAGCAGCGTCGGATCGTCCCTGGCCAGCAGTGGCGCGGGGGGCACGCGGGTGTGGCCCCGCTCCTCGAAGAAGCGCTGGAACCCCTCGCGTATCTCGGCTGCGCTGCGTGACTGCATGGTGTGCCCGTTTCACGACGAGAGCCGGCGATCACCGGCTCTCGTCAGGCTGTCTCGGTGTCGCGGTGAATGCGTCAGGAAGCGGCGCCCTCGGTGGCCGTGCCGCCGGCGGCGCCACCCTGGGCGGCGTTGCGCTCGGTCGCCTCGGCCTCGTATTCGGCCAGCATGTCGGCCCGCGCCTTCTCGGCCGCCGCGCGACCCTCGTTGACCGCGTCGCCGAAGGCAGTCCGTCGCGTGTCGACGAAGTCGCCGACCTGTCCGCGCAGCCGCTCACCGCTGTCCGGCGCCAGCAGCAGGCCCACCGCGGCGCCCACCAGCCCGCCGATCACGACGCCGGCCAGGAAGCTTCCGAGCCCGGAATCCTTCATGCGAATCGCTCGTCCTCCCGTGCGTCCGTCGATTCTACCGAGACGATGCCGGCGCGTCGCGGGACGGCGGTGACCTGGACCGATTCAAGAGTGTGCTGCAGCGCGTTCATCAGGTCATTCAGCCGGTCGAGCTTGACCGCCACGTCCTCGCTCAGCACCTCCGCGTTGGCCGCCAGCTCCCGCGCATGGCCGAGGATCGGTTGCAGCTCACGCTCGGCGATGCCCACCACCCGCCGCGACTCACGCGTCAGCGCCCGCGTCTCGCTGAGCAGTGGCAGGCTGCTGATCACCAGCACCAGCAGGGCGGCGCCGGCCAGCAGCACGCCGAGCCCGACCCCAACATTGAAGACCACCGTCACCAGTTCCACGTCTGCCCTCCGCCTGCGGTGTCCTGTGCCGGCGGCATGGTACGCGTGTCGCGGCGATCAGCGGCGCGGGGAGTCGTCCTCGACCACGGCCGGCCCCAGCGCGCCGAGCAGCAGCACCACCAGCATCGCCAGCTGCGCACCGATGGCGGCCGCCGCGAAGCGAAAGTCGCCGATGCTCAGCAGGTGAAAGCCGATGCGGTCACCCACGGCATTGCCGACCACCGTTCCGACGAGGCTCGCCAGCGCGAGGAGCGCCACGCCGCGTCCCCAGCGGCCGCGCATCCAGATGAAGGCGAAGAGGTTGAGCGCCGCGGTCAGGGCGGTCAGCACCAGCCAAGGCGTCATGCCCTCGCGATGCGGCCGCCGCCCAGGCATTCGTTGCCGTCGTACAGCACGGCCGCCTGTCCCGGCGCGGGCGCCCAGACCGGCTCGGCGGTCTCGACCGCGAACCGGTCGTGGCCGATGAGCGTCACCTCACAGGCCACGTCCGGCGCGCGATGCCGGATCCGGACCGAGGCGTCGAAGCGCTCGGCCGGCGGCTGGCCGGCAATGAAGCTGCGCGCGTCGGCCACGAAGGTGCTGGCGGCCACCTCGTCGCGGCTGCCGATGACGACCTCGTTGCGCTCGGGCCGCACCTCGCGGACGTAGACGGCCTCCCCCAGCGCCACGCCCAGCCCGTGCCGTTGCCCAACCGTGTAGTGCGCGTAGCCCGAGTGCGTTCCGACCCGCATGCCATCGGCATCGACGATGGCGCCGGGCTCGCCGGCATACCCGCGCCGCTCCTCGAGCAGGGTGCGGTAGTCGCCGAGCGGCACGAAGCAGATCTCCTGCGACTCCGGCTTGCGGGCGGTCGGCAGCGCCAGCGCCTCGGCGCGGTCGCGCACCTCGGGCTTGGTCAGCTCGCCCAGCGGGAAGCGCGTGTGGCTGAGCTGCTCCTGGCTCAGCACCCACAGGAAGTAGGTCTGGTCCTTGTTGGCATCGGCCGCGCGCAGCAGCCGCCAGCGCCCGCCGTCGTGCTCGAGGCGGGCGTAGTGGCCGGTGGCGACCGCATCGGCCCCATAGGCGGCCAGGCCGCGACGCAGCAGCTCGTCGAACTTGATGTACTGGTTGCAGGCCTGGCACGGGTTGGGAGTCGCGCCCGCCAGGTAGGCGTCGGCGAAGGCGTCGATGACATGCAGCCCGAACTCGCGCTCGAGGTTGAGCACGAAGAACGGGATGTCCAGCAGCTGCGCCACGCGCCGCGCGTCGTCGAGCGCATCCGGCGAGCAGCACGAGCGCTTGAGCTCGTAGCCCTCGCCCAGGTCGGCATGGGTGCGCATCCAGACGCCGATGACCTCGACCCCGGTGTCGCGCGCCTCCTCGGCCAGCATGGCCGCGGCAACACTCGAGTCGACGCCGCCGCTCATGGCGGCCACGATCCGGCGCATCAGGCCGATGCGGCCACGGGGCGCGGCGCCATCGCGCTGCGCAGCCGCCCGATCACGTCGCGGGTGACCGTGATGGTTCGGTCGATCTGCTCGGGCGTCGTGTCGCGGCCGAGCGTCATGCGCAGCGAGCCGTGGGCCAGCAGCGGATCGATGCCCATCGCCAGCAGCACGTGCGACGGCTCGGTGCTGCCCGACGTGCAGGCGCTGCCCGTCGAGGCCTCGATTCCCTCCAGGTCGAGTGCCGCCACCAGGTCGCCACCCTCGATCCCTTCGATGACGAAGCTGGCGCTGTTGGGCAGCCGCTCGGTCGGATGTCCGGTCAGCTCGACGCCGGGGAGGCCGGTCAGCGCATCGATCAGCCGGTCGCGCAGCTCAATCAGCTGCGGCACCTCGTCGAGGTCCACCAGCGAAGCGGCCCGCCCGAATCCGGCGATCCCGGCCACGTCCTCGGTTCCCGCCCGTCGCTGCCGCTCCTGCGAGCCGCCCTGCAGCTGCGGCAGTAGCGCCGTCCCGCGCCGCACGAACAGCGCTCCCACCCCCTTCGGGCCGTTGAGCTTGTGGGCCGACAGGCTGAGCAGCGTGGCGCTCAGCGCGTCGACGTCGAGCGGCAGTTGTCCGGCGGCCTGGATGGCATCGGTATGGAAGGCGACCCGCCGTTCCCGGCAGATCCGCCCGATCTCGGCCACCGGCTGCAGTGTGCCGACCTCGTTGTTGGCCGCCATCACGCTCACCAGGGTGGTGTGCTCGCCCATGGCGGCGGCGATGTCCGCCGGATCGACGCGGCCGTATCGGTCCACCCCGACGTAGGTCACCGCGAAGCCGGAGCGCTCCATCACTGCGCAGGCATTCAGCACGGCCTTGTGCTCGACGGCGCTGGTGACGATGTGCCGGCCGTTGGCGCTGGCGGCCCAGGCGAAGCCCTTGATGGCGAGGTTGTCGGCCTCGGTGCCGCCGGCGGTGAAGACGATCTCGCGCGGTTGAGCGCCGATCATTGCGGCGACGGCCTCGCGGGCCTCGTCGATCCCCCGGCGGGCGCGACGACCGGCGGCATGCAGGCTGGAGGGATTGCCGTGGTGCTCGGTCAGGTAGGGCAGCATGGCGTCGAGCACCTCCGGCCGCAGCGGCGTGGTGGCGGCGTGGTCGAGGTAGATGCGGTCGGCGGCCATGACCGCCCGATTATGCCGCGATGCCGGCCCGAGGGTGGTTCAGCCCGTGGTCAGCACCCCGGCAGTGCCGACGGCGCGGGCTTCGGCGAGGCGGACCCGCCGCCGCCATGGCGCACGAATGCGTCGGCCACCATGGCACGCACCCGCTCGACAGCCGCCGCGTCCAGGTATTCCGGAATCGTCGGCGGGTTGAACGCGGCCCGAGCCACGTGCCGCACGTTGATCCGCTGGGCGAGGGCCAGCAGGTCGGGCAGCTCGTCGACCGACAGGTTGGTCCACAGCGAGTCGGTGGCGATGTCGAGCAGCTCGGGCAGGCGCGGCACCAGCGCGCATGGGTGCAGCTGCTCACGCAGCGCCAACAGGGTCAGCTGCTGGCGGTCCATGCGATGGTAGTCGTCATCCTGGTGCCGGCTGCGGGCGTAGGCCAGCGCCATGTGCCCATCGAAGTGATGCGGTCCGGCCGGGATGTAGAGCGGCACGTAGCCGCTGCCGTCCTCGAGCGGGTAGTGGCTGTCCGAGACCGGTGCCGGGGTGGTGATGTCCAGTCCGCCGAGCGCGTCGACCAGGCGCACGAAGCCGTTGAGGTCGACCACCAGCATGCCGTCGATCGGCTGGCCCACGAACTCGCTGATGGCGCCCTGCAGCGCCGCGTAGCCGCGTTCCCCGTCGGCACCGGGAAAGATGTCGGGCCGTGACTCGGCATAGCGGAACAGGGCGTTGATGAGGTCGGGGTAGCAACCACAGGTGAAGGCACCCGCCACGTTGGCCGGCAGCGGCACGTTGAACAGGTTGCGCGGAATGCCGAACAGCTTGGCGCGGCCGCTGGCCAGGTCCACGCTGAGCAGCGTCATCGAATCGGTGCGCAGGCTGGCACGGCCCGGGCCGGCGTCGCCGCCCACCAGCAGCAGGTCGAGCCTGCCGTTCTGGGCCCAGTCCGGCAGCGGGACCGGCGTCGCCGTCGGGCTCGCGCTTGGCGCGCCGCTCACGCTGGGGGTTGGTTTCGGCGTCGCGGCGACCGCAACCTGTGGATGGAAGACGCTGTTCACCAGGCCGTAGCTCTTGTAGGTGACGAGGCCCACCCAGCCGTGCATCGCCAGCGTCACCACCAGCAGCAGCACCAGCACGCCCAGCGAGGCGGCTCGATCGCGGGTGGTCTGCCGTGGGATCCGAAGCAGGCGATAGGCGTCGATCATGACGCCGATGCGGTACGCCAGCAGCGCGACATCTACTACCAGGATCGTGATCAGGACGCCCGGCTGCAGCAGCAGCCCCAGGAAGCGGCCAGTGCCCTCGGCGATGGCAACGCCGGCGACGAGGCCCGCCAGGACGACCATCGGTGCCAGCAGCAGTGCCCCACGGGTGCGGAAGCCGGCCCACAGCTGCCCGAGCCCCGGCAGCAGGAAGGAGAGGGTCGCGGCCAGCGCCGGAGAGCGTCGCTGGTGACGCGGGCTCGGGTCGGTCACCGGCGCGCAGTGTAGAGGGAACGCATCCCCGCCATGACGCCAGGCGGTCGCCCGCTGTTGCGCCCGCAGACGAAACGACTACGTTTCGCGTTCGATCTTGATGTGCAACTCGTCCAGCTGTTGCGGCGAGATCGGCGACGGTGCGCCCATCATCAGGTCGCTCCCCGACTGGGTCTTGGGGAACGCCATCACCTCCCGGATGTTGTCCTGGTCGGCCAGCAGCGCCGCCCAGCGGTCGAGACCGATGGCGATCCCGCCGTGCGGCGGCGCCCCGTACTCGAGAGCGTCGAGCAGCGCGCCGAACTGGTCGCGCATCCCTTCCACCGAGTGGCCCATCAGCGCGAAGGCGCGCTCCAGCACGTCGCGGCGATGAATGCGAATGGAGCCCCCACCCAGCTCCCAGCCGTTGAGCGCCAGGTCGTATTGCTGCGCATGGACCGAGGCGGGGTCGCTCTCCATCCGCGATTCCTCCTCCCACACCGGCGCGCTGAACGGGTTGTGCGTCGCGTCCCAGCGGTTGCCCTCTGCGTCCCACTGGAACATCGGGAAGCGGTGGACCCAGACGTAGGCCAGCACGTCCGGCGTGCGCAGGCCGAGCCGATCCCCCATCCCGACGCGGACGCGGCCCAATGCCTCGGCACCGCGCACGCGGTCCGCATCGGCCACCATCAGCATGAGGTCACCCTCGCTGGCGCCGGTCGCGTCGCGCACCGTGTGCTGCACGTCGTCGTCGAGGAACTTGGCCGCCGGACCGCGCAGCGAGCCATCCTGCTCGACCGCCAGCCAGGCCAGCCCCGCGGCGCCACCGCGTCGCGCGACGTCGGTCAGCTCATCGAGCTGCTTGCGCGAGTAGCCGCCGCACCCCGGCGCCACGATGGCGCGCACCGCTCCGCCTGCCGCGATCGGCTCGGCGAAGACGCGGAAGTCGACGTCGCGCAGCGCATCGGTCAGGTCGACCAGCTCCATGCCGAAGCGGATGTCCGGCTTGTCGGAGCCGTATCGGTCCAGCGCCTGCTCGTACGTCAGGCGCGGGAACGGCGTGGCCAGCATCGGTCGCTCGGGCAGCACCTCGCGGCTGACGGTCTGGACCATGCCCTCGATGATGTCCATCACGTCGCCCTCGGCGACGAAGCTCATCTCGACGTCGACCTGGGTATGCTCCGGCTGCCGATCGCCGCGCAGGTCCTCGTCGCGGTAGGCGTGCGCCAGCTGGAAGTAGCGGTCGTAGCCGGCGACCATCAGCAGCTGCTTGAGCTGCTGCGGGCTCTGCGGCAGAGCGTAGAACTCGCCCGGCTGCAGGCGGCTCGGGACGACGTAGTCGCGCGCCCCCTCGGGCGTGCTGCGCACCAGGGTCGGCGTCTCGATCTCGACGAATCCGAGCGCGTCGAAGGCGCGCCGCACGGCGCTCGCCAGCTGACCGCGCAGCAGGATGCGCTGCTGCATCTCGGGCCGCCGCAGGTCGAGGTAGCGGTACTTCAGTCGCAGCTGCTCGTCGAGCCCGGGCTGCTCCTCGTTGATGTAGAACGGCGGCACCTTGCTGGGGTTGAGGACCGTCAGCTCATCGACGGCAACCTCGATCTCGCCGGTCGCCAGCTGCTCGTTGGTCGTCCCCTTTGGCCGATGCCGCACCGTCCCGCTCACCTGGATGACCCACTCGTTGCGGACCGCTTCACCGGCGGCGTGGGCCGTCGGCGCATCCTCGGCGTTGGTCACCACCTGGGTGATTCCGTACCGGTCCCGCACGTCGAAGAAGGTCAGGTGGCCGTGGTCACGGCGGCGGTGGACCCAGCCAGCGAGCGTGACGTCCCGGCCGACGTCGGACGCGCGCAGCTCGCCGCAGGTATGGGTACGGAAGGAGACCGCCATGGGCCGGCCATGGTAGCCGATGCATTGGGTGGCCACGGCCTGGGCCCATCGGGGGTGGCCCACGTGGACTCGTCACATGCCGGCCTGATTCACGGTATCCGACTCGGGCAACCCATTGGAGGCTCACAGGAGCCTCGTTCACGCTTGGACCGATGCGCAGGACCAGCGCGATAGCCTGTTCGACTGCACTAGCGCAACTGACGCCGACATCTGACAAGTCGCGGAGCGCCGGGGGCGCAGCTGTCGATCCTGTGAGCACTAACGCCGTCGAACGCGTCGTGCCGGGCACCACAACGGCTCGCCTGAGCGTGAATCCGCCTGCTGCGCGACCGCGGCCTCACCTCGACCGCGATAGCGCGCAGATACGCGACATCTGCGCCGTCGCGCGGTTCCGACGGTGCAAGTGTCGCCACTGCGCGCACTAGCACCGTCACGGGCGCGTCCCTCAGCTGCGCACGACGAGCTCGAGTGGCGGTCGGTACGGCGATCAGCGCAGCTTCTACGTTCGTGCGCATATGGCGCCAGTAACGAGCCGGTAGCAGTCCGACTGATCACAGCGAGGGACTTTCTAGGCGCCGATGTAACAGTCCCACTTATTTCGCGTCGCTCTGGCCGAGGCCCTCCGAGTGGCTCGAGGCCGCCGACCTGTGCAGCCACTTGCTACCTCGGTATATCATGTTATCAGTGAACTGGTTCCTGCTGTTCCTGTTGCTCCTGATCGCGACCTCGTTGCTCGTGCTCGCTGCCGCAGCCGCCCGGCGCGCCGCTGGGCGACCCCAGTCGGATCCTGAGGCCGAGGCGAAGGTGGTGCTGTTCGGCCTCACCGTTGGCTTCCTGGCCTATTTCCTGTTCGGCACCGTGCTCGTCCTCTTCCCGCTGGCCATCGCGTTCGCCACGCTCGTCGGGTGGAGGGACCGGCCCGCGCTGCGCTATATCGGGACGTTCCTCATCGCGTCAGCCGGGCTGTGGGCTGTCTTCCTCGGTGAGCGCCGCTGGAACGACCTCGCCGACCCAGCCGTGACGGAGCCAGGATGGAGTCCCTATCCGCTCGCCGTCGCGGCGGCCCTACTCGTGTTCGGGATCGTGCTGCGATGGGGCATCACCACCGGGCCACACAGTTCGACCTAGCCACCGGCCGCTCCGGGAGACTCGCGGCTGTCGGACGCCTCCATCACGAGCTGACCAAGCTGGGCGAGCGAGGCCCGGTACAGGCCGGCAATCATGTCACTCATCTGGCCGAAGGCCTCGCGGCCACGCGCGCTCTTCTGCTTCGCCACCCGCACGACCACGTGGGTCCCGTCGGCGACCTCGACGAGCTCCTCCATGGTGACGGCGCTCAGGCCGTTCGGCAGCGTCGTCTGCAGCGTGAAGTAGTCGAACGGACGCCAGTCGAGGACCTCTTCCAGCGTGACTCCCTCGCCGTGCATGCAGTGGTTCGTCGTCCCCACCCCTCGGCGACCGGCGCTCGCCATCTCCTCGACGCGCAGCACGCCGGGGACGAACTGGGGCCGGCGAGCGGGATCGGTGACCCACTCCCAGACGACCTGCTGCGGCGCGGGAATGTCGGCTTCGATCAGCAGGGCGGTCTCCTTCTCGCTGACGCGCACGCGACGCAGCTCTCGCTCGCGCTGCCACGCGGCCTCCAGGTCGTGGACCCAGCCGCCAACCTCACCCACGCCCTCGAACTCGTCGCGGTACTCGATCAAGCCGAGCGGCTCCGGGTTGAGGCCGGCCGCGGCGAGGCACGCATCGGTCAGCAGCAGGTAGCCACCGGCGACCACTCGCTCGGCAACGCGGTTCTTCAGCAGGCGGTGGACGACGATCACGTCGCTGCCGGTGAGCTCCTCGACGCCGTACAGCCGCTGCCGCACGAACTCGCCGTGATGCGCGACCAGCTTCAGGTTCAGCGACGGAATGCGGATGCAGGCGTTGCAGTCGCAGGTCGTCGCACGACTGATGCTCTCGAGCCGTCGCCGGAAGGCGAAATAGGCGGCCTCGAGCGTGTCGAGCAGCTGCGAGCCGTCGATCGCATCGGTCAGGGAGTAGACGAAGGCGGCATCGCCCTCCAGCTTGGCCAGGCGGAACTGCGGTCGGAGCTTGGCCACCACCGTCTGGATGAGGTCGCGCAGCGCGTCCTGGGCGTGCTCCAGCTCGGTGTCGACCAGGAGCCCGGTATAGCCCGAGATATCGGCCAGGACCACGGTTCCACGCTCGGCGCCCTTGAGCATTGGTGCGCATTATCGTTCCGGACCGATGCGAGCGGAATATCATCATCCCCACTCCTGAGCGAATGAAGATGAGGTGACGCCATGCCCGCCCGGATCCGCCGACCGCTGCTCGCCATTGCGCTTGCGGCTGCTCTGGCGCTGACGACCGCGCTGCCCGTCGGCGCCGTCGAACCGGCCGATGCGCTGGTGCCGATTGGTGCCGGTTACTCCGAAACCACGCTGGAAGGATTCGCCCAGACGGTCGTGGGCCATGCAGACGGAGATGTGGTCCAGATCCTGGTGGTGACCTCGACCTACGGCGACAGCCTGGCCGATCGCGAGGAGAACATCGAGCTGGCATCGCAGCGCACCCAGCAGATCGAGGACGCCTGCAGCGTGGTGGTGACCGCTTCCTTCCCGGATGGTTGCGACGCAATCCTGCTGCACCTGTTCGACTACGCCGAGACGCACGATCCGGCCAACAGCGCCGTTTTCTACGACGCCGAGACCGATGGCGCCTACATCCTGGGCGGCGACCAGGACCTGGCCATGCACCTGCTGTCCGACTCGCCTGCGGAGGCGGCCATGGAGGACGCGGCCTCACGCGGCGTCGTCTTCGGCGGCAACAGTGCGGGCGCGGCGGTCGAGTCGACCAACATGATCGCCGACTACACCGCCTCCGGCTGGCCGTACAACGCGCTCGAGCGCGGCCAGATCATCGTGTGGTGGGCCGATCCCAGCGACACGCCCGACCCGACCGAGCGCGGCCTGACCTTCGGGTCGCAGCGGTCGGTCATCGAACAGCACATCTATGCTCGTGGACGGTTGACGCGACTCTTGAACACGGTCGCGCAATCCGACGACCGATTCGGCGGCCAGAGCCTGCTGGGGATCGGGCTCGACGAGGACACCGGGCTGACCATCACGAACGACGCGCTGGCCTCCGGCGTCTTCGGCGCCACCTCTGCGGCTGTCGTCGATTTCGAGGCAGCAGGAGCGACGCATTCGTGGGTCGGCGACCGGGAGACGCTCTCCGCGCGAAACGTGCTGCTGCATGTCCTGGCGCCAGGCGGCGCCGGCTACGACATGGTCAATCGGACTGCGCTGCTCGACGGTGCGGCGGTTCCGTACTCCCCAGCGGCGGCATGGGATCCGTCAGCGCTGGCCTCGCCCGGCGACGCCACCCTGATCCTGGGCGGCGGCCTGCTCGACGATCCGGCCTCGCCGGTCTTCGGCGAGATCGCCGATCGTGCGCACCAGACCGGCAGCCATCGCATCCTGGTGGTGACCGCGGGCTACCGCAACGTCGGCCAGGGCTCGAGCACCGGCAACCTGTACGCCAAGGCGCTGGCCAACGCCGGCTGGAAGGAGTCGGCCGACAAGGTCGAGGTCATCGCCTGGGGTCCGAACGGCACCGGCGGCGCGCTGCCGCTGTCGCGCCTGAACGGCGTGGCGGCGGTGCTCTTCGCCGGCGGCGATCAGTCCCTGATCGGACCGGCGCTGGCCGATCCGCAGTTCTCGGCGTTCGTGCGCGCCGCGGTCGACGCGGCGCCGGTGGTGGTCACCGACCGTGCCATGACCGCAGCGGTGGGCACGCGCTACTCCACCAACCCCGATCCGACCGATGCGACGGTGCAGCCGGCCGCCTCGGATTCATTCCTGGCCGGCGACACGACGTTCGCCGACGGCCTGGGGATCGTCGAGGGCCTGACCTTCGAGCCTCGCGTGACGCTCGACCAGCGCTGGGGCCGGCTGGTGGCGGCGTCGATGGGCGAACCGTCGCAGCTGGCCATCGGGATCAGCGAGCGGACCGCGCTCGTGCTCGAGAGCAGCGGCTCGACGGTCAGCGGCGAGCGATCGGTGGCCGTGCTGGACGGCCGAGCGGCGACCTACCGAACCGGCGACAACGGCGCCATGACGGCCCTGAACCTGGTGCTCGACCTGTTTGCCGGCGGCGAGGCGGTCGACCCGGGCGCCTAGGCCGCGCCGGAACCGGCGATTGACGCCGCGACGCCGGCCAGCGGCAGCTCCTGCTGCTCGCCGGCGTCAAGGTCACGCAGCACGACGGAGTCCCCTGCGGTCTCCTCGCCGACGATGACGGCCCAGCGCGCGCCGGCCTTGGCGGCGGCCTCGAGCTGCTTGCCCAGCTTGCGGGTGCTGCCGTCGGGTCGCACCCGAACGCCGGCTTCGCGCAGTGCGGTGCAGACCCGCAGACGCGCGACAAGGTCGTCGGTCGCCCCGACGACGGCGACCAGCGCCCCGTCGCGCGGCGGTTCGATCCCCTGCTCGGCCATGGCCATGATCGTGCGGTCCAGTCCCAGGCCGAAGCCGATCCCGGTCGTCGGCCGCCCGCCGAGTGCCTCGACCAGGCCGTCGTAGCGGCCGCCGCCGCCGAGCGCCTGCTGCTGCCCCTCGCGGCCGGCGACGAAGAACTCGAACGTCGTCCGGGTGTAGTAGTCGAGGCCGCGCACCAGCCGGTGATCGATCACGTAGCGGCAACCGAGCCCATCGAGGAGCGAGCGGACCGCATCGAAGTGCTGGCGGCAGGGTTCGCACAGGAAGTCGATCGAGCGTGGCGCCCCGGCGGCGAGATCCGGATCGAGCCGGCGGTCGTCGAGGACGCGCAACGGATTGATCCTCAGGCGCCGCCGTGAGTCATCGGTCAGGCGGTCCTCCACCCTGGCGAAGTACTCGACCAGCGCCTCGCGGAAGGCGGGACGGCAGGCGCCATCGCCGATCGAGTTCAGGTGCGCGGTCACGCCCGTCACGCCGCAGTCGGCATAGAAGCGGAGGGCCAGTTCGATCAGCTCGGCGTCGACCATCGGTCCGGGATCGCCGAGCACCTCGCAGTCCCACTGCGTGAACTGACGATAGCGGCCTGCCTGCGGACGGTCGTAGCGGAACATGGCACCGATCAGCCAGAAGCGCAGCGGTCCCGGCTGCACGTGCAGGCCGTGCTCGATATAGGCGCGAACGATCCCGGCAGTCGGCTCGGGCCGCAGCGCCCACTCGGCACGTTCCTCCTCGCTGCCCTTGGCGCCGGCGACGCGGAACATCTCCTTCTCGACCACGTCGCTCGTCTCGCCGGCACTCCGCGCGAAGAGCTCCACGCGCTCGAACAGCGGCGTCTCGACCCGCTCGAAGGCGTATCGGTCGGACAGCTCGCGGGCGACCGATTCGACGCGTCGCCACAGTGCGGTCTCCTCCGGCAGGATGTCGCGCGTGCCGCGCGGCGCGGCCGGGGTGCGGGCCATGCCGGGCTAGTGCACCTCGCGGGTGACGCTGGTCACGTCTCGCAGCCGCTCGATCCGCGACAGCACTCGCGACAGCTGCTGCAGCGACGTCACCTTGAGCGTGGCCGAGATGGTCGCCGTGCCGTCGACGTGCGTGCCGATCGAGGCAGCAACGATGTTGACCTTGTGCTCGGCGACGACGTTGGTGATCTCGTTGAGCAGGCCCGGCCGATCGAGAGCGCTGATGCGCACCGTGATGGGGTAGGTCTGCTGGCCGGCAAGCTCCCACTCCACGTCGATCAACCGCTCGATGTCGCGCTCGGACAACACCGACGGGCAGTTGGCGCGGTGCACGGTCACGCCCTTGCCGCGAGTCACGTAGCCGGTGATCTCGTCGCCGGGAATCGGTGAGCAGCACTTCGCGAAGCGCACCAGCAGGTCGCCGACGCCCTTGACCCGCACCCCGGTGGTGGCAGGCGCGCTCGGCGGCGCCACCTCGGGAAGCGTGATCTCGACGTCGTCGTGGATCTCGAGCTTGCTGACCACGCTCGCCGGCGAGACGGCGCCGTAGCCGATGGCTGCATAGAAGTCGTCCAGTTCCCGGTAGCGCAGCTGCTGCGCGATCTCGGTCAGCTTGTCCGAGTCGATCGACAGCAGGGTCTCGTGGGCCAGCCGCCGCAGCTCGCGGTCGAGCAGCTCCTTGCCCTGGGTGATGTTCTCGTCACGCTGCTGACGCTTGAACCAGGCGCGGATCTTCTCCCGGGCGTGCGAGGTGCGAACGATGTTGAGCCAGTCGCGTGATGGCCCGTGGGCCGCCTTGGTGGTCACGATCTCGACGATGTCGCCGTTGCGCAGGCGGTAATCGAGCGGGACCAGGCGGTTGTTGACCTTGGCCCCGATCGTCCGATGGCCGACATCGGTGTGGATTCGGTAGGCGAAGTCGAGCGGCCCGGCACCCGCCGGCAGGTCCTTGACGTCGCCCTTGGGGGTGAACACGAAGACCTGGTCCTGGAACACGTCGAGCTTGAGGCCCTCGACGAACTCGGTCGCATCGGCCACCTCGCGCTGCCAGTCGATGAGCTGGCGCACCCAGGCCAGCTTCTCGTCGTAGCGGCGGTCGCCGCGCGACCCTTCCTTGTACCGCCAGTGGGCGGCAATTCCTGCCTCCGCCACGTCGTGCATCTGGCGGGTGCGGATCTGGACCTCGAGCGGCTTCGCATCGGGCCCGATGACGGCGGTGTGCAGGCTCTGGTACATGTTCGCCTTGGGCATGGCGATGTAGTCGTCGAACTGCCCCGGAATCGGTCGCCAGATGGAATGGACCACGCCGAGGGCGGCGTAGGTGTCCTTGACCTCGTCGACCAGCACGCGCATGGCGTGGATGTCGTAGATCTCGCTGAACTCGGCGCCCTTGCGCTCCATCTTCTTCCAGATCGAGTACAGGTGCTTGGGCCGTCCGGAGATCTCGGCTTCGATGCCGACCTTGGCGAGCTCCTTGCGCAGGATGCCGATGCTCTTGTTGACGAACGACTCGCGGGCCTTGCGGCGGTCGGCCAGCATCTCGACCAGCTTGCGGTAGTTCTCCGGCTCGAGGTACTTGAACGAGAGGTCCTCGAGCTCCCACTTGATCTGCCACATCCCCAGCCGATGCGCCAGCGGCGCATAGATCTCCATCGACTGGCGCGCGATGCGCTGCTGCTTGTCGTGGGGCAGGTGCTCGAGCGTCCGCATGTTGTGCAGCCGGTCGGCGAGCTTGATGATCACGACCCGCACGTCCTCGGCCATGGCCATGAACATCTTTCGGATGTTCTCGGCCTGCTGCTCCTCCATCGAGCGGGCGCTGCCGAACTTGGAGAGCTTGGTGACGCCGTCGACCAGCCGGGCGACCTCACGGCCGAAGCGCTTCTCGATGTCGGCCAGGGTGAAGTCGGTGTCCTCAGGGACGTCGTGCAGCAGAGCCGCGGCGATCGTCTCGGCGTCCATCTGCAGCCCGGCGAGGTAGTGCGCGACAGCCAGGGGGTGCGTGACGTAGGGCTCGCCCGATGCGCGCTGCTGGCCCTCGTGCGCCGTCGCGGCCACCCCGTACGCGCGCTCGATCAGGCCGGCGTTGATGCTGGTCCGATGGCGCTGCGCCTCGGCAACGACGTCTGCGATGGTGAGGGTCGCCCCGGGAACCTCGTCCGCGGAGCGCGTGATGCGGTGGACGACGGCAGCCGGCGCGGCCCGGAGGCGTGCCAGGTCCATGATCGGCGATGGTAGCACGCAGGCCGCTCGTTCCCGGGTCCCGGATTCAGGCGGTCAGCGCCTCAGCAGCCGCTCCCGGATGGCTCGCAGCCGGTACCAGAATGGATCGGTCACGAGGTCGAACAGCCCCGGATGACGCAGCGGCGTCCCACCGAACGTGCGCTTGAAGGCGGAGAAACCCTCCCATGCCGGATCGGCGTCCGGGTCGTCGGGCTCGACCACACCCCACATGTCGAGCTGCCGAACACCGTCGGCGGCGAGCTGGCGCTGGAGCGTGGCCATCACCGCATAGGGGCCGTACTTGTGCTTGTAGGCGGGGTCGCGCAACGAGGCGCCGTAGAGGTAGTACGCCCGTCCGCCGAGGCGCGGCATGGCCATGCCGGCGATCGGCACGCCGTCGGAGCGCGCGATTCCGAGATACCAGCCATTTGTCGCCGCGAACCCGGCCGCCAGCCGCTCCAGGAAGGCGATGCTCCGCACTCGGAACTCGGCGCGGTCGGCCGTGACCGTCAGCAGGTCATGGAAAGCGGCGATCTCGCCCGGATCGCCCGAGCGATCGACACTGACCTGGACGCCCTCGCGCTCGGCGCGGCGCGAAAGGCGACGAGCGTCGGCATGCCAGGAGGCCATGAGCGCATCGCCACCGTCCTGGAGATCGACCAGCCGCGTGGTGGGCGCCTGCAGGTCGGGCGCGTGCGTCGCGCCGTAGCGTTCGAGCTTGGCCGCCACCGTGGCGGCGTCCGGACCAGCACGCGGATCCAGCTTCACGACGAGGCTGCGGGTCTCGCGCGCGAGCTCGGCGAGACCGTCGAGCACCGCGCCGAGCAGGGCATCGGCATCCTCGGCGTCGCGATCCCAGACAGGGCCGTGCGCGACGTACGCGACGCTGCGACCGAGGCCGGCCGACCGCACCAGGGCCTGTGCCACGGCGCGCAGCGTGCCGTCGGCGCCCTCCGCCACCAGCCGTCGCGGCGGCTCGTCGGCGAGCGCCGAGCATTCGCCCCAGATCCAGGACTGCAGGATGTCGGCATCCGCGCGACCGGCGACGAAGGCTTCCCAGGCAGGCCGGTCCGCGTCGACGGCGGCCCGGATCCGCGCGCCGGCCATCAGTCGTCGCCCCCCGCCAGGCGGCGACCGGAGAGCCTCAGCCGCGTCCGCTGCGCGATGCCGTACGCCGGCAGCAGGATGCGCAATGCCGCATCCTCGGCCGGCTTGAGCGAGAGATCGCGCGCACCGACGTAGTCGACCTGGCGGCCACCGAAGCCCTCCTTGAACTGCGCGATGCCGCCGGTGGCCAGGCCCCACAGGTCGTAGGTCGCGGCGGCCCGCTCGCGGGAGCCGCGGATCGCCTCCCACTTGAGCAGGTAGTTGGCGCGCGAGTCGGCGCCCGCATCGGTCATGCCGCCGAAGGCTTCTGCCACGCGGTCGCCGCACACGAAGCAGAACAGGGTAGCGACGCGTTCGCCATCCAGCGTGGCGAACAGCAGCCGTGCGAGGCCGGGCGGCGCGAAGAGCTGCCAGACGCGGTCGTAATACGGCTTGGCCCGGGCGACGAAGCCTGCGCGCGCCGCGGTGAAGGTGTAGATGCGATAGAAGTCGCGTAGCGCCTCGTCGATGCCGGAGCTGTCGGCGGCCAGCCACTCGACACGCACGCCTTCTCGCTCGGCCTTGTTGACGTACTGTCGGTGCTTGCGGCGCATTCCCGCCCGCAGGTCCTCCTCGGACAGCGACAGGTCGACGATCCGCGTGCGCGGCGGTTGGACCTTGGCGGCATCACGCCACGGCGGCGCGAGCAGGGCCTCACCGTAGGCGGAGTCCGGCGTCGCCTCGGGATCCACTTTCACGGTGGCCACCCCTTCCCTGCGGCCGAAAAATCGCAGGCTGGCAAGCAGCGCCGTGCGGATGCCGACGTCATTCAGGTCGCCGACGGGGCCGCGTGGGACGTACCCGAGCCGCCAGCCGAGCGCGGGGACACGGCGCACCAGGATCTGCGCACCCGCCGACGGCGGGCGCTGCGGATCGTCGCCGACCGCGATGCGCGTCGGTGTCCAGCCGAACGGCTCGCGCAGCTCGCCCCACTCCCAGAGCTGCGGGAACGAACGATATGGGGCGGATGCGACGAATCCATTCCACGCGTCCCGATCGGTGACCCGCCAGGCGCGGAGCTCAGCCACGCGCAGCTTCCTGGCCGAAGCCCTGCTCTCGCAGCGCGCGACGGGCGACCTCCTTCTCGTCCCACCGGCGGCCCTCGGTGCCGTAGATGATCGTCTTCTCATGGCCCTTGCCGGCCAGCAGGATCAGGTCCCCCTCGCGCGCCAGCCCAATGGCATGGTTGATCGCCGCATGACGGTCATCGATGACGAAGAGCGTCTCCCCGTCGCGGGCACCCGCTGCACGCGCGGCGTCGGCGATCGATTCGTTGATGATCCGCGGGTCCTCGAGGCGCGGGTCCTCGTCGGTTACGACCGTGACGTCGGCCAGCTCGGCCGCCACGCGGCCCATGGCCGGACGCTTGGTGGGATCTCGCTCGCCGGCCGACCCGAACACCACCATCAGCCGGCCGCGCGTCAGGGGCCGCAGGATCCGCAGCACCTTGCCCAGCGAGTCGGCGGTATGGGCGTAGTCGACCACCACGCCGAACGGCTGTCCCAGATCCACCGTCTCCATCCGCCCCGGCACCCCCGCCACGTCACCCAGCGCGCGAGCCGCGAGGTCAAGGTCAATGCCTTCCACGCGCGCAAGGGCCATGACCGCCAACGCGTTGTGGACGTTGAAGCTGCCCGGCAGGCGCAGCGCCACGCGGCCGGCCCAATCGTCAGTGGTCACGTCGAAGGCCGTGCCGGTGGCACTGGCAGCGACCGCCGAGGCACGCACGTCCGCATCGGTTTCCAGTCCATAGCTGATCACCGAACCCGAAGCCTTGGTGCGAAAGTAGGCGAACGAGGCTTCGTCGGCGTTGAGGATGGAGATCGGCGCCTGCTCGAAGAGCATCGCCTTGGCGGCCCGATAGTTCTCGAGCGTGCCGTGGAACTCGAGGTGCTCGCTGGTCAGGTTGGTGAGGATCCCGACGGCGAAGTTCACGTTGCGCGTCCGCGCCTGTGCCAGCCCGTGCGACGTCGCCTCCATCACCACGCTGTCGTTGCCGGCAGCCACCATCCGGGCCAACAGCGCCTGCAGCTCGAGCGCCTCAGGCGTCGTGTTGCGGTTCTCGTTCGGCAGCCGCTCATCACCCACGCCCAGCTCGACGGTCCCGACCAGGCCGGGGCGCATGCCGGCGGCCCGCAGCACGGCCGCCGCCAGGAAGCAGGTCGTCGTCTTGCCGTCGGTGCCGGTCACGCCGACCACGTGCAGCCTGCGGGACGGCTGGCCGAACCACGCGGCGGCTGCGTCGGCGAGGGCGTTGCGCGTCCGCTCGACCACGAGCTGCGGCACCGCCACGCCGTCCAGCTCGCGCTCGACGACGACCGCGGTCGCCCCACGATCCACTGCCTGAGGCACGAACTCGTGTCCGTCGACATGGACGCCCGGCACCGCGAAGAAGAGCGTCCCCGGCTCGACCGCGCGTGAATCGTAGGCCAGCGCCGAGATCTCGCCGACCGGCAGTCCCAGCACTCGCTCGGGCGCGATGGCGTCCGTCAAGGCGCCCAGGCCCATGGATGCCGCGACCGTCACGGCCGACTCACCGGCCGATCCAGCGACGCATCATCTGCGCCGCGGTGCGGAGCCGATACAGCGTCGGATCGACCACGATGTCCCAGGTTCCCGCCCATGCCACCTCGCGTCCGCCAAAGCCCTTCTTGAAGAGGCCTACACCGTACCAGCGGTGGTCGGGTCCGGCGCCGGGCGGCGCGACGCCCCACAGGTCATGCACCGAGGCGCCCTGGTCCCGAGCGTCGCGCATCATGGCCCACTGCAGCGCGTAGGTGGCATGGCGTTTCGGTTCGCCGCGCTCCTCGCGCAGGGAGCCGGCGAAGAGATAGAACGAGCGGGCACCCTCGATCACCACCATGCCCGATGCCAGCAGCCGCTCCCCCAGCCGTGCCTCGAAGATGCGGGCGCGGCCGGCGCTGCCGAGTCCCTCCCACACGAGCCGATACCGGTCGCGGCTCGGCATCGGGAAGCCGGCACGATGCTGCGTCTCGACGACCAGCCCGTGGAGTCGGTCGACCGCCGCGATGTCGCTTCCGTCTGTCACGACGCAGACGTCGACGCCCTCGCGCGCCGAGCGGCGCACCGCATAACGCGTGTCCTTGTCGAAGCCTGCCAGCAGCGCCTCGTCGTCAGTCAGCTCGACCAGCCGCGTCCAGCCCACCTGCAGGGTACGCGGCTCGGGCCGCAGCCGGAGCGTGTCGAAGAGTGCCGCTGCCCGTGAGCCGGCCTCGACGCGTGGCTCGAGCTTGACGGCGAGCGCCCGATCGTTGCGCGCCGCCGCCCGCAGGCCGATCACCACCGCCCGCAGCCGCTCCCCTGCCCGCCGATCGTCGTAGTCGAGCACCGGCCCGTGCGGCACGTACCAGAAGCTGCGCCCCATGGGCAGGCTTCGGACTTGAACCGCGGCGAGCCCGACGACCCGTCCCTCTTCCTCCGCCACGAATCGCCGCTGCGGCTGGCCGTCGAAGGCCGCCACCGGAGCCCACTCCCAGTCGTGCAGGAAGTCGCCTGACGCGGTCCCGGCCAGGAACGCCTGCCAGGCCGCGGCATCCGCATCGGTCGCCGGCCGAACGTGGATCACCGACGCAGCCGTCCGAGACGCCGCCCCAGCTGCGAGCGCACCTGGGCCAGCTCGGGCGAACGAAGGGCGGCCGCCACCAGCACGAAGATCGCCACGCCCGCAGCGGACAGGGCGAAGAGGACGAGGAGCCGGCCGAGCCCGTTCTCGAGCAACGGCCCGAACCAATCCTCCACCAGGCGCAGCCCGCCGAGCATCAGCAGCGCGGCGGCGCCGGCGGCCACCGCCGAACGACCGACCGAGCGCAGCACGGATGCCTCCTCCACCGACTCGATCCGCCGCCGCAGCGCCCAGATCAGGCCGATGACCTCCAGCACGGCGCTGATCGAGAGCGCCAATGCCAGGCCGGCAACGCCCATTGGTCCGACCAGCAGCACCATGAGCGGCACGTTGATGACGACGGCGATGATCGCCCACAGCACCGGCGTGCGGGTGTCCTGCATGGCGTAGAAGGCACGGGTCAGGACGTGCACCACGATATGGCCCACCAGCCCGATGCTGAAGAAGACGAGCGCGCTGGCGGTCCGCTCAGCCGAGCGCGCTCCGAACAGGCCGTACTGGAAGAAGACCGCGGCCAGCGGCCCGGCCAGGACGATCATGATCGCGGTCAGCGGCGCGGCCAGGAAGACGAGGATCCGCAGGCTGGCCGCCACCTGGCGCCGGATCTCCCCGATGCGACCCAGCGCGGCGTCGCGCGACAGCGTCGGGAAGAGCGCGACCGCCACGCTGACGCCGAGCACGCCGACCGGGATCTGGCTCAGCTGGAAGGCGTAGTTGTAGGCCGTGATGCTGCCCTGCGGCAGGCCGGAGGCCAGCACCGTGCTGACGATGAAGTTGACCTGGCCGGCCGCCAGTCCCAGCATCCGCGGGCCCATGAGCCAGGCGACCTTCCGGACACCCGGATGGCGCAGCCCGATCGTCAGGTCGTAGCGCTGGCCGACCGCCGCCAGGTTGGGAAGCTGGATGACCAGGTGGGCCAGCGATCCGATCGCCACGCCCAGCGCCAATCCCTCGACGCCCATCACCGGTGCCAGGAAGATCGCGGCCGCGATGATGGCCAGGTTATAGACGAGCGGCGCCATGGCCGGCACGGCGAAGCGCTCGTACGAGTTGAGGATGCCGCTGACCACCGCCCCCATGCCGATGAAGACGGGGCTGAGCAGCATGACCCGCGTCATGCGGACCGTCAGCTCGGTCGTCGGGACGTCGAAGCCGGGGGCCACGATCGGCACCAGCAGGGGCGCGAAGATGGCCATCACCAGGCTGAGCGCGGCCAGCGCGATGACGACGAGGTTGATGACGCTGCTGGCCAGCGTCCAGGCTTCCGCCTCCTGCTCCCGCGCCCGGTAGCCCGAGAAGACCGGGATCAGTGCCGCCGAGAGAGCCCCGGCCACCACCAGCTGGAAGATGGCATCCGGGATTCGGAAGGCGGCGAAATAGGCGTCGAGCTCGCGACTCGCCCCGAACTGCGAGCCGATCACCAGCAGGCGCACCCAGCCCAACAGCCGGCTGGCGAGCGCGGCGACGGTAAGGATCAGGCTGGCATTGACGAGCACCCGCGCGGTGCTCGGGCCGGCCATGGTCGGGCCGGCGGTCACCGGCGTCGTATCCGGGCGGCTCACCGCCCCGCCGGACCTGCCTTCGCCCCGGCCGAGCCGACCGCTCGCGGATGGGCGGCGCGGTACACGTCGCGGACGCGCGCATCCGACAGGTGGGTGTAGATCTGCGTCGTGGCTAGATCCGCGTGTCCCAGCAGCTCCTGCACGCTGCGCAGGTCGGCGCCACCCTCCAGCAGATGCGTGGCGAATGAGTGGCGCAGCGTATGCGGCGATGCGCCGGACGGCAGGCCGCTGCGATTCGCCCAGCGCTCGACGACCAGGCGCGCCCCACGTGCGCTGAGCGGACCGCCTGACGCATTGACGAAGACCGATGCGCCGGCGTCGACCGCCAGCGCCGGCCGCGCATCGCGGAGGTAGGCGGCCATCGCCATTTCGGCCGGCCGGCCGAATAGCAGCTCGCGCTCCTTGTCGCCCTTGCCCCTGACCCGCAGCCGTCGGCGCGCAACGTCGAGGCGCGGCAACGTCAGACCAGCCAGCTCACTGATGCGCATGCCGGTGGCGTACAGCAGCTCGAGCAGCGCGGCGTCGCGCAGACCGAGCGCTCGGTGCCGCTCGTCCCGCGGCGTCCCGCTACTCGGTGCCTCGACCAGCCGCTGGGCGTGTGCCGGCGACAGGACCCGCGGCAGGCGTCTCGGCCGCTTCGGGCTGCGCACGCCGGCCAACGGATCGGCTCCGATCCAGCCCTCGCGAGTGCAATGGCGGTAGAACGAGCGGATCGCCGAGAGCCGTCCCGAAACCGCCGATGCGGACAGGTCGCGATCCGCGAGCGACGCAAGGTAGCGCCGGATGGTGGGGCGGTCGGGGTGCCGCCACTCCTCATCGCCGACGAAGCCGAGGAACTCGGCCACGTGGCGGTGGTATTCGACGATCGTTCCCGGGGACGCGTTCCGGGCGGCGAGCTGGCCGAGGAAGCGATCCAGGGCGCTCGCCGCGTCAACCACGCCCGTCGCCCTGCGTGCTGCCGACCGGGCGCCGGCCGCCCCTGCGTCCGGTGGCCGCGCCGCCCTGGCTGCCCGGCCGCGTCCAGGTCGAGTAGTCGCAGTCGGGATAGCGGTCGCAGCCGTAGAACGTTCGCCCGCGCCGGGTGCGCTTGGCGACCACCGTGCCCTGTCCGCACTGCGGGCAGGTGCCGAACTGCTGGCTGGGCGGCTGCGCGTCCTTCTTGATGTAGGTGCATTCCGGGTAGCGGTCGCACCCGACGAACGGCCCGAATCGGCCGCGCTTGGCGACGAGATGTCCCTGCCCGCATTGGGGGCACACTTCGCCGACCCCCGGCAGATCGAGCGCCTCCGGCTCCTCGCCGGGAAGCGGCTGGGTGTACTTGCACTCGGGATAGGACTGGCAACCCAGGAACCAGCCGTTGCGACCGAAGCGCTTCACCAGCTTGTCGCCGCGCTCGCCGGTCAGCGGGCACGGCAGATCGGTCATCTCGACCTGCTTGGCGATCTTCTGCTTGCCCTCGCTGACCTTCTCGGCGAACGGCGTGTAGAAGTCGCGCACCATCGGCACCCATTCATGCTCACCGGCCGCCACCTGGTCGAGCTGGTCCTCCATCTGCGCGGTGAAGTCGAGGTCGACGATCTCCGGGAAGTGCTCGACCAGCAGGTCGGTCACCCGCTCGGCTGACTCGGTCGGATGCAGCCGTCGGTCCTCGACGGTCACGTAGCCTCGCTCCCGGATGGTCTCCATGGTCGGCGCGTAGGTCGATGGCCGCCCGATGCCGTGCTCCTCGAGCGCCTTGATCAGGCTCGCCTCGGTGTAGCGCGGCGGCGGCTGCGTGAAGTGCTGCTCGCCGACCAGATCCAGGAGGCTCAGGGACTCGCCCTCGCGCAGGTCGGGCAGGACCGTGAACCGCTCGTCCTCCTCGTCGTCGCGGCCCTCGACATAGACCGCCTGGTAGCCATCGAAGACGCGCTTGCTCGCGCCGGCATGCAGCGTGTAGCGGCCGGCGCTCACGTCGACGCCGACCTGCTCGAACTGGGCCGGCACCATCTGGCTGGCCAGCGCACGCTTCCAGATCAGCTCGTACAGCCGATACTCGTCGCTCTTGAGGTGATCGCGGACCGATGCTGGGGTGCGGGCAAAGCTCGAGGGCCGGATCGCCTCGTGCGCCTCCTGCGCGCCCCGACTCCTGGTTCGATACGCGTTCGGCCGCTTCGGTACGAATTCCGCACCGTACCGCTCGCCGATGTAGATGCGCGCCTCGGCCACCGCGCTCGAGGCGATTGCCACCGAATCGGTCCGCATATAGGTGATGAGTCCGACCTGCCCCTCCGGCAGTGCGATTCCCTCATACAGGCGCTGCGCGGCGCTCATCGTGCGCCGGGCGCCGAAGCCGAGCTTGCGCGACGCCTCCTGCTGGAGCGTGCTGGTGGTGAAGGGCGGCGCAGCCGAGCGCTTCCGCTCGCTGCGGGTGACCTTCTCGACCGTGTAGCTCGCCTCGCGCAGCGCGGCCTCGTGGGTGCGGGCCTCGTCCGCGGATCCGACGCGTGCCTTCTCTCCGTCGATCCTGGTCAGCTCGGCGGCAAAGCTGCCCTCCCCCTCCTCGCGCGCCAGCTGGGCCGTGAGGCTCCAGTACTCTTCGGGAGTAAAGGCGCCGATCTCGCGCTCGCGCTCGACGACCAGCCGCACCGCCACGCTCTGCACGCGCCCGGCCGACAGCCCGCGCCGGATCTTGCTCGCCACCAGCGGGCTCAGCTTGTAGCCCACCAGCCGATCGATCACCCGGCGCGCCTGCTGGGCGTTGACGAGGTCGAGGTTGATGCCGCGCGGATGGGCGAACGCCTCCTCGATGGCGCTCTGCGTGATCTCGTTGAAGGTCACGCGCCGCACGCGGTCGTTGGGCAGGTGCACGTATTCGGCGATGTGCCAGGCGATCGCCTCGCCCTCGCGGTCGAGGTCGGTGGCCAGCCATACCTGGTCGGCCTTGCGGGCGGCGCTGGCCAGCTTCTCGAGGTCGCGGCGCTTCTCCTTGAGTGGCTCGTAGCGCGGCTCGAAATCGTGCTCGACGTCGACACCCAGGCTCCGCGTGGGCAGGTCGCGAACATGACCGACCGAGGCCATCACGTCGTAGCCGGGGCCGAGGTAGCGCTCGATGGTCTTGGCCTTGGCCGGTGACTCGACGATCACCAGGTCATTGCCCGAGGAGGTCTTACGTGGCATACGAGGCCGGAGTGTAGCACCCGCCTCCGCGCGCTCCGTTACCGGCGGCTTACCGCTGGCGGCGGGCCAACACCGAGGTCGCGCCGCGTGCGAAAACGGCCGCCCGGAGGGCGGCCGCATCGGTCTAGCCGGCGAAATCCCAGACCACGTACACCTTGCCGCCCTGCGCCGCGATGCCGACGCCGAGCCGGCGGAAGTCCGGATCGAGGATATTGCCGATGTGGTTGAAGAAGCCCGGGTACGGCTCTGCCATGAATTGGGAATGGCACCAGCGCAGCGTCGCGCCGACGCTCATTCCGGCGTGATAGCAGATGTTCTCGCCGGCGTGGCTGTACGCGATGCCGGCGCGCGTCAGCCGGGTCCGGACGGTCGAGCCATCGAGCCCGGTGTGGCTGAAGTAGTTGTTGCGGAGCATGTCCCACGCATGGTCCGCCGCGACCGCCGAGACGGCGCTGTCGAGCGACAGGCCGCGGAAGCCATATGCCGATCGCGCGGCGTTGACCTGGTTGAGGGCGTAGCCGACGGCGCTGGCCGACGGAGCGGGCGGCGGCGGAGCCGGTGGTCGAGGTGCGCTGCGCACCGTAGTCTGCACCTGCGCCGGAGCCGGCTGCCGGGGTGGCGGCGCCTTGCTCGTGAAGCTGGAGGCGAAGCGCACCGGATTCCCGTCGCTGTCGAGCGCGCCCTTGCGCAGCTCGATGCGGAAGCGGTGTCCCTTGGCCAGCTTGTGCTTGGCGGTGAACCGCAACTGAGTCCCGTCGTCGTTCCAGCGCAGGTGGCCGGCCACCGACCGGCGTGCCGTCCGATCGCGCAGCACGAAGGCGTCGCCGGTGCGATCGGTCGCCATCGGCTGGGAGAACCAGAGGCGCACCGTTCGGGAAGTGACGTGGCGAGCATCCTTGACGGGTCGGACCTTCACCGGCTGGCCGGCCCTGACCGTGGTGAACGAGTAGCTGGTGTCGCCGCCGAGCGGATTGCCAGCCAGGTCGTGCGTACCGGCCAGGCTGATCGCATAGCGCTTGCCCGACTTCAATGGCTCGGACGGCGAAAAGACGAGCGTGCGGCCTTCCCAATTGAGGTCGCCGTCGACCTGCGGGCTGATGGTGAAGCGATCGATGACCTCGCCGGCGTCCATGGGTGCGCTGAAGCTGATACGGATGGTCGTGTGGGCGCTCACCTCGTCGGCGGTGTCGTTGGTCGCGCCGGCTGGCGACTCGCGCAGGCGCTCCTCGATCGTGTCGGCCACCGCGCCATCGGCTCGGGGTCCGTATTCGCGTAGCCCGTCGCGCGCCGCTCCGGTGAGCCGCGCCGGATCCTCGGCGACGTAGTCGACGTGGAAGTCGCTCACCGCCGGGGCGGTCTCGGTGGTGAAGCTCAGCCGTTCGGCACTGCCCGCACTACGTCCGTCGGCAAACCGGGTGCTGGAGGGCACGATCAGGACGTAGCGCTGATCGGTGACCCAGCGACGCAACGGCAGCACCTCGACGCTGCGGTTGTCCGGGCTCCAGCGGAACGTGACGCGCGCCTCCGGAATGACCGATAAGCCGGCTTCGACGGATGCGCGATCAACGGCGCGCTCGAAGGGGATGACGACCGACGCGCTCGTCGGGATGCCGACCCCGACGTTGGCGGGAAGGATCGAGCGCGGCGGGGCGACGATCGGCTCGGGACCGGCGCGGCTGACTCCCTGCTGGGAGACGGCGAAGACGAGCGCGAGAGTGACGGCGGTGATCGAGACGCGGACGGCGGCTCGATTCTTGCTCAGCAGCTTGCCAAGCGATTCGAACGGGGCGCG
>JAICUY010000036.1 GCA_025935615.1 Steroidobacteraceae bacterium
GCCGACCGCGGTGCGGACTTCCGAATCGGCGTCCGGTCCACATTAGATTGGATCTGGTCCAGCACGCCAGCGCAACGGCGCTACACAACCGTGCCGCGCACCAGGAGAACGGAAGTGGTGGGCGATACTGGATTCGAACCAGTGACCCCACGGATGTGAACCGTGTGCTCTAACCACTGAGCCAATCGCCCACGCGACGGCCCGCAGTATAGCCCGAGTGCCGCCTACAGTCGCGTCAGAGCCTGGGTGATGGCGGACAGCAGCAGCAACGCGATGAGCGGCGCCCAGTCGATCCCGGCGGTGGGGGGCACGAAGCGGCGGATGGGCGCCAGGATCGGCTCGGTGGCCTGGTAGATGAAGGCCACGATTCCGCCGCCCCCCATCGGCATCAGCCAGCTGACGATGACCCGGGCGATGATCAGCAGCCAGAGCACGATGGCCAGCAGATTGATGAAGTTGACGAAGACCTCGGGCATGGCGGGCAGGATAGCAACTAGCCCGGTCGCGTCCCGAACAGCGCGGTACCGATGCGGACCAGCGTCGCTCCTTCGGCCACTGCCTCTTCGGCGTCGCTGCTCATGCCCATCGACAGCTCCGGCAGACCGATGCCGGTGCGCTGCTCGAGCTCGTCCCGAAGCTCCCGCAGGCGAGCGAAGACCGGCCGCGCCGGCGCGTCCTGGCGGGCGATGACCATCAGGCCGACGAGGCTCGCGGCGCGGAGCTCGGCGACCGCCGCCAGCAGATCGCGATCGTCGAACTCGTCGGGCGCCAGCCCGGATTTCGACGCCTCGCCGGTCAGGTTGGCCTGCAGCAGCAGCCGCGGCCGGCGGCCGAGGTCGTGCGCCGCCGCATCGATCCGGCGCAGCAGCGCGGCCGAGTCGACCGAGTGGATGAGGTCGAAGGCCTGGACGGCGCGCCGCACCTTGTTCGACTGGAGGCGGCCGACGAGGTGCCACTCCGCATCGGGCAGCGCGGCCACCTTGGGGAGGGCCTCCTGCACCCGGTTCTCGCCGAAGCGAGTCAGCCCGGCGACGTTGGCTGCCCGCACGACTTCAATCGGGAAGGTCTTCGTGACCGCCACCACCGCGACCCCGTCGGGGTCGCGGCCGGCGCGCCGCGCGGCATCACGCAGGCGCTGCTGCAGCGCGGCGTGGCGGGCGGCGATGCGGCTGGCGAGCGGATGCGCCCCGCCCGGCGGGGCGCATCGGTCAGGCGTGCGCGGCGTCAGTCGCCCTTCGCGTCAGTCGCCCTTGCGGCGCAGGAAGCTGGGAATGTCGAGGTCCGCCTCGCCGTAGGCAGGTCGGTCGAGACCGCTGCGCACCGGCAGCGGCTGCCGCTCCGCGGGCCGGATCTCGGTCGGCTGGTTGCGGGCGAACGGCGACGGCTGCTCCATCTGGGCTTCCAGCGCCTCGCGCTCGACCCTCTCGCGCTCGATCTCGGCCAGGATCTCGCGGCTGCGCTCGTCGAGTGACTGCTCGATGCCGCTGGCCGCTTCGGCGGCGGCGCGACGGTCCGGCTTGGCCTTGCGCGTGGCGTCGAAGCCGGTGGCGATGACGGTGACCTTCACCTCGTCGCGCATGCGGTCATCGATGACCGTGCCGAAGATGATGTTCGCCTCCGGATCGGCCGCCTCCTTGATCACCTCGGCCGCCTCGTTGACCTCGAACAGGCCGAGGTCAGAGCCGCCGGTGACATTGAACAGGATGCCGCGCGCACCCTGGATGTTGACCTCCAGCAGTGGGCTCATGACGGCGGCGCGAGCGGCCTCGACCGCCCGGTTCTCGCCGGTGGCCGTGCCGATGCCCATCATGCTCGACCCGGCGTCGCGCATGATCGTCTTGACGTCGGCGAAGTCGAGGTTGATGAGGCCGGGCACGGTGATCAGGTCGCTGATGCCCTGCACGCCCTGGCGCAGGACGTCGTCCACCACCCGGAACGCGTCGAGGATCGAGGTCTTCTTGTCGACCACCTCGCGCAGCCGGTCGTTGGGGATGGTGATCAGCGTGTCGCACTTCTCCTTGAGCAGCTCGGAGTACTGCTCGGCGACCAGCTTGCGACGGACGCCCTCGAATGAGAACGGCTTGGTGATGACGCCCACCGTCAGCGCGCCGAGGTCCTTGGCGATCTCGGCGATCACCGGCGCCGCGCCGGACCCGGTGCCGCCGCCCATGCCGGCGGTGATGAAGATCATGTCCGCGTCCTTGAGGGCCTCGTAGATCTTCTCGGAATCCTCCTCGGCGGCGCGCTGGCCCACCGTTGGATCCGCCCCGGCACCCAGGCCGCGGGTCATCTTGTCGCCAACCCGGATCTTGTGTGGCGCGTCGCTCTGCAGCAGCGCCTGGGCATCGGTGTTCACGGCGATGAACTCCACGCCCATCATCTCGGCGCGGATCATCCGGTTCACGGCGTTGCTGCCGCCACCTCCCACGCCGATGACCTTGATGAGTGCGAAGTTCTCTGCGTCCGACCGGAGCGGCATGGGTTTCTCTCCTGCGCCTCATGGAGCTTTGGGCAAACCCGGGGCTCTCGGGTTTGGCCGATTCTAGCGAGTGGGGCATGGCCGCCGTCGGAAGTTTTCCACAATCCCGCGGCAAGTTATCCACATTGTGGGAAGTGGTGGTGGACGGGTGCCGGATGTGGCGCGAATTGGTCCACATCCCCCCGTATGTCAGCCGTGGAATCGGTCGATCGACAGCCTCAGCCGGGGAAGAGGCCGCGCACCCAGTCGACCACCCGGCCGAAGCCGGCGCCGACCGAGGAGCCGTTGGAATAGGCGGTCAGTGGCTCGGCGCCGACGTGCTCGGCACCCCACAGCAGCAGCCCGATGGGCGTGGCGAAGGCCGGATTGGAGAGCTGGTCCATCAGTCCGCCGACGCCCTGCGGCGAGCCGATCCGCACCGGCATCTCGAGCACGTCGCGCGCGAGGTCGGCGGCACCGCCGATGCGCGCCCCGCCGCCCGTGAGCACGACGCCGGCGGGCAGCATGCCGGCGTGGCCGGAACGCTTCACCTCTTCGCGCAGCAGCGAGTAGATCTCGCTCATGCGCGCCTCGATGATCTCGCACAGCTTGCGGCGCTGGATGGTCTGCCCGCCCTCGTCGCCGAGGACGGCCACGTTGAGCAGCTCCTCGGGCTGGACCTCGTTGAGGTTGGCGGTGCCGTGCTTGATCTTGATCTCCTCGGCCAGGTTGAGCGAGGTCCTCAGGCCGATCGCCACGTCGTTGGTGACGTTGATGCCACCGACCGGCAGCACGGCGCTGTGGTACACCGCCCCGTCGACGAAGATGGCCACGTCGGTCGTGCCGCCGCCGATGTCGGCCACCAGCACGCCGAGCTCCTTCTCCGTATCGGTCAGGGTCGCCTCGGCGGCCGCCAGCGAGCTGATCACCATCTCATCGATGGCCACGTTCGCCTGGGTGATGCACTTCGACAGGTTCTGGACCGATGTCGCGGCACCGGCCACGATGTGGGTCTCGACCTCGAGCCGAACCGCGCTCATGCCCAAGGGGTCCTTGATTCCCTCCTGGCCGTCGACGATGTAGCCGCGCGGGACCACGTGCAGGATCTCGCGGTTGGAAGGGACCTGGACGGCGCGGGCCGCGTCGGTGGCGCGCGCCACGTCCTCGCGGCTCACCTCGCGCTTGTGGCCGGACACGGCAACCACGCCGCGGCTGTTCTGGCTGCCGATGTGGCTGCCACCGACACTGACGAAGGCCGAGCTGATCTTGTAGCCGGAGAGCCGCTCGGCCTTCTCGATGCTCGACGCGATCGAGTTCACCGTCTGGTCGATGTTGGCGACCATCCCCTTCTTCATCCCGACCGACGGCGCGATGCCGTAGCCGATGATGTTGACGTCGCCGGTGCGACCCACTTCGCCGATGAGGGTCGTGACCTTGGTCGTGCCGGCGTCGATGCCGACCAGGACCGTCTCCCTGTCCAAGCTACCTCCGAGATCGTTCGCCGCTCGCCACCCGCGGACCGGGTGCCGAGCCTACAGGAAGTGGCGCCGGATCAACGCCACGTTTTGGAAGATGCGCAGCCCGAAGGCGAAGAGCGCCACCAGGTACAGGTCGATCCCCAGCCGGTCGCCGACGAAGGTCAGCGCCACCGCGACGAGCGCATTGGTAACGAACCCGGACAGGAAGATGCGGTTGTCGTAGTGCGCATCGAGCTCCGCCCGCACGGCTCCCAGCACCGAATCGAGGCCGGCCAGGATGCCAACTGCGCTGTAGCGCGCAAGCTCCGGACTGACCGATACGTTGAGCACCAGTCCGAGCGCCACGCCCAGCGCCAGACCGACGAGGGGAAGCCACATGCAGCAGGGTTCTCGGTGCGGACGTCAAACGGGCCGGCGGCCGCGGCTCGCTGGTCCGGCGCCCCCTAGCCCTTCGCACGGAAATATACCTTTCCGGGATTGCGGGCATCGACCCACCACACCGACGTCTCGCGCCGGGTGGCGAACAGTGTGCGCACCGCCGCGACCTGGTCGTCGATGCGAGCCGTGACCGCCTGAGTGTCGCCGGTCTGCATGCCACTCACCCCGAAGGCCACCTGCCACGATGGGCGGCTGGCGACGAGCACGAAGCCGTACTCGTCGTCGAGGCGGACGCTGAGGCGCTGCGCGCTGGAGCCCAGCCGGGTGGGATCCAGCGCGCCCAGTCGCAGCGCCGTCTGGAGCACCGGCGCCTCGATGCGACTGCCGATGCCGAGGGCGATCGCTGCCGCGCGGCGGTCGTCGACGTAGGGCAGCCGGGCCAGCGGCCTGGGCAGGTCGCCGTCCCGCGCGACCTCGCCGATGAGCGTCCCGTCCTGCGCGCCGATGAGTCGGTGCGTCTCGGTGCGCCACACGAATGCGGGCTGCTTCTCGTCGATGGTCACCTGCACGCTGTCGAGCAGCCCCGGCTCCACGCGCGCGTCGGCGACGGCCGGCAGCGAGCGCAGGCGTTCCTCGATCGTCGTGGCGTCGAGGGCGAGCAGCGAGCTGCCTCGGAGCGGCGCCAGGACACCTGCCAGCGCGCTCTCGCCGGTGAGCTGCTGTCCGGCGACGCTGACCTGCGCGACACGCAGCCAGGGGCCGTTGACCAGCACCACCAGTCCGGCGAGCGTCGCCGCGAAGAGCAGCGCGGCGAGCGCGCGACCCAGCGATGGCAGTCGCGGCCGCAGCCGGCGACGCAGCGGCGGCCGTGGGCGTGTGGCATGCGCGCCGCGACGACGCGGTCGGGCGCCGGTTCGACGACTCACGGAGCCGCCTCCTCGGTCAGCCGCTCGCGACGGGCCGGCGTGCGGCCGTCGCGCTCGGCCTCGAGGGCGAGGTCGATGAGCCGCGCCACCAGCTCACCGAACGGATAGCCGGCCAGCTCGGCTTGTTTGGGGAACATGCTCGTGGTCGTGAAGCCGGGCAGCGTGTTCATCTCGCTGACGTACACCGCGTCGGGCGGTACCAGGAAGTCGACGCGGGCCATGCCGGCGCAGTCCACCGCGCGATAGCAGGCCGCGGCCAGCTCCTTGAGCCGGCTCGCCATTGCAGGCTCGATCTCCGCGCGCGGCAGCACGTCGGCCAGCCCTTCGACGTACTTGGCCTCGTAGTCGTACCACTCGTGATGGCTGAGGATCTCGCCCGGCTCGAAGACGACGAACGGGTCGTTGCCGAGGACGCCGCACTCGAGCTCGCGCGCGTTCGCCACGTAGGCCTCGACGATCACCTTGGCGTCGTACTCGAACGCCAGGTCGAGTGCCGGTGGCAGCTCCCCGGGGTCGTGCACCAGGGTCATGCCCACGCTGCTCCCCAGGCGGGCCGGCTTGACCACCGATCGTGGGCCGATGCGTTCGCCTATCTCGTCGAGCACCCGCCGCGGCTGCTCGCGCCACTGGCCGCGGCGATACCACACGTCGTCGACCACAGGCAGCCCGTGGCCTCGCAGCAGGTCCTTGAAGACGACCTTGTCCATCGCCAGCGCGCTGGCCAGCACGCCGGCGCCGATGTACGGCACCCCGGCCAGCTCAAGGAATCCCTGCAGCGTCCCATCCTCCCCGAACGGACCGTGGACGACCAGGAAGGCGACGTCGATGGCGTCGGTCAGCGGTCGCAGCGCCGCGCGCGCCGCCAGGGCACGCTGCTCGGCGAGCACCGGTACCTGCTCCTGGTGCCCGAGCAGCGCGGACAGCGAGCCGCCCGCCAGCTCCGGCGCGGCGCCGGCCGGCAGGTGCCAGCCGCCGTCTCGGTCGATATAGATCAGGTACGGCTCGAACCGCTGCCGGTCGATGGCCCGCAGCACGGCCTCGGCGGACGCGATGCTGACCTCGTGCTCGGCGGAGCGACCGCCGGCGAAGATGCCGACCCGCAGGCGGCTCACGCCGCCACCCGCGCCGGCGCCCAGTCGCCGACGAACTCGATCTCATACTGCAGCTCCAGGCCGAACCGCGCGGCCACGACCGATCGGACGTGGTCGCCGAGCGCACGCACGTCGGCTGCTCGGCCGCCGGCGTCGGCCAGGATGAAGTTGGCGTGTAGCGTCGATACCTCGGCACTGCCCAGCCGGTGGCCTTTCAGGCCGGCGGCCTCGATCAACCGGCCGGCGTGGTCGCCGGGCGGATTGCGGAAGACGCTCCCCGCGTTCTGCTCGGCGAGCGGCTGCGTCGCACGACGCTGGGCCTGGTGTGCGTCGACCTCGGCCGCAATCGCTTCGCGCTCCCCGACCGCGAGCCGCAGGCTGGTGCCGACAACGATCTCGGCCGCGTGCTTGAAACGCGACTCGCGGTAGGCAAACCGGCAGTCGGCGACTGGCAGCCGGCGCAGCGTTCCGCCGTCATCGACCTCGACCTCGACCACCACATCACGCATCTCGGAGCCGTGGGCTCCCGCGTTGGCCCACACCGCGCCGCCGACCGAGCCGGGGATACTGATCCCGAACTCGAGGCCGGTCAGGCCCTCGGCCGTGCAGCGCTTGACGAGCATCGCCATCGGCGTCCCCGAGCTGACGCGGACGGTCGTGCCGTCGATCTCGATCCCCCGCGCCCGGTTGCGGACGACGAGGCCGCGCACGCCGGCGTCGGCGATCACGAGGTCCGAACCGTTGCCCAGGACGAAGACGGGGACGCCGGCATCACGGCCGAGGGCCAGCGCGGCGAGCAGCTCGTTGCGGGTTCGCGGTGTCACCAGACGGTCGGCCGGGCCGCCGACGCGCAGCGTGGTGAGCGGTCCGAGCGGCGCGTCGGCGGCCAGCTTGATGCCCCGCTCAGCCGCCAGCGCGTCGAGGCGCTCGAGGGACTCGCTCACGCCGCCCGCCCGGCGTGACGATCGGCGAGCGCCAGCAGCTCGCCGGCGATGGAAGCGGCCGCATCCGGCCGGCCGAGCCTCCGGGCGGCGCTGGCCATCGCGGTGCGCACGCCCTCGTCGCGCAGGACCTCGAGCTCGGCGGCCAACCGGTCGCCGCGGAGCTCGTCGTCGGCGATCACGACCGCTGCCCCCTGGTCGCCGAGCCAGGCGGCGTTGGCCCGCTGGTGGGCGCCGGCATGCGGGTACGGCACGAGGATGGAGGCAACCCCGACCGCGGCGACCTCGGCGCAGGTCGACGAGCCGGCGCGACCGAGGACGACGTCGGCCGCTACGAGTGCATCGGCCATGCGGTCGGTGAGGAACGGAACGGCGCGGTAGCGCCCACGCACGCGCTCGGGAAGGGAGGCGCCCAGCTCCTGGGCATCGGCCATGCCGTCGGCACCGGCGATGTGCAGGACCTGCCAGTCCGGCAGCACGCGCGGAAGCGCCTCGCGCAGGGCAGCGGTCAGGCGGGCGACGGCCTGCGAGCCGCCGAACGCGAGCAACAGCCGATCGCCGGTCTCGACGCCGAACGACGCGCGCGCCTCCGGGCGCGAGATGCCCGCGAAGGAGCGGATCGGCGTGCCCGAGACGAAGGCCTTGTCGCCGAAGGCTGCCACGGAAGGCGGAAAGGAGACGGCGACGCGGGTCGCGACCCGCCCGACGGCACGCGTGGCGCGGCCGGGGATCACGTTGCCCTCCCAGACCAGTGACGGGATGCCGCGCGCCCGCGCGGCCAGGACCAGCGGGATGCCGAGATAGCCGCCGGTGGTGAAGACGGCATCGGGCCGCAGCCGGCCGAGCAGCGCCCAGGCCTGCGGGGCAGACGCGCCGAGGCGAAGCGGATCGAGGACCAGGTGGAGGTCTCGACCCACGCTGCGCAGCGAACGGACCACCAGCTGGTGGTACGGCAGCTCGTCGCCGACGATGCGCCGCTCCAGGCCGCGCACGCCGCCGACGTAGTCGAGGTCAAGGTCGGGCCGCGCGTCGCGCAGCGCCCGTGCGACGGCCAGCGCGGGGTACACGTGCCCGCCTGTCCCGCCGCCCGACACCAAACACCGCATCGAGCAAGGATCCTGTCTGGTCCGTCTCGCGGCTGATGGAGAGCAGCACTCCCACCGCCACGAGGTTGATGACGAGCGCCGACCCGCCATAGCTGATGAACGGCAGCGGGATGCCGGTGACCGGCAGCAGCGCCGTGACGACCATCATGTTGATGCAGGCCTGCACCACCAGCCAGGTGGTGATGCCCGCGGCGAGGAGCCCGGAAAAGGTATCGGGCGCGTGAATCGCGATCCGGTAGCCCTGGTAGGCGATCAGCACGAACAGGGCGACCACCGCCAGGGTGCCGATCAGCCCCCACTCCTCGCCGATGATGGCGAAGATGAAGTCGGTCGACGGCGCCGGCAGGTACAGATATTTCTGCTTGCTGGCGCCGAGGCCGAGGCCGGTGATGCCGCCCATGGCCAGCGCCATGAGGGCCTGCACCGAGTTGTAGCCGGTGTGCAGCGGGTCGGAGAACGGGTCGAGGAAGCTCTGCACCCGCTGCATCTGGTACGCGGTATTGGTGACCATGAAGATCGCACCGGCCATCACCGCCGCGGCAGCCGCGCTGAAGTAGACCAGATTGGCGCCCGACATGAAGAAGATGGCGAGGGCGGCCGCCATGTACACCCCGGCGGTGCCCAGGTCGGGCTCGATGGCGATGAGCACGAACCCGGGAACCACCAGCAGCCCGAACGGCACGAACCCGTTCCAGAAGCCATGGGCCGATGCGCCCCGACGATCGAGCCAGTGCGCGAGATAGAGGCAGATGCCGAGTTTCGCCAGCTCGGCGGGTTGGAAGGAGCCGATGACGGGGATCGGAATCCAGCGTCGCGAGCCGTTGACGTCGACCCCGATGTGCGGGACCAGGACCGCCACCAGCAGCGCCAGCATGCCGATATAGGCGGGGATGGCGAGGTAGCGGAGCAGCCGAAAGTCGATGCGGCTGACGATTGCCATCAGCAGCAGGCCGATGGCGGCGAAGACCGCCTGCTGGATGCCGTACAGGGCGGGGTCGTCGGCGGCGATGTAGGCGCGCACGCTCGAGGCCGAATACACCATCACCACGCCGGCGGCGACCAGGGCGATGACGCTCAGCAGCAGCGGATACGACATGGCATGGCGCTCGCGGCGCACGCCGCCCCGCGGCTTGGTGCGCGTCGTGCGGCTGGCACGCAGCGCGACGGCGGTCATCTCGCACCCCCATTGACAGCGATCGCCGCGCGCCGGAAAGCGTCGCCACGCGCCGCGTAGTCGGTGAACATGTCGAAGCTGGCCGCGGCTGGCGAGAGCAGGACCACGTCGCCGGGCTTCGCGAGCGCCGCAGCCCGTGTCACCGCCTCGTCCATCGACGAGGCACGCTCGACCGGCACCCGCGCCGCGATCGCCGCGGCCACGCGCTCGCCGGTCTCGCCGATGAGCAGCACCGCGCGGGCGCCGAGTGCGATCTGATCGGCCAAGGACCCATAGTCGAGGCCCTTGTCCGATCCACCGGCGATGAGCACCACCGGCCGCGGCGCGAACGCACGCAGCGCGGCGATCGCGGCGTCGGGAATCGTCGCCTGCGAGTCGTTGACCCAGCGCACGCCGTTCCATGCTCCGATCGTCTCGAGACGGTGTGGCACGCCGGGGAAGTCGCGGATCGCGGACGCGATGCGGTCCGGCGCCACGCCGATCATCCACGCCGCCAGGGCTGCGCCGAGCACGTTGCGCAGCATGTGCTCGCCGGGGAGCGGAATGTCGTCGACCGGCAGCAGCCGCGCGTCGCCGACCATCAGCCAGCCGTCGGCCACGCGTGCCTCGCCCCGCGACAGGCCGTAGCGGTGCAGCCCCACGCCGAACAGCCGCTCGGCCAGCTCGACGCACCCCGGATCGTCGCCGTTGATCACGATCGGGCCGCGCGCGAGCTGGGCCAGCCGCGCCTTGACCGCCCGGTAGGCCGCAACCGTGCCGTGGCGGTCGAGGTGGTCGGCGGTGATGTTGGTGTAGACCGCCAGGTCGGCGCCGCGCGAGACGGTGGGCAGCTGCAGCTCGGAGAGCTCGAGCACCGCCCAGTCGCGCGGACCGAGCTCGGCGACGTGCTCGATGAGGGGGGTGCCGATGTTGCCGCCGACCAGGTGCCGAATACCGCCGCGCTCCAGGATCGCGCCGAGCAAGGCCGTGACGGTCGTCTTGCCCTTGGTGCCGGTCACGGCCAGCACCCGCGCATCGGTCAGGCGCAGGAAGAGGTCGACCTCACTGACCACCTGCACGCCACGGCGCTCCGCCACCCGCAGCGCGTTGCGCAGCCACGCGTCGGTGGTTGGGAAGCGGGACGAGATGGACGGGCTGGTGACGATCAGGTCGGCCGCCGCCAGCAGCCGCTCGGCGGCGGCCCGCGTCACGCCCAGCGCCAGCTCGACGGCTGCGCCGTGGAGCTCATCCACCGCATCGGTCAGGGCATCCGGGGAGCGCCGGTCATAGGCAGTCACCCGGGCGCCGGCGCCGGCCAGGAAGCGGGCTGCGGCCAGGCCGGATCGGGCCAGGCCCAGGACGACGGCGTTGCGTCCCGCGAGGTCGGAGGCGGAGGAGAGGTGAGGTCGGCTCATGGTCTGCATCGGTTTACGAGAAGCCGTTGACGCTGCCGAGGAAGAGGCTGAAGCCGAGCAGCCCGGCCAGGGCGGCGACGATCCAGAAGCGGACGGTGATCTTCTCCTCGGCCCAGCCGACGAGCTCGAGGTGGTGGTGCAGTGGCGCAATCCGGAAGATGCGCCGGCCGCGCAGCTTGAACGACGCGACCTGCAGGATGACGCTCAGCGTCACCGCCACGAAGACGAGCCCGATCACGGCCAGTAGCGGCAGCTGACCGGTGATGGTCGCCACCACCGCCAGCGTCGCGCCCAGCGACAGGGCGCCGGCATCGCCCATGAACAGCTGGGCGGGGTGGACGTTGAACCACAGGAAGCCCATCAGCGCACCGATGATGAGGGCGCAGAAGATGGCCAGGTTCGGCTGGCTCGCCTTGTCGACGCCGGGAGCGGCCACCAGCGCGATGAGCAGGTAGGCGACGAAGCTGAAGACCAGGACGCCGCCGGCCAGCCCATCGAGCCCATCGGTCAGGTTCACCGCGTTGCTCGAGCCGACGATGATGAAGGCCGCCACCAGCACGAAGATGACCGGGCCGACCGTCATTTCGCCGATGCCGGGGATGTTGAGCGCGTCGAGGTGGAAGTGCCGCTGGAGGTAGAAGGCGGCCAGCAGCGCCACTCCCGTCTGCCACACGAGCTTGTAGCGGCCGCGCATGCCGATGCCGGTCCGCGCGTTGACGTAGTCATCGATGGCACCCAGGATCCCGACCCCGACGAGCGCCAGCATGGGGGGAAGGGTTGAGACGTCCTCGATCCGCATGGCCATCGCCAGGAACATGACCACGACCACCAGCAACATGCCGCCCATGGTCGGCGTGCCGGCCTTGCTCTGGTGGCCCTGCGGGCCTTCGATCCGGATCTGCTTGCCGAAGCCGAGTCGCTGCAGCAGACCGATGTAGACCGGCGCCAGCAGGACGACCCCGGCGAATGCGAGGAGCAGGGCCAGCAGGATGCTCAGCACGGCGTCCCCTCGAGTGCCGCAACCAGCCGGTCGAGCTCGATGCCCCGCGAGCCCTTGACCAGCAGCAGGTCACCCGGTTGGGGTGCCAGCGCCCGCTCCACGATCTCGACGGCCTCATCGGCGGTGTCGCTGATGGCGATGCTGGCAAGGCCGGCATGGCGGGCGGCGTCGGCGATCCAGCGGCCGCGCTGACCGACGGTGACCAGCCCGTCGACCAGCTGCGCAGCCTTGGTCCCGATCTCACGGTGGAGCCGTTCCTCGTCCGCCCCCAGCTCGAGCATGTCGCCCAGCACCGCCAGCCGGCGGCGCCCGACGCGAATCGGCGTCTCGGCCAGGAAGTCGAGCGCCGCCGAGACACTGACCGGCGAGGCGTTGTAGCTGTCGTCGATGACGGTCGCGCCCGAGGTGGTCTCGCCGACGGCCATGCGGTGCTCGGCGTGGCTCCCCTGCTCGAGCGCCGCCGCGACCTCGTCCAGCGGCACCGCGAAGCGCTCGGCCACGATGGCCGCCGCCAGCGCATGCGGAACGAGGTGGCGGCCCGGCGTGCCGTTCAGCATCCGACGCCGTCCCCAGGGGGCGTTGATCGTGAATGCGGTGCCGTGGATCCCTCTGCTCTCGAGCTCCGTGGCCCGTACGTCGGCCAGCGGTCCGAGCCCGAAGGTGCTGACGCGGGCCCGGGTCACGCCGTCCATGGCGGCCACCCGCGGGTCGTCGGCGTTCAGCACCGCCAGGCCGTCAGCGGGCAGCGCCGCCGGCAGCTCGGACTTGGCCTCGGCGATCTTCTCGATGCTGCCGGCCCGCTGCAGGTGGGTCGGATGCACGGCCAGCACCACGCCGACCTCGGGCCGCGCGATCTCGGCGAGGCGTGCGATCTCGCCGGTGGTGTACATGCTCATCTCGAGCACCGCTGCCTGGTGCTGCGGCTCGAGCCGCAGGAGGGTCATGGGCAGGCCCGTCTCGCTGTTGAGGTTGCCTTCGTTGCGCAGCACCGTCACGCAGCGCGCAAGGACGTCGGCGGTGATCTCCTTGGCGATGGTCTTACCGGTCGAGCCGGTGATGCCGACCACCCGCACGTCGTGGCGCGACCGCCACCAGGCGGCAAGCTCCTGCAGCGCCGCCAGTGTGTCCGGCACCTGGACGACGGCGGCCGCGACACTCGGTTCGACGGCTCGGTCGACCAGCACCACGCTCGCGCCGGCTCGCACCGCGTGATCGATGAAGGCGTGGCCGTCCGTCCGCTCGCCGGGCAGCGCAACGAAGCAGCTACCTTCTGTGACGTGGCGAGAATCGACTGCGGCGCCCCGGAATGAGGTGATGGTCGTCGGCCCGATGAGATGGCCGCCGGTGGCGGCCAGAAGATCTTCGATGCGGATCGACGGAGGCACGCGCTTCCCCGAGGTGATTCGCCGCGAGTCTACCAGCGTCACCGCTCGGCCACCGGTCCGAGCGGCCGGTCCGGCGGGATGGCGAGGTAGTCGAAGATCTGCGGCGCGAGCTTGTGGAAGACCTGGTCGGGCCGCTCGGCGACGACGTACTGGCCCCAGGTGTCCGGCCGGTGGATCAGGATCAGCGTCACCAGCTGCGGGTCGCTGGCCGGCATGATGCCGATGAAGCTCGAGTCGATCCACCCATGGATGTACTCGTACCGGGTCACGGTGCGGTACTTCTGCTTGCCGTGCGCGTCAACGCCGTCGGGGACACGCTTCTCGACCGGCCCGGCGACCTCGGCTGTTCCGGTCTTGCCGGCGATCGAATAGCCGGGCACCTGTGCCAGGTTGGCGACGCCGTCGTCCACCGCGCCAATGAGCAGGCCCAGGACGGTGTGCGCTGTCTCCTCGCGCATCACCCGCTCGCCCTGCGGCACGTCCTTGTCGTGATACGTCCCCTCGGCATCGGTCCATCCCTGGATCACGTGTGGTGTCACCAGGGTCCCGCCGTTGGCGATCGCCGAATAGCCGGCTGCCAGCTGGACGGCGGTCACCGCCAGGCCCTGGCCGAACGCGTTCTGGGCGGTCGTCAGGTCCCCCGATCCTCGCGGTCCGCTCGGATCCCAGACGACGCCGCCGACCTCGCCCGCAATCTCGATGCCGGTCGGCGAGCCGAACCCGAAGCGCCGGAACGCGCTGTACAGGTTCTGACCCCCGAGGGTCAGGCCGATCTTGGCCGCGCCGACGTTGTTCGACAGCTTCAGCACCTGGGCCGGGGTGATCTTGCCGTGGCCGTAGGGGTAGGTGTATCGGTCCGCATTCTGGATCCGGACACCTCCGACGCGCAGGTTGTTGTCATCGCGAAACTTGTCGTCGGTGGTGATCGCTCCGGCGTCGAGGGCCGCCGAGATGGTGAAGGCCTTCATCACCGATCCGGGCTCATACTGGCGGCTGACCGCCGGATTGGTGAACAGCTCGGGATTGGTGCTGGCGTAGTCGTTGGCGTCGTAGCTCGGGAAGTGAGCCAGCGCCTTGACGGCACCGGTGTGGACGTCCATGACGATGCCGGTGACGCCCTTGGCGTGATTGCGCCGACACGTCTCCCACAGCTGCCCCTCGAGCAGGTGCTGCAGGCCGGCATCGATGGTCAGCCGCACGTCGGCGCCGTTGACCGGCTCGCGCAGCTGGAAGACCGAATCGGCGATGCGACGACCCGCCACGTCTTCCTGCGCGGTGACGGATCCGGGCTCTCCCGCCAGCAGGCCGTTCTCGGCGTACTCCAGCCCGGCGCGTCCCTCGCCGTCGACATTGACGAAGCCCAGCACCTGGGCGGCGATGGTGCTGTCCGGCGCGGCGCCGGGAACGGGGTATACCCGCTTCGTCTCGGGGATCATGCCGATCCCCGGCAGACCGAGCTCCCGCACCCGGGCGGCGACGGCCGGGTCGACGCGCCGCTTCAGCCAGGTCCACGGGTCGCCGGAGGCGAGCGTGTGAGCCAGGTCGTCCACGTCCAGGCCGATGACGGGACCGAGCTGGCCGGCGACCTCGCGCGCCTGCTCGGGGGTGTCGTAGGTGGAGGGCGTGGCGAAGATCGACTGCAGATCGACAGAGGTAGCCAGGAGCACGCCGTTGGCATCCAGGATCTCGCCACGCTCGGCCGGGATCGTCTGCTGCTGGGCCAGCTGGTTGAGCGCCATGCCTGACAGCCAGTCGTGCTGGATGACCTGCCACCACAGCAGGCGACCGCCGATCGCCGTGCCGAGCAGCGAGGCGATGAGGAGAAGGACGAGAGTCCTGCCTCGGCTGTCGGTTCTGGCGAGCATGCGCGGTCCCTCGATGGATGTGGGCGGTCAGCGGGTGGCGTGCTCGGTCGCGTCCGAGCGCGAGGCGAAGGCGACGTCGCCGTCGTCGAGCTGCACGAGATGCAGGCGTGAGCGGGCCAGCGCCTCGATCCGTGCCGGCGAGCGCGCCTCGCCGATCTGCAGGATCAGTTGCTGCTGGTCGCGCATCAGCCGGTCGACCTGCGACTGCAGCGTGTCGATCTCATAGCCGGTTGCAGCGACGTGGCTCGACTGCGAGAGGTAGAAGAGCGCCAACGCCGCCGCGGCCGCGATCGCCACCAGCAGGCCGCTGACGCCGTGCACCTCGCGACGGCGCGGCAGCGCGCGCGCACCGGTCCGAACGCGCGTCGAGACCGGCCGCGGCCGCGTGCGTGGACGCGGTCGCCGCCCGAAGAGGCCGATGCCGGTGACGGGTCGGGCGCCGACGACTGCCATGCTGAACGCTCCCTGCGGCTCGGTCGGTCGACGGGGTCAGGCGGCGCTGGCGCGGTCGCGGAGGCGGACGCCCCACGAGGTGGGCGCCTCGAAATCGAGCCCTTCCTCGATCTCGATCGCCGCCACGTTGTCGCCCAGCCAGAACCGCTCCTCCTCGACAACGCTGTCGCGCCGGGCGCGGAGCTCTCTCTGGCGGGCGCTGTACATGCGGCGCCGGCTGGCCTGATGTCGGGGTCGTCCTCTGCTCACGCGGGTCTCCTCTCTAGAGCTTCTCGGCGACGCGCAGCCGAGCGCTGCGTGCGCGACGGTTCCGACGAATCTCGTCGGGCGTGGGGGTGATGCCGCCCTTGTGGATCGGCTCGAGCTGCGCGACGTGTCCGCAGGTGCAGACCGGCGGCAGCGGATCCTCGATGCAGTCGCGGCTCTCGCGTGCGATGAAGCGCTTGACGATCCGATCCTCGAGCGAGTGGTAGCTGATGACGGCCAGCCGCCCGCCCGGGCGCAGCGCAGCCAGCGCACCGGCGAGGCCGGCACCGAGGACCTCCAGCTCGCGGTTGACCGCGATGCGCAGCGCCTGGAAGGTGCGGGTCGCCGGATGGATGCGTCCCGCGTCGCGGCCGCCGCGCGCCGGCGTGGCCTGCGCCACCACCGCGGCCAGGTCGGCCGCGGTCACGATCCGGCCTTCCGCACGCGCCGCCACGATCGCCTTCGCGATGCGGCCTGCACGGCGCTCTTCACCAAACGTCGCGAGGATGCCGGCGAGCTCTCGCTGCGATGAGCGGTGGATGAGCTCGAGGGCCGAGGTGCCGGTCGTCGCATCGAATCTCATGTCCGGCGGCGCGCTGCTCGCGAACGAGAAGCCGCGCGCCGCATCGGCCAGCTGGTAGCTCGACAGGCCGAGGTCGAAGAGGCAGCCGTCGAGTGGGATGAACCCGGCGTCGGTCGTCGCATCCAGGACCTGCGAGAAGTTGGCATGGACCAGGACGACGCGATCGCCGAACCGTTCGAGGGCGCGTTCCGCCTCCGCGATGGCCGCCCGATCGGCATCGAGGCCGAGCAGGCGACCATCCGGAGACGAGGTCTCCAGCAACCGTTCGGCGTGCCCACCGCCTCCGACCGTGCAATCCGCGACGGAGCTGCCGGGACGCAGCGCCAGCGAGGCAACGACCTCGTCGACGAGGACCGGCAGGTGCCCTTCTCCCATCGGCTGCACCTCTCTGGTCGGATGACGGGCCGATCGGCCCGGAGACGCATCAATGGCGAGGCCGCGATGTGCGTCATGGCATCGCGGCTCGCTAGATCCCGAGCTCGGCCAGGTGCTCGGCGAGCGACTCCGGCTCGTCCTCGATCTTGGATCGGTAGGGCTGCCAGGCCGATGGCGCCCAGATCTCGAGACGGTTGAGGGCGCCGACCACCACCACCTCGCCGGGCTGGATGCCGGCGTAGTCGCGCAGGTAGCTCGGCACCAGCACGCGACCCTGTCGGTCGAGCTCCACCTCGACGGCCCCCGAGGACATGAAGCGCGCGAACTGGCGAGCCGTCGCGCTGGTGGTCGGCAGCGATTGAAGCTTCGCGGCCAGCTCCTGCCACGCGTCCGCGGGGAAGATCGCCAGGCAATCGTCCAGCCAGCGGGCCAGCGTCGCGCCCTCCGCCAGACGCGGCCGAAAGCGGACCGGGACCGCCACTCGGCCACGGTCGTCGAGCGCGTGCCGGAACTCGCCTGTCAGGAATGAGCTGCGATCCATCGAGCCTTCGCGCCTGCTTCACCACTGGTCCCCATTCGGCCCCACTTTGGACCACCGGGCGCCATTCTACAGGGCGTCGACTCCCCGTCAAGGGTTTTTTCGCGCCAGCGTGAGGTGCTGGGCGGTACGGTGGGGAGTGGTGCGCAAACGACCGCGGCGATAGCAGGGTTTGACGCCCCGCCGCGGCAGACGCGGTGACCGTTGGACCAGGAGGTGGCGGCGGTGCGCCGCCGCAGATCAGCGGCTGGGGAAGGTCAGCCGGCGCGCGTCAGCGGCTGGCGGAGGTCAGCCGACCGCCGCCGGCGCTCGCCGGCGAACAGCTGGTCACCGAGCCCGGGCCACCGGCGTCCGATGCGAAGACCGTCATGCACAGCCGGTGGTCGCCCTCGGCAAGCTGAGGGATGGCGGCATCGACGGCGACATTGGCCGGGCCTGACAGCGGCAGCGAGGGCACGAC
>JAICUY010000019.1 GCA_025935615.1 Steroidobacteraceae bacterium
ATGAAGGATGGCTCGGACGCCATCGCCGACTGGCCGATCCTGAACTCGCTGCTCAACACGGCCGCCGGCGCGACCTGGGTCTCGTTCCATCACGGTGGTGGCGTTGGGATCGGGTACAGCCTGCACGCCGGGATGGTGATTCTCGCCGACGGCACGCCGGAAGCAGCGGCTCGCCTGGAGCGCGTGCTGACCGTGGATCCGGGGATGGGTGTGGTGCGGCATGCGGACGCAGGCTACGAACGGGCCATCGAGGTCGCCCACGAGCGCGGCATCCGCATCCCCATGCTCGAGGAATAGCACTCCGGCGCTGCCGCAGCCGGGCCGTTTGCCGCCGCGGCAAATAACGGCGCCGGAAAGTCGCTTCTTCGCCGCGGTGTGCTGTAGCAGCAAACAGCGGCGCCGGAGACGGGCGAATGCGTCCTATCTCCGCGGTTAGTTGCTAGCGCTGCAAACGGCGGACGACGTCCAGGGCCTACGCCACGAACGCCGGCGACAGCTCCCCAACATTCGCAACTCCGGCGAGTGCCAGCGCCTGCTCGATCTCGGCGCTGAGCAGGTCGAGCACCCGTCCCACCCCCGCCTCGCCGTCACAGGCAAGGCCCCACAGCACCGGCCGCCCGATCCCGACCGCGGTGGCGCCGAGGGCCAGGGCAATCAGCGCATCGGTCCCGCGCCGGACGCCGCCATCGAGCAGCACCGGGACGCGTCCGCCCACCGCGTCGACCACCGCAGGCAGCGCGTCCAGCGAGGCGATCGCGCCATCCAGCTGCCGCCCGCCGTGGTTGCTGACGGCCACCGCCGCCGCCCCATGCTCGACTGCGAGAGCAGCGTCGTCCGGATGGAGCACGCCTTTCACGATCACCGGCAACCCGAAGCCGGCCACCCACTCCAGGTCGTCCCAGGTCAGCCGCTCGACGAACGGGACCGATGCGGCCTCCGCCGGGTCCACGCCCGCCGCGGCCGCAACGTTCGGCAGGTGCACGCCCTCGGGAATGAGGAACGAGGCGCGAATGTCGCGCTCGCGCCGCCCGAGCCGCTGCAGGTCGGCGGTGAGCACCAGCGCCTCATAGCCATGCGCCACCGCGCGCTCGAGCATCGCGCGGCGCGCGCCCTGGTCGCGCAGCAGATAGACCTGGTACCAGCGCGGCCCGCCGACGGCGGCCACGTCCGCCAGGTCCGTGCTCGCCGAGGTCGACAGCGTCATCGTCAGCCCGCGCGCCGCGGCTGCCCGGGCGGTTGCCAGCTCCCCGTCCGGATGCGCCATGCGCTGCAGTGCCGTGGGGCAGACCCACAACGGGAACGGCCAGCGCCGGCCGAAGACCGTGACCGACGGATCCACCGCCGAGACGTCGGTCATGATCCGCGGCACGATCCGCCGCCGGCCGAACGCCGCGCGGTTGTCGTTGAGCGTCCGTTCGTCGAGCGCGCCTCCAGCGAAGTAGGCCAGCGGCCCTGCCACCAGCCGCTCGGCCGCGACTCGCTCGTAGTCGAAGACGTTCACCAGGTTCGGATCCGATGACGGATCGGGCTGGAAGCCGGCCATCGCCGGGGCGGGCGGTTGCGGGAGATTGGGCATGCGCCGAAGCGTAGTCGGCGCGTAGCATCGGCGCATGGCGTTCGATCCCGAGGCACCGCTCCCCGGCGCCCCAGACCCGTGGCGCCCCTCGACCATGCCGGAGCGCCGCGACGCGCCGCCATACAACATGACCGAGATGATCGCCGCCGAGCCGGCCCTGGCCGAGCGTCTGGCACGCCGCACGGCGACGTCGACCGACCTCGACGGGCTGACGCAGGAGATCCGCGAGGCCGGCGAGGCGCATCGGTCCGTCATCGTCACCGGCTGCGGGACCAGCCACCATGCGGCCATGGCCGCCGCGACCATGCTCGCCGGCACGGCGGACGTCCGAGCCGTCGAGGCCTTCGAGCTGCTGCGCCGCCCCATCGGCGGCGCGCCCGTCGTCGCGATCTCACACGAGGGCGGCACCTGGGCCACCACCCAGGCGCTCGAGGCGGCACGTGCGGCGGGAGCGACAACCGCCCTCATCACGGTCAGCGACCGTTCGCCGGGCGCGGCGCTGGCCGACATCCTCATCACCACCGAGGAGCAGGACCAGAGCTGGTGCCACACCGTCGGCTATCTCTCCCCGCTGGTCGTGGCCGCGGCCCTCCGCTCGCGACTTGGCGGCGACACCCTCGACATCACCTCGCTGCGTGCGCTGCTGCAGGGCGCCGACGCCGTGGCGGCAACCGAGGCGACGGCCGCGGCGTTGGCGCGGTGCGACCGCGTGCTGATCGCCGGTTCCGGCATCGACGCGGTCTCGGCACGCGAGCTCGCCCTGAAGATCGAAGAGGGCGCGCGCCTGCCGGCCGTCGCCCGCGAGCTGGAAGAGGTCCGCCATGGGCACCTGGCTGCGGCCGGCGCACGCACCGGTTTCATCCTCTTCCTGACCGATACCGATGCGGCCGACCCCCTCCTCCCCGACCGTGCCCGGGCCGTCCTGCGCTCGGCCTCGGCGCTCGGCATGCCGGCCGCCGGCATTCTTGCCGCCGACATCGGGGATGACATTCCGTTGGCCCTCACTCCCGCCGGCCGGCTGCCGGTCCCGCTGGCCGGAGCGCTGCCGCGGGTCGTGAATGGAGCGATCGGCGCCGCCATTCCGCTCCAGCTCCTCGCCGAGCGGTTGGCACGCGCGCGGGGCGTGAACCCGGACACGTTGGCCCGGGAAGACCCGCGCCAGGTGGCCGCGGCGGAGGCGTGATCGAACCGACTGATCAGCGCCACTTCTACGTTCGCAACGTTTCGGCGCGCTGAGCCGCGGAGGCATAACCAGGACTGCTCAAGACGGCAGAGCCCGGCCGAAAGTGCGCGGATCTAACAGCCCGGCTCATATCCCGCATGCGACCGAGCCGCGCTCCGCATCGGTATGATCATTCGCGTGCCCGGTTTGATCGAATGCGTCCCGAACTTCAGCGAGGGGCGCCGTCCCGAAGTCATCGACGAGATCTGCCATGCGGTGAGCCAGATCGACGGCGTGACGCTGCTCGATTCCAGCCGCGACGCAACGCACAACCGCAGCGTGGTGACCTTCGCCGGCAACGCCGAGCCGGTGGTCCGAGCCGCAACTGCTGCGGTCGGGCGTGCGCTGGAACTGATCGACATGACGCAGCACGTCGGGGCGCACCCGCGCATCGGCGCGGTGGACGTCATCCCGTTCGTGCCGATCGGCGGAACCCGCCTGGAAGAGTGTGTGGACCTGGCCCGCCGCTTCGGCGAGCAGATCGCCCAGCGTTTCGAGCTGCCGGTCTACCTCTACGGCGAAGCGGCCCTGCGCCCCGAACGCAAGCGGCTGGCCGACGTGCGCCGTGGCCAGTACGAGGCGCTGCGCGAGGAGCTCGGCACGAACCCCGACCGCGATCCGGACTACGGCCCCTCCCATCTCCACCCGCGCGGGGGTGCCGTGGCGGTTGGCGCTCGCAAGCCGCTGATCGCCTTCAACGTCAACCTGGCCACTGACGACCTGGCGCTGGCCAAGAAGATCGCCCACTCCATCCGCGAGTCGTCCGGCGGCCTGCCCGGCATCCAGGCCATGGGCGTCCTGCTCGAAAACCCCGGCATGCAGCGCCTGGCGCAGGTCAGCATGAACCTCGTCGACTGGGAGCGGACCGGCATCGCCCGCGTGGTGCGCGAGATCCGGCGCATGGCGCTCGAGGCCGGAACCGATATCGACCACTGCGAGCTGATCGGGCTGGCTCCGACGGCCGCCCTGCTCGAAGTGGCAGCCGATGCGCTGAACCTGCGCGACTTCACTCCCGACCAGGCACTCGAGCTGCGCCTGGCGAAGGACCGATAAGGGCCGCATGGCGACCCTGCGCAGCAGCCTGCACGACGCCGTCGCGAACGCCATCCGGAACGCCGCCGAGGCTGGCGACCTGACGTTGGCGGGCGACGTGCCGGCGTTCAGCATCGAGCGGCCGGCGCGGCCGGAGCACGGCGACTACGCCACCAACGCGGCGATGCAGCTGGCGCCGGTGGCGCGCACCAGCCCGATGCGGATCGCCGAGGCGATCTCCGGACGCCTCGCCCTCGATGGGATCGCGACCATGACCATCGCACCCCCCGGCTTCATCAACTTCACGCTCGACCCGGCCTGGGTCGCCGGACAGGTGGCGGTGATCCTCGACGCGGGAGACGACTTCGGCCGCGTCGCCACAGACGCGCCCGCGAAGCTCAACGTCGAATTCGTCAGCGCCAATCCGACCGGGCCGCTCACCGTGGGGAACGCGCGGGGCGCGTTCGTCGGCGACCTGCTGTCCCGCGTCCTGGAGGGCGCCGGGCACGAGGTGACGCGCGAGTACTACTTCAACGACTCCGGGGCGCAGGTGCGGAACCTCGGGGCTTCGGTCATCGCGCGACACGAGGGCCGCGACGTGCCGGAAGACGGCTATCACGGCGAGTACGTGATCGGGCTTGCGAAGGAGCTCCCCGAACAGGCCTGGGACGAGGCGCAGCAGGCCGAGGATCCGGCCTGGCCAATCGGCCACTGGGCGTCGGACCGCATCCGCGAGCGCATCGAGGCCAGCCTCGCCCACCTCGGCGTCACGTTCGACGTGTGGACCAGCGAAGGCTCGCTGCATTCGGACGGCTGGGTCGACCGCGGCATGGCGAGGCTCCGCGAGCGCGGCTACCTGTACGAGGCCGACGGCGCCACCTGGTTCAAGTCCTCGGAGTTCGGGGATGACAAGGACCGCGTGGTGTATCGGTCCAACGGCGAGCCGACCTACTTCGCCAGCGACATCGGCTACCTGGTCGAGAAGTTCAGCCGCGGCTTCGACGAGCTGATCTACATCTGGGGTGCGGACCACCACGGGACGGTGGCCCGCAACCGCGCAGCCGCCCAGGCGCTGGGCTTCGATCCTGCCGACGTCCAGTGGCTGCTCATTGCCTGGGTGCGCTTCGTGCGCGACGGCCAGGAGGCGTCGATGAGCAAGCGCTCCGGTGAGTTCGTCACGCTGGACGAGCTGCTCGAGGAGATCGGCGTCGACGCCGCCCGCTGGTTCTTCGGCTCGCGCGGCGCGAGCGTCGGGATCGACTTCGACATCGAGCTCGCCAAGAAGCAGTCGAACGAGAATCCCGTCTACTACGTTCAGTACGCCCACGCACGCAGCGCCTCGATCCTGCGCAACGCCGCCGAGCGTTCGATTGCGCCCGACTCCTCCCGCGCCGTGGAGCTGCTGAGGCATCCGGCGGAACAGGCGCTCATCCGCCAGCTCCTTGCGCTTCCCGACGTCCTGACCGATGCGGCTGCCCGCCGCGAAACGCAGGACGTGCCGCGCTTCTGCTACGAGACCGCCTCGCTGTTCTCGCAGTTCTACCGCGACTGCCGCGTCCTCTCCGATGACCCGGCCGACGCTACGATCTCGGCCGCGCGGCTGGCGCTGGTCGACGCGACCCGCCAGGTGCTGCACAACGGCCTCGCGCTGCTGGGGATCTCGGCGCCCGCCTCGATGTGACCTACGCGGCTCGCACTGCGAGTGGATCGTGGAGCACGACGCGGCCCCTTCCCAAGATCGCTCGCACCACGAGCCAAAAGGGCACCGGCTGCACTAGCCGCCCGCCACGCCCTCGGCGACCCGATCGAGCACGTCCTCCGACGACGCCTGCACCACCAGCACCTCGTCATCCGCCAGCTCCACCAGCCGGTGCGACATCGGCAGGTCGAGGCTGCGGTAGGCATCGGCAAACTCGCGCGCATCGGCCGCCGAATCCCACTTCAGCCGCCAGGTGAGCGCAAAGCCGTCATCCGGGCCAGTTGCGACCACCAGCCGGTCGCCGCCCCATCCTGCGGCGGCGGCCGCGGTGTCGCCCGAAGCACCCAGGCCCTCGAGCGTGATCTGAATCAACGCCTCTCCCATCGTCGTCGACGAGACCTGGCGCCAATCGGCGCCGAGGGCCGAGGCAGGATCGGGTGCGCGCACCCGCATCGGTCTCTCGTTGGCGGTGTACTTCTCCGGATGGACCACCTGCTCGGTGGAAGCCGGTGGCCGGTTGCGGAAGGCCCGGTCGACGGCGGCGAAATCGCCACCCAGCCCGCCGCCCAGCGCCGTGACGAACTGCGAGCCGGCGAGGTACGGGAAGAGGAGCTGCTGCAACATCCAGGGCGGAACGTCGCCGGTGTCGGGGATCGGCGTCTGGGCAATGCCCTGGAGCTCCGACGGCGTCAGATGAGCAAACGCCCACTGGTACATCACCACGCTCGCATCGCCCTCGACCAGCGACTGGCGCGCCAGGCTGCGGTCGTCCTCGCCTGCCGCGTTGAGGTCGAGCGACGAGAGCTTGAACGCGGCGTCCTGCAGCGCGTGGGTGTACTCGTGCGCATAGGTGATCTCGGCATTCGGGTCGAGGCCGGCATCGGTCACCACCACCATCCGACGCTTGGTCTCGTCGTAGTAGCCGAGCACCTGCTGGCCCAACAGCCTGAGCTGCAGGGTGGCAATGTCCTGGTCGCCGGTCAGCAGGCCGAGCGCATGCAGGGTCGCGTTATCGGCCCGCTGCCGTGCCTTCGGGTAGTCGTGTGCGAACTTGTCGCGCAGCTCGTCCTGCAGCTGGTCGCGACTGATGATCTGCGGCGGGCCGATGTCCGGCGCCGGCAGTCCCCGGATCTCGCGCACCTGTTGCTCGATGGCGAGCAGCGTCGCCTCGGTATCCCCGCTGGGCAGGACCGATGCGCTGGCTGAGGGTGTGGCGGTCGGCGACGCACCGCCGCTGGCGACCGGCGACGGCGATGGCAAGAACGACGGCGCGACGGCCGTCGGCGACGACGCGAGGTGGGACAGTGCCACGGCCACGATCAGCACGGCCAGGAGGGCAACCGCGCCCGCGGTCAGCAGGCGGCTTGGGGAGCGCATCGCGCGCATTCTGGCAGACGCCCGGAAATGTTCATGTTTCTTCACATGCGGCAAGCCACCGATTTAGAACCGGTATCTAGCCTTCAGGCTGCGAGTTGGGAATCCGAGCAACCGGGTTTCTACCTCCACCCTCCCTCCTTCGAGAGCCGGTGTCATTGGGCGGGCACCGGCTCTCGTGCTGTTCGGGTAGCATCGGCCGACCGATGGAGATCACCTGGTACGGGCGCGCCTGCTTCCGCCTCAAGGGCCGCGACGCGACCGTCATCACCGACCCCTGCCCGCCCGCGACCGGCTTCGTGGCCGGCAAGCACGACGTCGACGTGCTGACCATGTCGCACGAGCACGCCGACCACAGCTACACCCGCTCGATCACCGCCGGCCTGACCCTGACCCGCCCCGGTGAGTACGAGTTCCGCGACCTGCTCATCAGCGGCATCCGCACCTTCCACGACGCCGAGGGCGGGACGCAGCGCGGCGAGAATATCGTCTTCAGCTTCGAGGTCGATGGCGTCCACATCGCCCATCTCGGCGACCTCGGGCACCTGCTCAGCGAGGACCAAATTGCCGAGCTGGGACCGATCGACGTGCTCCTGGTCCCGGCCGGTGGCGTCTTCACCCTGACCCCGGCCGAGGCGGCCGAGGTCGTCTCGCAGATCACCCCGCGGATCGTGATCCCCATGCACTTCGCGCTTGACGGCGCCTCGGGCGATCTGCAGGGACCCGAGAAGTTCCTGCAGGAGATGGCGGTCGCCGAGCCGATTCGCCAGCCCAAGGCGGTGGTCACGCCATCCTCACTCCCGGAGGAGACGCAGGTCGTGCTGCTCGACGCGCGCGGCCGCACCGGCTGAGCGTTCGACCGGACCGAGACGGGGGCCAGTCAGCGCCCAAGGGGCGCCGTTACGCGCATTGATCGGCCCCAGCGATTTCGTCGGCAACCGCCTCGATTTGCCTCGGCGTTGCGGGCTCGCACCGCCCAAGCCGCACCGGACCGCACCTGTCCGCCCGATCGTCTCCATCGGTACTAGGCAGGTCGTGGTACTTCTGTGTATCGTTCGCTCCCTCGCCTGCCGACCAGCCCGTCGGCCTGCGAGCCGGCATTCATCTTCTCTCCAAGGAGTACCTCGTGAACACCCGAAGTCTTGCCCTGAACCGCGATGGATGGTCGCGGGCCCTGATGGTCATCGCGGCCGTCAGCGCCCTGGCCCTGTCCATGTTCGCGGTCGCCACGCCGGCCGCGGCGAGCGCCGACGACCAGGCGTGCAACAACATCGTGAATGGCGGACGGAGTCCGGACTACGTGTGGGTCACGGTCGACGCCGCCGGCCTGACCGTCCACTGGAGCACCGACGCCGACAAGTTCGGCGACGGCGGCACGGTCACCGTGCGCGGCTGCTACGTGCCGACGAACGCCGGGGCCATCGCCCAGGACATTCCCAACGACGGATCGCACACCTTCGCCTGGTCGGAGTTCGGTCTCGAAGGCAATCCCTGCCCGGATGCGAGCGCGACCTTCGGCGGCAGTGTGGACTCGCCGGCAGTTCAGACCAAGAAGTCGGATCTGATCAACTGCTCGAACGAGCCCGAGCCCACCCCGACGCCGACCCAATCGGTGGCACCGAGCAACACGCCTGGCCAGAGCAGCTCGCCGACGGGGACGCCGGAAGGTTCTGTGCAGCCCGGCACTGGCACCCCCGCCCCGACGAACTCGCCGGAAGGCGGCGTCAAGGGCGCGACCGGCACGCCGGCCCCAACGCCTCCGGACACATCCGTCCTGGGGACGAACACGACGGTGCCGACGATGCTCTTCGTCCTGGTCCTGCTCGCCTCGCTGGGCGGCCTGGCCTACCTCAACATTGGCAGCGCGCGCCAGCGCGACTGACCCTCCCCGCAGCTAACGCTGAAGGCCTCCGGAACGTCCGGAGGCCTTCTTCGTTGCCCGTCGTCGAACGGGTAGCGCATCGGTACCAGGCTCGAAATGGGACCGAGTACCGGGACTATCCGTTGATCCCCCGCAACGGATGAAATGTGCGTCCGTACCGGACCTCACAAGACTATGCAAAACCTAAAAAACATCGCAGTACCAATGTACTGGACCGGTCGTTATAGTGCCGACCTGCCCTCGGATTTCGAGGGGGCGCCGGGCCCGACGAGGACCGTGCGAGTCAACGAGGAATCATCGGTTTTATCGAGAGAACGGCCGCTTCGCCGAAGGGCGACGGCACCCGTGCCAAGGGGGCACACGACATGAGTAACACCGGTACCCTTTCACGCTTCCGCGTCCTCCCGGTCACGCTCGCGCTCCTCATGAACGTCGTCTTCGGGCCGATTGCGCCCGTGATCCAGACGGCCATGGGCGCGAGCGGGCCGTCGGTGGACAACTACTCCCAATGTCAGATCGGCAATCCGTCGAGCGGTCTCGACTGTGAAAGCTGGATCAACGGCATCCTGAACGCCACCCACAACAACTACAGCGAGGACGAGGTCGTCCCGCAGCGCCTGGTCATGGACTTCGGCGCGGCCGGCACGCACACCATCACGCTCCGCTACATGACCCGCAAGGACAGCAGCGGCCAGCGGCACGCGTACGACTACCTCGCCACCTGGAACCACACCTACGTCAACGCCGACCGCTGCCAGGACCTCAATCCGGCCAGCCTGTGCGTTGGTGGCAGTGCCTCCACATTCCCCATCCCGAGCGACCCGAACAGCGTCAGCCCCGGCGGCCCGCAGCCGACGTCGGCGCACGAGCTGCCGCAGACCGATCGCCAGTTCGTGTCGTATGGCGGCGCCGTCACCGCGGCGACCACGCCGCAGCACGCCGTCGATCCGTCCGAGGCCGGCTCCGACTACGCCAGCATCACGCTGACCGTCAACGTCACCGACGGTGACGGCGCGTTCATGTTGCTGTTCGGTGGCCACCTGGCCGCCGGCTTCGGGCCGCGCGGCTGGGGCGAGGGCCTCGGTGCGGCCAGCATCAGCGGTGGCCCGTACCACGTGATCCTGGACGCGATCGATGGCGAGGCCATCGGCAGCCGCGACAACCAGATCATGAGCAACGCCATCCAGCCGGTCCCCGAGCCCAGCCTGGAGATCACCAAGACCGCCGACGACGAGACCGTCAATGCCGGCGAGCAGATCGGCTTCACCGTCTCGGTCCATAATGCCGGGCCGGGTGTGGCCACGAACGTCACGCTGTCCGATCCGCTGCCCGCGGGGAGCGGCGTTGACTGGAGCGAGAACCCCGATTCGAGTGCCTGCTCGATCAGCGGCACGCCGCCGACCGAGACCCTGAGCTGCTCGTTCGGTGACCTGGCGGCCGACGCGACCGCATCGGTCCATGTCGTCAGCGCGACGGCTGCGGACAGCTGCGGCGAGTACGCCAACACCGCGACGGCCGATGCCGACAACTTCGACCCCGTGACGGCCAGCGACAGCACCACGGTGCTGTGCGCCGATCTCGACCTGCAGAAGACGCCTGATGGCGGCACCGTCAACGCCGGTGACGACATCAGCTTCACGCTCACGCTGACCAACAAGGGTGGAGGGACGGCGACCAACGTCGACATCGACGACGCGCTGCCCGCCGGCTTCAGCTGGAGCGAGAGCCCGGACAAGGCCGAGTGCAGCATCAGCGGCGGTGCGCTGCACTGCGACATCACCAGCCTCGCCAAGGACGCCAGCTTCTCGGTCACCGTCACGGCGGCGACCGACGCGAACGACTGCGGCAAGGTCGCCAACCATGCCACCGCCGACGCCGACAACCATGCCCGGGTGAGCAACGACGGTGACGTCACCGTCGAGTGCGCGAACGTGGCCGTCGAGAAGACCGGCAACGGCCCGATCGATGCCGGCGACACGGCCGAGTTCAGCATCGTGGTCAGCGCCGGTGGCAACGCCGACTCGACGAACGTGACGCTGACCGACGACCTGCCGGCCGGCGTCAGCTGGAGCCTCGGCAGCGCAAACGATGAGGCCGACTGCAGCATCGACACCGCCGCTGATCCGGATCAGCTGTCGTGCGACTTCGGCACCATGTCACCCGACGACACGAAGACGGTCGTCCTGAGCGGCACGGCGGACGCGGGCAGCTGCCCGTCGATCAGCAACACCGCAATGGTCGACTCCGACTTCGATACCGATGCGAGCGACAACTCCGACAGCGCGACGATCACCGTCAACTGCGGCGACATCGTGCTCGAGAAGACCCCCGATGCTCCCTCCGACAACGGCGGGACGGTGAACGCCGGCGGCACCGCGACCTTCACGATCGTGGTCCGTAACGACGGCACCGGCACGGCCAAGGGCGTCGCGGTCAGCGACCAGCTGCCTGACGTCAGCGGCACGTGGAGTGTCGACAACGCCAACTGCTCGATCGACAGCAGCGATCTGCTGACCTGCTCCCTGGGCGACCTCGGCGCGGGCGCATCGGTCACCATCCATGTTTCGACGACGGTCAGCACCGCCGACTGCGGCACGCTCAGCAACCCGCTGGCGTCGGTGAGGACCACGAACGATGGCAGCTCGCAGGATTCGGGCTCCATCCAGGTCACCTGCCCGGCCCTGTCGATCAGCAAGACGACCGACACTCCGGAGGTGACGGCCGGCGACGTCGTGCACTACACGATCACCGTCGACAACTCGACGGCGAGCGGCGCGGCGCAGGACGTCACCGTCAGCGACAGCCTGCCCTCCGGCCTGAGCTGGAGCGAGAACAGCGACGACTGCTCGATCTCCGGCTCGGATCTGTCGTGCGGACCGCTGGACATCCCGGCCGGTGGCTCGTTCAGCGTCACGCTGACCGGGACGACCGATGCCGGCGACTGCCCGTCGATCAGCAACACGGCGAGCTTCGACTCGGCCAACGCCGGCAGCGGCGACACCGAGTCCGCGCCGACCCTGATCACCGTCAACTGCCCGGACGTCTCCGTCACCAAGACGGCTGGCGAGCCGACGCTCAATGCCGGTGACGAGGTCAGCTACGACATCACGGTCAACGCGGGCGGCAGCGGCGACTCGACGAGCGTCGAGCTCAGCGACGAGCTGCCGGTCGGCATCGACTGGGGCGTCAGCGGAGCCGATGCGGCCGACTGCTCGATCGACGACAGCAGCCTGCCGTCGGTCCTGCACTGCGACTTCGGGGAGATGCAGAGTGGCGACAGCGCGTCGATCACCCTGTCCGGCATGGCCGGCCCGGAGGACTGCGGCACCCTCGAGAACACCGCGGTGGTGGCGGCCGATGTGGACGTCAACGCCCAGAACAACTCGGCAGGGCCCGTCGCGATCGACGTGAACTGCCCGGACGTCAGCGTGGTGAAGAGTGGATCCGGGGTCGTGACCGCGGGTGACGCGATCCACTACACCATCGACGCCGCCAACAACGGCGAGGGCGATGCCTACGACTTCGAGCTGGCGGACACGCTGCCCGATGTCAGCGGTGGCTGGTCCCTGGCGGCCGGCGCTCCGGCCTTCTGCGAGCTGACCGGCAACGACCTGTCCTGCTCGCTCGAGGTCTTCGAGGCCGGTGCCTCGTTCAGCGTCACCCTCAACGCGGTCTCGAGCAATGCCGACTGCGGCGACCTCGAGAACACGGCCACGGTCAGCGCGTCGAACGAGGCGCCGTCCGCGACCGAGGACAACCGGAGCAGCCACACCATCACGGTCAACTGCCCGAACCTGACCATCACCAAGTCGGCCGACAACGGCACGATCAGCGCCGGTGATCTCGCCTCGTACACCATCGTGGTGGCGAACGAGGGGCCCGGCACGGCGACCAACGTCCACCTCGAGGAGGATCTCCCCGACGGCGTCGATTGGGACGTCGCGATCGCTGACCCGATCCCGGCCGGCTCGGCCTGCGCGAGCAGCATGTCGAATGACGGCTCGCAGAGCGCCTCGTGCGACTTTGCCTCCCTGGCGGAGGGTGAGGCGGTGACGATCCTCGTCTCCGGCCTGACCGATACCGCCGATTGCGGCATGCTCCACAACCTGGCCAGCGTCTCCGGCGACAACGAGAATCCGGCGGACCTCGACGACAACCAGGCCTCGGCCGACATCGTCGTCCTCTGCCCGGGGATCAACATCGCCAAGACCAACGACCAGGTCGCACCGGTGCTGCCCGGCACGAACGTCACCTACACGCTGATGGTGACGCTCACCGAGCAGGGCACGGCGCACGACGTGACGGTCGTCGACACGCTGCCGGAGGGGCTCGACGCTCCGACCGACATCAGCGACGGCGGCAGCTACGACGCGTCGACACGGACGATCACCTGGAACCTCGGCGACCTCGATGCCGCCGAGAGCCCGGTCAGCCTGAGCTACCAGGCCAAGGTGAGCGCCGACGTCGAGAACGGCACGACCCTGCGCAACGTGGCGGTCGTGTTCAGCCCGAACACCCAGTGCCCGGATGTCGAGACCCTCGGCCCCGAGTGCGAGGATGAGTCGGAGGTGAACGTTCGCGTCCCGGCGCTGGTCATCGACAAGGAGGCGGATCGCGAGGTCGTCGACGTGACGGCCGGTGAGGACACCACCGTCACCTGGACGCTGACCTACACCCTGACCGATGGACCGGTCACCGATGCGGTGATCAGCGACCCGATCCCGTCCGGCCTGAACTACGTCGACGGCAGCGCCAGTGATGGCGGCACCTTCGACGCGGCCACCCGGACGCTCAGCTGGACCTTCCCGACGCTCAGCGCCAGCGGCAGTGTCACCTTCGACACGACCGTCGACGCGAGCATCGGCGGTGGCGTGACGCTCGATAACGTCACGACCATCGACTCGGCCGAGACCGCGCCCGACAACGGCGAGGATTCGATCCGAACGGTCGAGCAGGAGGAGCAGGGATCGACCGGCACGCCGAAGCCCTCCGTTCCGAACACCGCGTTCGGCACGACCGGTGACGGCCAGCCGGTGAATATCCCGGTCGAGCTCATGCTGCTGGTCTTCATGGGCTCCCTCGGAGGCCTGGTCTTCGCCAATGTCAAGGCGGTGCGTCGCCGCCGCTAGACCGATACGCGCGGCCGGCCGCCTGGCCGGTCGCGCGACTCAGCCAGCCCCCCTGGCAGGGACGGGGTAGAGGTTCGCCTCTACCCCGTCTCTCGTTGTGCGGCGGCTGGTGGTACCGCAGCCGCTCGTCTGCCGTGTGTGCATGGGTCGCTGGAGTTGGATAACGCGCACCAGAGCCCGACATGTGCCACGTCGGGAGCCCACGAAGGTGCAGACGGCGCCCGGGTGAGCACTAACGCCGTCGGCGGCGGCGGGTGGGGCGGTGGTTACGGTTGTGCCGGATGATCTCCGCCGGGTTGGTCGGGCCGGCCCGGGGGCTCGGATGCTTGCGTTGGCGGAGCGCCCGCCTGCGATGGCCGGTTGGCGGAGAGCGGCGGCGTCGGATGCGCGGACGGAGGGTCTGCCGGCCGGCCCGTGACCGATGCCCGCTCGCGGGCGACCTGCAGCGCCTCCTCGACGCGGTGCTGGCGCGCCGGAGGCGCCGTCTTCAGCAGGGCCTCGAGACGGGCGACATGCCGCTGCGCGCGATCACGCTGGTAGGGAGTCGCTGGCGCACCGTCGCCGAGAACGGCGGCCTCGGCAACGGCGACCTCCTCGCCGGCAGCGTCGACCAGCTGCCACTCCCCGGCCGCCGCGAGGCGCTCGAACTCGGAGAGGCGCTCGGCGAGTGCCTGCGCGAGCAGGTCGTCACGCGCGGCTCCGGTCGCGATCTGCAGCCGGATCGCCTCGAGCTGCCGCTTCACCGGGTAGAGCGCGTCGCCGGGCAGGGCATCCTGCGACACGGCGCCGACCGCGCTGACCGACACGGCCAGCGTCAGGCTCGCCACGAGCACACTGCGACCCAGCGCGCCCATGTGCCGCTGCGGCCGCGCCCGCACCAGCCCCTCGCGACGGGCAACGTGGGCGTTCAGCACGCGGCCGCGGAGCCGGCGCCGGTACATCGGATCCGGCTCGATCGCGGCCGATGCGCGCTGCAACAAGGCGACAACCGCGCGGTCCTCGACCGGAACGCCGGACCGCGACCAGTGGAGCAGCGCCATCAGCGGACCTCCTCGGGCGCCATCCGGCGCCGGAGGCTCGCAATGGCGCGGAACGTCAGTCCGCGGACCGTCCCGGCATGGCGGCCCATCACCGCCGCCGCTTCATCGGCCGACAGCCCGCCGCCGAACCGGAGGGCAAGTGCCTCCTGCTGGTCGGCCGTCAGCTCGCGCATGGCGCGCCGCAGCTCGGCGATCTCCTCGCCACGGAGGGCGAGCGCGTCCGGCGCGTCCGCGTGCGAAACGTGGCCATCGTTGTCAAGGGGCTCGTGCGCGCGGTCGCGACGCGCGTGGTCGATCACCGTGTTGCGCGCGATGCGGAAGGCCCATGCCTGGAACGGCCGGCCGGTGTGACGGTAGCGCGGGAGCCCCGCCACGATCCGCTCGAAGACCAGCTGGGTCAGGTCCTCGACGTCCTCGGTGCGGCGGACGCGCAGCGCGATGTATCGGTAGATGGGGCGAACCAGCTCGTCGTACAGCCGCGCCATGGCCTCGGTCTCGCCCGCGCTCGCGGCACGCGCCAGGGCGTCGATGCCGTCGCCCTCGGCAATAGGCTCGGCGAGACCCTCGCCTCGCGTAGACGGGCGCGTGACAAGGTACGCGGGCAGCGGGCGATCGCGCGGAGGCAGCATTGGCGCGGAAGGTACACCGCGCCACGGAGCTTGCCTAGACGGCGACTAGATCAGGGCGAGCTCGCGACCGACCGTTTCGAAGGCCGCCAAGCACGTTTCGAGCTCATCGCGCGTATGCCCCGCGGTCACGATGGTGCGTACGCGCGACAGATGTTCGGGCACGGTCGGGAAGCCGATCCCCTGTGCGAAGACGCCTTCCTCGAACAGCCGATCCGACAGCTTCATGGCCAGGGCCCCCTCGCCGGCGATCACCGGCGTGATCGGCGTCTCGGAATGACCGATATTGAAGCCGAGCCGCGCGAGCCCGTCCTTGAAGAAGCGGGCGTTGTCCCACAGCCGGTCGATGAGCTCCGGCTCCGTCTCGAGCACGTCGACTGCGGCGATGCAGGCCGCGGCCACGGCCGGCGGCGCGGAGGTCGAGAACAGGAACGGCCGCGCCTTGTGCTCGAGCACCGTCCGCAGCGAGCGGCTGCCCGCGACGTACCCGCCCAGCACGCCGATCGCCTTCGACAGCGTGCCGACCTGGACCTGCACACGGCCATGCAGCCCGAAATGATCCACCGTCCCCCGGCCGTTCCGACCCAGCACCCCGGAGCCGTGCGCGTCGTCGACGTAGACGATCGCATCGGCCTCCTCGGCAGCGTCGACGATCTCGGGAAGCTTGGCGATGTCGCCGTCCATGGAGAAGACGCCATCAGTGAGCACCAGGATGGTGCGGTCGGCATCGGCGTCACGAACCTCGCGCAGTGCGGTGCGCAACCCGTCCATGTCCGCGTGCGGGAAGATCCTGCGCTCGGCCTTGGTAAGGCGGATGCCGTCGATGATGCTGGCGTGGTTGAGCGCGTCGGAGACGATGACCGCGCCCTCGGGCGCCAGGATGGGGATGACGCCGGTGTTGCAGGTGAAGCCAGACTGGAAGGTGAGCGTCGCCTCGACGTGCTTGAAGTCTGCCAGCCGCGCCTCGAGCTGCTCGTGCAGGGTCATGGTGCCGGCGATCGTCCGCACCGCCCCTGATCCCGCGCCGTAGTCGCGTACCGCCTCGGCAGCAGCGGCCATCAGCTTGGGATGCGTGTTGAGGCCGAGGTAGTTGTTGCTCGAGAGGGTGATGACCTCCTTGCCGTCGATCACGCAGCGGCTCTTCTGTTCGCTCTGCACCACGCGCAGCCGGCGGAAGATGCCCTTGGCTTTGAGCTCCTCGATCTCGGCCTCCAGGAAGGCGAGCGGGTTGCGGGCGCGAGCGGGCGCGGTCATCAGATCGATCTCCTCGTTGCGTGACGCTGCCTATTGTCGTCCTCTGCGCCAGAGAGTGGCCACGGCGTAGGGGCGCTTGTCCTCCCGACGAAATCGGCCGCGGCGGTGAAACCGCGTCATTGCCCTGTCCGGTCGCTGTTTGGCGCTTCCTTATCGTCCGGGCCGATCGTAGAGCGCCACTACCTTTCCGCCGGGCGCGCGCGCCTCCGTACGATCGACCGATGCAGCCGCGGGCCCCTACGGAAGCAGCACCACTTTCCCCGCGTGCCGCGACGCGATCAGGTCGAACCCCTTCTGCCAATCAGCCAGGTCGAACCGATGCGTGATGATCGGCGTCACGTCGAGGGTGCCCGAGCGGAGCAACGCCTGCGTCCGCTCCCAGCTGTCGTAGATCAGCCGCCCGTAGATGCCGTACAGCCGCACGCCACGCTGAATCACGTCCTCGGACAGGTCGATGCGGACCGGCTCACCGAAGATGCCGAGCAGACTGACCCGGCCACCGCGGGTCACGAACTTCAGCGCCTGGCTGAGCGCCGGGGCTGCGCCGCTCATCTCCAGCACCACCTCGACGCCGTCGCCGCCGGTCGCCTCCAGCACCCGCTCCACGAGATCGGGCGCCCGCGCGTCAAGCACGACATCGGCTCCCATCCGCTCCGCCAGCTCGAGCCGATACGGCTCGGTATCGGTTGCCACCACCAGCGACGCGCCGGCCGCCTTGGCGACGCCGACGGACAGCAGCCCGATCGGGCCGGCGCCGGTCACCGCCACCGACCGTCCCTCGATCGGCTCGACGAAGGCGGCGTGGACCGCGTTGCCCATCGGCTCCTGGAGCGCCACCACCGCCGGGTCCAGCCCGTTCGACTCGATGGCGTTCGTTTCGGGGATGACCATGTACTCGGCGAAGCCGCCGTCGACGTGCGCGCCGATGACCCTCAGGTTGCGGCACAGGTGCATATCGCCGGCGCGGCACTGCGCGCAGCTCCAGTCGACGATGTGGCTCTCCACGCCGACCAGGTCGCCCTCGCGAACGCGCGTGACACCGTGCCCAACCCCCACCACCCGTCCGGCGAGCTCGTGGCCGAGCACGATGGGTGGGGTGAGGACGTCCTGCGCCCAGCGGTCCCAGCTGAAGAGGTGGTAGTCGGTGCCGCAGATCGACGTCGCCTCCATCCGCAGCAGCACCTCCCCCGCTCCGGGCTCCGGAACGGGTCGCTGCACCAGCTCCGCGCCGGGCTCGGGCCGCGTCTTGGCCAGCGCGCGCATCGTCCGCGTCGCGGTGACGCTCACGCGCGCACCACCCCGACACCCATCCCCGCCGCCAGCGCGTGGTCCGCAATCCGCGGCTGCTGGTCCACGATCACATTCTCCAGCACGCCGATCCCCTCGATCTGACAGCGAACGAGGTCGCCATCGACCAGGTAGCGTGGCGGCTGGTGGTAGTGCCCCACGCCCGCCGGCGTCCCGGTGGCGATCACATCGCCCGGCTCCAGCGTCATCGTGCGTGACACGAACGCGATCAGCGACGGCACGTCGAACACCATCTCGGCGGTGGAGCTGGCCTGCCACGTCTCGCCGTTCACGCTCGACGACATGCGCAGCGCGTGTGGGTCGCGGATCTCGTCGGCGGTGACGACGACCGGTCCCGTCGGCGCGAAGCCGTCGCTGCCCTTGGCACGCAGCCACTGCTGGTCCTCGCGCTGCAGGTCGCGCATGCTGACGTCGTTGAGGATCGTGTAGCCGAAGACGTGCTCCATCGCCTCCTCCGGACCGATACCGCTCGCCCCCTGCCCGATCACGACCGCCAGCTCGCACTCGAGATCGAGCTTCTCGGTGGCCGCCGGCCGGCGGACGATCCCTCCCGGCCGATTCACCGCGTTGGCGAACTTGGCAAACAGCTTCGGATACGCCGGCGGCTCGTTACCCTGCTCGCGACAGTGGTCGGCGTAGTTGAGACCGATGCACACGATCTTGCCGGGCCGCCCAATCGGGGCCTGGATCTCGACACTCGCCGGGTCGATCGTCTCGCCGTCGCGCACCGGGATGCCGTCGCGGATCACGTTCATGACGTCGCCGGCCCCGAGGTCGACGATCCCCGCATCGGTCTGGTGGCCGAAACGAAGCTCGCCGTCACGCCGGTAGGCCAGCAGGCGCACGGTCAGTCCTCGCTGAAGTAGGCGCGTGCCGCTGGGCGCAGCAGCAGCACGACCAGCACGACGGTGATCACCAACCCAACCGGCACGAACAGCAGCGCCCAGCCGAGCGCGGCGTCGCCCGGCATGCGCAGCAGAGCCGGAGGAAGGCCGGCCAGGACGGGGACCGCCAGCGCCGAGATGCCGATGGCGAAGCGGTGCGCGATGCGCTTGCGCTGGAGCGCCACGGTGATGCCGAACAGGACCGCCGCCAGCTCGAGCATCATGAAGATCCCGAGCAGCGAGAACGGCGCGCGCTCGCTGAAGTCGACGAAGGCGATGATCCGGGGCAGCAGCAGCCCCGTGCCGAGCAGCAGCAGGAACGCCCAGCCGAACCACAGCAGCACGCCGATCGGCGTGCGCTCCGTTTCCGTCACATCGCTCACCGCCTGATTATTGCGCCGCAACCGGCCACCCGCCGAGCCGCCGCCTACCATGGGAGCGTGGAGTGGCTGGCTGACCTGTTCGAGACCAACCGGATCATCGTCCTGTCGGTCTACGGCCAGGTCTTCTTCATCACAGGCCTGGCCATTGCGCTCCAGTCTCGGAAGCGCAGCGAGCTGGCCATCGCGCGAACCCTGCCATGGCTCGCGGCCTTCGGCATCGTCCACGGCTTCATGGAGTGGGGCTACCTCTTCGTCCCCATCCAGTCGGGCTTCCTGCCACCGCCGCTCATCCACCTGCTGCTGATCGCGCAACTCGCCCTGAAGGGGATCTCCTACGCGCTGCTGCTCCAGTTCGGTGCCGAGCTGCTGCTGTCGACGTCGAGCTCGAAGGAGCGGTCGTCGAGGCTGGCGGGCCAGCCGTGGCTGCGCTTCGTGCCCAGCCTGGCGCTGGTCCTGTGGGCGATCGGCACCCTCGCCCTGTCGGCGCTCTTCAGCGACTTCCGCCCGGATCCCGAGCCCTGGCTGCCCGCGGGCCAGATTCGCGACGCGCTGGCGACCGTCGGAGCGCCGCTGGCCATCGGCGACGTGCTCGCTCGCTACATGCTGGCGCTGCCGGCGGTCGCGGCGGTGATGCTCGGCCTGTGGCGCAGCGCCGCGGCGCTCGGACCGCTGGCCCGGCCGCCGGTCGGCGGAGCGCTACGGCTGGCGACCGTCGCCTTCGGCGTGTACGGCGTGCTGGCCGGACTGATCACCATGAAGGCGCCATTCCCGCCTGCCTCGGTCGTCAACGCCAGCGTCCTGCTCGACGCACTCGGCATTCCCATCGAGGTGCTGCGCTCGGCGGCCGGCCTGGTGATCGCCATCGCCGTGATCCGCACCCTCGAGCTGTTCGAGCAGGAGACGGACCGCGCCCTCGCAACGGCGCGGCGCCACGAATTGCTGCTCCGAGAACGCGAGCGCATCGGTCGAGACCTGCACGACGGCATCATCCAATCGATCTACGCCGTCGGCCTGCACGTCGAGGAGGCATCGGCCGCGCTTGACGACGCCACGCCGGCGCGTGCCCGGCTGCAGACGGTGATGGGCGAGCTGAACCGGATCACCGGCGACATCCGCTCCTACATCTTCGACTTGCGCACCGCGTCGCTGGACATGCTCGATGCCGAGGAGATCGTCCGTGGCGTGGCCGACGAGCTGCGCGCCAACACGCTCGTCTCGCTCGACGTGCGGATCGAGGGCGACTATCGGCCGCGGCTGACGCCGGAGCAGGCCGACCAGCTGCGCCACATCGCCCAGGAAGCGTTCAGCAACGTCCTGCGTCACGCCCAGGCGCGACGGGTCGAGGTCGTGCTGCGCTGCACCCGCCGCCGCTTCACGCTCGAGATCCACGACGACGGCGTCGGGTATGACGCGACCGCGACGCCAGCCACCTCACGTGGCAGGACGCAGGGCCTGGCCAACATGCGCCGCCGCGCCGAGCTGCTGGGCGCCGAGCTGGTGGCCGACAGCACGCCGGGGCAGGGCACCGCGCTCTCGCTTACGATGCCGGTCGCCTCCAGCCGCCGAGCCTGACCCATGACCACCCAACCCGACGCTGTCGCACGCCCGATTCGCATCCTGATCGCCGATGACCACGAGGTGGTGCGCATCGGGCTGGCGGCCCTGCTCGACCGGCAGCCGGGGTTCAGCGTGGTGGCCGAGGCGTCATCGGGCGCGGAGGCGATTCGCCTCGCGCGCGAGCACCGCCCCGACGTGGCCGTCCTCGACATCCGCATGCCGAACGGCTCCGGGACCGATGCGTGCCGCAGCATCACGACGGAGCTGCCGGACACGCCGGTGGTGATGCTGACCAGCTACGCGGATTCCGATGCGCTGTTCGACGCCATCTCGGCGGGCGCCAGCGGCTATGTGCTCAAGCGCATCGGCTCGGAGGAGCTGGTCCGCGCCATCCGCGCCGTGGCCGACGGCGGTTCGCTGCTCGACCCGTCGGTGACCAGCCAGGTGCTGGCTCGGCTGCGCTCCGTCACCAACAGCGAGGAGGGTGGCGCCTTCGCCGAGCTGACCGACCAGGAGCGCCGCGTGCTGGCCCAGATCGCGGAGGGCCATTCCAACCGCGAGATCGCCGAGAAGCTCGACCTGGCCGAGAAGACGGTGCGCAACTACGTCTCGAACATCCTGGCCAAGCTCGCTCTCGCGAGCCGGGCCCAGGCGGCCGCGTTCGCCATCCGCAACCGCCTGGCGGAGCTGGCCAGCGACCATGAGTAGACCGATGCGGGCGCCCATCCTGGGCACCCTCGTGCTGGCGCTGGTGGCCTGCGTCGCGGAACCGACGCCGACAGGTTCTCCGTCGGTGTCATCGCAGCCGACAACCGCCGCGACGCCGTCAGCCTCGGCCAGCGCCAGCGCGACCAATGCGCCGACCACGATCCCTGATCCCGTCCTCAAGCTGCGCCTGCCACCCGCGCGCGACGCCCGCCGGGTCCGCTACGAGGTCGAGCCCAGGGTCGATCCGAAGGGCGACGGGAGCATCCAGGTCACGCTCGAGAACCTTTCGAACCGGCGGATCGACGAGATCGTGCTGCGCTGGCCGACCGACGTGAAGAAGACGCTCTTCCTGGCCCCGTTCGCGCCCACGCGCGATCGCGTGGCCGAGGGCGGCTCGCCGCTGCACTACGCCTGGACGCGCTGGGTCGAAGGACCCGGCGAGCTCGGCGAGCCGGCCGGAACGACCACCCTCGGCTACGGGCCGCTGCTGCCGGGGCAGGTGCTCACGATTCCGCTGGTCGTCACGCGTCGTGGACCGGGGCCGGTCGCCTTCGAGATGCAGTTCCTCTCCGGCGTGCCGCACGAGGCGCCGGTGCCGCCCGAGGGGGATGCGCTGCTGCGCGACCCCGACGGCAAACCGGCCGAGACGCGGGTCGAGATCCGCTGACCGATGCGTTCCATCCTGCCTCCCTGGACCGACTCCGATCCGACGCTGCACGCCCGCCTGGGCGAGCTGATCGATCCCGAGCGCAAGGTGCTCGCCGCCCTCGAGCGGATCCTGCCGCTGTCCGGGAAGCGGATCGCGGACGTGGGCACGGGGATCGGCCACTACCCGATGCTGCTCGCCCGCCGCACGGCACGGACCTACGGGATCGAGTCCGATCCGGAGCTGCTGGCCGCCGCGCGCGAGCGCGCCGGCGAGGCGCACCAGCCCAACATCCGCATCGTCGAGGGCGACCTGCGGCGTCTGCCGCTGCGTGACGCGGCGGTGGACGTGGTGCTCACCAGCCAGATCGAGCCCGACGATTCGTACCGGCCGGCGATCGCCGAGGCGCTGCGCGTGCTCCGTCCCAACGGGCGCCTGATCGTCATCGGCTACTACGGCCGCGACGACGTGGCCGCCCTGCTCGAGCCCGAGGTGGTGGCCCATGCCCTCGACGCGACGCAGCGGCGAACGGGCTGGTGGCTGCGCAACGGCTTCAAGATCAAGGTCGTCCACGCCCGGCTCGATCTGCGCGACGACGCGTCGGCGCACGAGCTGCTGCCGCGGCTGTACGGCGACCGTGGACGGGCGTACCTGATGCGCGCGCATCGGCCCATGCTGGAGCTCAAGCTGGGGCTCTACCACCGGCCCGCGGCCTGAGCGGGCCGCATGCGAAATTTCCTTGCACGTCACAAATCCGCACCCTATGATTCGCGCGTCGAAGGCCAGGCTCTTCTCCCCCCGGAGCCTGGCCTTCGGCTTTGCCTTCGTTTCCGATGCGATAATCGGTCCGTCCCCCCGCCGTTCCATTCGCCGATCCAGGAGGCAGTCGCATGGCCACCACCACGCCGCGCATGAAGATCACCTACTCCACCTTGTCCGCCGACAACGAAGAGCTGCAGTCGGCCTTCGACGCGGCGGTGGAAAAGGTCCGCGGCGAACTGGGACGCTCGTATCCGATGATCATCGGCGGCGAGGAACGGGCGGCCGAGCAGGAGTTCGAGGACCGCTCGCCGATCGACACCTCGATCGTGGTCAGCCGCTTCCCGGTCGGAACGCGCCCGGACGTGCAGGACGCGATTCGCGCGGCTCGCGACGCGTTTCCGGCCTGGCGCGACCTCGGCTGGCGCAAGCGGATCGAGATCCTGCGCCGCGCGGCGGACCTCATCAGCGAGCGCCAGTTCGAGTACGCGGCGCTGATGACGTTCGAGGTCGGCAAGAACCGGCTCGAGTCGCTGGGCGACGTCGAGGAAGCGGCCGACCTGCTGCGCTACTACTCCGACGAGATGGAGCGCAACGACGGCTTCGTGCGACCGATGGGCTCGCTGTCGGACACCGAGCACACGCGCAGCGTGCTCAAGCCGCACGGCGTGTGGGCCGTGATCAGCCCCTTCAACTTCCCGATGGCGCTGTCCGGCGGCCCGTGCGCCGGCGCGCTGATCGCCGGCAACACCGTGGTGCTGAAGCCGAGCTCGGACGCTCCGCTGCTCGGCTACAAGTTCGGCGAGGCGCTGCGCGACGCCGGCGTGCCGGATGGCGTCTTCAATTTCGTAACCGGCCCGGGCGAGACGGTGGGCGCCGAGCTGCAGGAGAACCCGGGCATCGACGGCATGGTCTTCACCGGCTCGTACGAGGTCGGGATGAAGCTGTACAAGAGCTTCACCCGCGACGTTCCGCGGCCGATCATCACCGAGATGGGCGGCAAGAATCCGGCGATCGTCACCGCCACCGCGGACCTCGACGAGGCGGCCGAGGGGGTGATGCGCTCCGCCTTTGGCTTCGACGGCCAGAAGTGCAGCGCCAACTCCCGCGTCTACGTCGAGCGCAGCGTTGCGCGCGACTTCGTCGACAAGCTCGTCGAGCGCACGCGGCAGATCGCGGTCGGCGATCCCACCCAGCGCCGCAACTGGATGGGCCCGGTGATCAATCAGCGCGCCGTCGACAAGTTCGAGACCGCCGTCACCGAAGCGAAGGGCGATGGCGGCACGATCGCCGTCGGCGGCGAGGTGCTGCGCGACGGCGATACCGATCGCGGCTACTTCCCGGCGCCGACCGTGGTCACCGGTCTTCCCACCTCGCACCGCCTCTTCCGAGACGAGCTGTTCGTCCCGCTCCTCGTCGTCGGCGAGGTCGATTCGCTCGACGAGGCGCTCGAGCTCTCCAACCAGACCGAGTACGGGCTCACCGCGGGCATCTTCAGCCAGGACGACGCCGAGATTCGCCGCTTCCTGGATGCCATCCAGGCCGGCGTGGTCTACGTTAACCGGCGCGCGGGTGCGACCACCGGCGCATGGCCGGGGGTCCAGAGCTTCGGCGGCTGGAAGGGTTCCGGCTCGTCGGGCAAGAGTGGCCTTGGCCCGTACTACGTCCAGCAGTTCATGCGCGAGCAGTCGCAGACGATCATCGGCCAGGAGCCGCCGGCGGCGTGACCGGCGACGGGCGCAGCCCGGCGGATTTCGACGACGAGATCGACCAGGACGACGCACTCGAAACGGTCGTCGACTCGTCCGGCTGGTTCAGCGTGCAGCTGCGCTACGCCTACCTCGTCGCCTCGGCGGAGCAGCCCTACGTGATCGAGGACCGGGTGGTGCTGGTCGAGGGTGACGACGAGGAGGCGGCCCTGGGTGCGGCATTCGAGATCGCGTCCGAGTACGAGGACGACTTCGAGACCGATGACGGCGAGGCGGGCACCATTCGCTTCGAGGGCGTGGTCGCCATCAAGGAGCTCGACGATGCCCCGATGCCGGGGACGGAGGTCTGGCACGAGTTCATGTCGCCGGCGGTCCCGCCCGGTCCGTCGACCGAGGTCGACGGCCAGGAGCTGCCGCCGCTGCGCCCGATCGAGATGGCGTTCCCCCGCGGCCACGACGACTGAGTGAGCGGCTGGCGGATCGGGGCCTACCGCGCACTCCGGCCGCTCCTCTTCCGGATTGACGCGGAGCGCATTCACCACGTGACCCTCAACGGCGTCCGCATCGCCGGCTCGACACCACCCACCCGCGCGTTGCTGCGCCTCGCCTCCGGCGCGGGCGCCACCGAATCGGTCGAGCTCATGGGCCTGACGTTCCGCAACCGGGTCGGGCTGGCCGCGGGCTTCGACAAGGACGCCGTCGCCCTTCGCGGCTGGGCGGCGCTCGGATTCGGCTTCGCGGAGGTCGGCACGGTGACGCCGCTGCCTCAGTCAGGCAATCCCCGCCCTCGCCTCTTCCGCCTGACCGATACCGGCGCGCTCATCAACCGCATGGGCTTCAACAACGCCGGAGCCGATGCGCTGGCTGCCCATCTGACCGCCGTCCGGTCCAAACTCACGGCCGGCTTCGTGGTCGGCGTCAACATCGGTCGCAACCGCGATGCGGCGGACGAAATCTCGGATTACCTGGCCGCCTGCCGCGCCGTTGCGCCGGCCGCCGACTACATCGCCGTCAACGTTTCCTCACCGAACACGCCCGGCCTGCGGGGACTGCAGGAGCCTTCGCGCCTGCTGGCGCTGCTCGATGCGCTCGCCGCCGAGTCGCCCGCGCGCCCGCTGCTCGTGAAGCTGGCGCCAGACCTCGGGCCGTCGAACTTCGACGCGCTGATCACGGCGCTGGCCAGGTCGCCGGCCGCGGGGCTGATCCTGTCGAACACGACCGTGCAGCACGAGGGCGAAACGGGTGGCCTCTCCGGCCGGCCTCTGCTCGAGCGCATGCTCACGGCGCTGTGCAGAGCGAGAGAGCTCGCCGGCGAGCGGCTGCTGCTCATCGGCTCAGGCGGAATCTTCAGCGGGGAGGACGCTGCCGCCGCTCTCGACGCCGGCGCCGACCTCGCACAGTTGTGGACCGGGCTGGTCTATTCCGGTCCCGGCTTGATCGGCGATGCAGTCGCCGCGACATCGGGCTCCGAGAGGAGCAGCTCGAGCCAGCTCTCGGCTTCCCGGTAGAGCACGGCGTTGTTCTCGGGGGTGTAGTAGGCGAGAATCCTCACGGCCTGTGAGACCCCCGTCGATCGCCTCTACCGGTACGGTCTCGCCGGCGATCCAGCGGTCGACGCGCCAGAACCACGGGTAGCCGGCGGCGGGCCGGCCTTGCGCGACGGGCACGGGGATGTCGAGCGGAAGCTGTGGTGCGAGTCGGGCCAGCCACTCGATCTCCTTGCCGCCTGGCTCGGACGGACCGTCGATGCGCGCCAGGCGAACGGCGAATTCGTCTCCCAGGCGAAAGATGGCGTTGACGGTGCCGCTCGGCTCGATGCGGCGCAACGGCGGCTCGGCCCACGCAGGGAACTGCTCGCGAACCAGGCCACGGACGAGCGATTCGCGGATCTCGAGCTCGTCAGCATGCATCGGTGGCTTCGACGCATCGCCGGTCTGCATCGGTCCAGCGCAGGAGGCTCTGCGGGACGGTGCGCGCATGCCTGATACCATAGAGGCCCATCTAGCCAAGGGCGCGGGCAGGACGCGCCGCTCCGTCACCGGAGTGCTACGCCAATGACCACCATGGAGGCCACCACCTCGCCTGCGGCTGCCCAGAATCTGGATGCACCGCACATCGTCACCGAGTTGCCCGGACCCAGGAGCCGGGCAATCATCGCCCGGGACGAAGCCGTCGCAAGCCCGTCGCTGACACGCGCCTATCCGCTCGTCGCCGAGCGCGGCTCGGGCTACGTCGTCACCGATGTCGACGGCAACCGATTCCTGGACTTCGCCGCCGGCATCGCCGTCGCCAGCACCGGCCACAGCCACCCGCAGGTCGTCGGCGCCATCAAGGAGCAGGCCGACCGGCTGATCCATATCGCCGCCACCGACTTCTACGAGCCGCGCTACGTCGAGTTCATGGAACGGGTCGCGTCGGTCGCGCCGTTCAAGGAGAAGGCGCGCGTCTTCCTGACCAACTCCGGGACGGAGGCGATCGAGGGCGCCATCAAGCTGGCCCGATACCACACCGGCCGCCCGGGCCTGATCGCCTTCGAAGGCGCCTTCCACGGCCGCACCATGGGCGCGCTGTCGCTCACCAACAGCAAGGTCAAGCAGCGCGCCGGCTTCGGGCCGCTGCTCCCCATGGTCCACCACGCGCCGTACCCGCGCGTCCGCGCCTGGCGCGAGGGAACCGGTGGCGACGGCAGCGCAGAGCTCAAGGTGCTGCGCCGTGCCATCTTCGGCCGCATCATCGCGCCGCGGGACGTGGCGGCGATCGTGGTCGAGCCGATCCAGGGCGAGGGCGGTTACTTCCCCGCGCCCGCGCACTTCCTGCAGGAGCTGCGGCGGATCTGCGACGAGCACGGCATCCTGCTGATCGCCGACGAGATCCAGTCGGGCATGGGGCGCACCGGCCGCTGGTGGGCGATCGAGCACGCCGGGGTCGAGCCCGACATCGTCACCACGGCCAAGGGCATCGCCTCAGGCATGCCGATCGGCGCCTTCGTGGCGCGCGAATCGGTCTGGACCTGGCCGCCGGGGGCACACGGCAGCACATTTGCCGGCAATCCGGTGTGCGCCGCGGCCGGCTTGGCGACGATGGAGCTGATCGAGACCTCGTTGCGCGGCAACGCCGCAGCCATGGGCGATCGCCTGCGGAAAGGACTCGAGCGCGCCTGCGAAGGCGATGGAAGCGTTCGCGACGTGCGTGGCGTGGGCCTGATGATCGGCGTCGAGTTCGACACGCACGCGACCGCGGAGGCGGTGCAGGAAACCTGCTTCCAGCACGGACTGCTCGTGCTCGAGGCGGGCGAATCGGTCCTGCGCTTCAGCCCTCCGCTGGTGATCGAC
>JAICUY010000073.1 GCA_025935615.1 Steroidobacteraceae bacterium
CGCCTTCTCGCCGAAGATGGCACGCAGCAGGCGTTCCTCGGCGGTCAGCTCGGTCTCGCCCTTGGGAGTGATCTTGCCGACGAGGATGTCTCCGGGGGTGACCTCGGCGCCCTCGTCGATGATCCCGTCCTCGTCGAGGTTGCGCAGGCTCTCCTCGCCGACGTTGGGGATGTCGCGCGTGATCTCCTCGGGGCCGAGCTTGGTGTCGCGAGCCTCGATCTCGTGCTTCTCGATGTGGATGCTGGTGAACAGGTCGTCCTTGACGAGGCGCTCGCTGATCACGATGGCGTCCTCGTAGTTGCCGCCCTCCCACGGGAGGAAGGCGACCAGGATGTTCTGCCCCAGCGCCATCTCGCCGTGGTCGGTGCTGCTCGAATCGGCAAGCACCTGGTTCTCGGCGACGCGGTCGCCGACGCTGACGATGGGCCGCTGGTTGATGCAGGTCCCCTGGTTCGAGCGCAGGAACTTCTTGAGCGCGTACGTGTCGCGCACGTCGCCCTCGTCCCGCTCGACCTGGATGTGGTTGGCCGTGACGCTCACCACGGTGCCGCCGGCCTTCGCCACCACCACCTGCTGCGAGTCGAATGCGGCGCGGTACTCGACGCCGGTGCCGACCAGCGGCGCCTCCGGCTGGAGCAGCGGCACCGACTGGCGCATCATGTTCGAGCCCATCAGCGCGCGGTTCGCGTCGTCATGCTCGAGGAACGGGATCATGGCGGTCGCCACGCTGACGATCTGCTTGGGGCTGACATCCATGTAGTCGACTTCCTCGACCGGGACCGTCAGGAATCGGTCGCGGTAGCGGACCATGACCCGGTCCTCGGTCAGGTGCTGGCTCTCGTCGAGCGCGGCGTTCGCCTGCGCGATCGAGAACTTCTCCTCTTCCGAGGCATCGAGGTACTGGATCTCATCCGTCACTCGCGGCCGGATGCGGACACCCTGGAGCTTGTGCTCCTTGATCGCGGCCCAGGTCTTGTCGTCGATGACCGATCCGGCCTTGGCCAGCGGCTTGGCGCCGTCGGCCGGCACGACGTCACTGAGCAGCGTCTCGCCGATCGCATCGGCCTGCTTGTCCTTATAGGAGACCGCCTTGCGCACGATGCGGTAGGGCGTCTCGATGAACCCGTGACGGTTGATCTTGCCGTAGGTCGCCAACGACCCGATCAGACCGATGTTCGGCCCTTCGGGCGTCTCGATGGGGCACATGCGGCCGTAGTGCGACGGGTGAACGTCGCGGACATCGAAGCCGGCCCGCTCGCGGGACAGGCCGCCAGGCCCCAGCGCCGACAGGCGGCGCTTGTTGGTGATCTCGGCCAGCGGGTTGGTCTGATCCATGAACTGGGACAGCTGGCTGCCGCCGAAGAATTCCTTCATGGCTGCCACCACCGGGCGGATGTTGATGAGCGCGTTGGGCGTCGCCTGCTCGGCATCGGTGATCGTCATGCGCTCCTTGACGACGCGCTCCATGCGCAGCAGGCCGATCCGGAACTGGTTCTGGATCAGCTCGCCGTTGGCCCGGATGCGCCGGTTGCCGAGATGATCGATGTCATCCGGCTCGCCGCGCCCGTTGTTGAGCTCGACCAGCTTGCCGATGATGGCCACGATGTCGTTCTTGCTGATGACCCGCGAGTCGCGCGGATTGGCGCTCTCCTCGGCGGGCAGCTCGATCTTCAGCTTGGCCGCGGCCTCGCCCAGCGCCTTGTTCAGCTTGTAGCGCCCGACGCGGCCGAGGTCGTAGCGGCGGAAGTTGAAGAAGAGGCTGGTGACCAGCGCGCGCGCGTTGTCGATGGTCGGCGGATCGCCAGGGCGCAGCTTCTTGTAGACCTCGATCAACGCCTCTTCCTGGGTCGCGGCGGTGTCCTTGTCAAGGGTGAGCGCGACGAAGGGATGCTCGGGGTTGTCGTCCACCGGGGCGAACAGGCTGAGCATCTCCTGGTTGTCCTCGAAGCCGACGGCGCGCAGGAGCGTGGTGACCGGGATCTTGCGCTTGCGGTCGACCTTGACCGACAGCAGGTCCTTGTTGCTGGTCTCGAACTCGAGCCACGCACCGCGGTTCGGGATGACCTTGGCAGCGAACAAGTGCCGGCCGGTGGCCGGATCCTCGGAGGCGGTGTAGTAGACCCCCGGCGAGCGCACCAGCTGGCTCACCACCACGCGCTCGGCGCCGTTGATGATGAAGGTGCCCTGGTCCGTCATCCACGGGAAGTCGCCCATGAAGACGGTCTGGTGCTTGACCTCGTCGGTCTCCTTGATGATGAGGTCGACCTCGACCTTGAGCGGCCGGCTGTAGGTCAGGTCACGGGTTCGGCACTCCTCTTCGCTGAACTTCGGGTCCTCGAAGTAGAAGTCTCGGAAGTGAAGCTCGAGGTTCTTGCCGGTGAAGTCGGTGATCGGGGTAATCTCGTCAAGCAGCTCGCGGAGGCCGGTCTTGACGAACCATTCGAAGGATTCGGTCTGGGTCTGGATCAGATTCGGGAGGGGAAGGACCTCCGGAATGTGCGAGAAATTCTCTCGGCGCGGGGCCAGCTCAAAACGGCTGACGGGCTCGGCCAAAGCCATTCAGGACTCCTAAAAGAGGGCAGGGTGAGGCGCGGACACGCGAACGAGGAGTATACCAAACCAATGCGCTTCGTCAACTGAAGCGCCCCCGCGACTGCCCTCTCGTTCAGCTGCGCTGGAATCCGACCGACGAGCGCCGGTTCTTGCTCCCCGACTGGGCGTAGGCGTAGACCGTCACGAACTGCCTGGTCGTCGTCGATCGGATTCGATAGGACGAGCGCGCGACGCCGTTCGAGTTCGTCTCGTCGGTCTTGGTCACGACGCGGTTCGGGAAGGTCCACTCCCATGTCACCGGAATCCCGACGATGGGCCGGCCCGATGTGTCGCGCAGGCGTGACTTCACGACGGCGCGACTCCCGACCGACGGTGAGTGATCGTTGATCGTGGTCAGGAAGCCGGCCTGCCCATCCGCCGGCACCGGCGACGTCTTGAACCAGGTCGTATCGGTCTCGGTGTGGCGGTTGGTGGTGGCGGTCGCCCGGAAGACGCGCTTCACCATCAGCGGGCTGGCGCCGATGCCGTCCGTCCAATGGCTTCTGCCGTGCTCGTCGGTGTAGATGCTGAGGTGCTTCGTGCCGCCGTCGGCCAGCGGCCAGTCCACGTCGACGCGCAGGCCTTCGATGGGATTGCCGGCGCTGTCCCTGGCTCTGACGAAGACCTGCTGGTGCGGCTCGTTCTTGCGCGGGAAGTGGTAGCGCACCGTGGCCTTCAGCGAAGCGACGGACGGCGAGACCCCCTTGCCGTGCGCCGCCGAATAGATGATGTCGGCCAGGTCGTTGGCAGCCCGCTTGAGCACCAGGCCGGTGATCTCGTTCATCCGCGGCGAGAGCCGGGAGTCGTCCGCGCGCAGCTCGGCGATGAGGTCGGGATAGAACTGGCGAGAGTAGGCGGCCGCCTTGATGGCCCGGTTGCGGACGCTGGCGATGAGGCTGACCGTGCGCCGGCTGCTCGACCACTGAGGAGCGTCGCTCGCGGCGTGGGTCTCGACGCCGACCAGGTGCTCGTACTGGAGGTGCAGGTCGTCCTCGCCGATTGCCGCGTAGGCCGAATGGAACGGCTGGAGGATGTCAGAGTAGTAATGCGACAGCAGGCCGAGGTCGCGGCTGGCGTCGTCGTAGTAGTCGCGCGCCGCCGCGCTGTCGCCCGCCAGCTGAGCCTGCTCTGCCAGCCGCACGTGACGGACCGCCGCGGCGTGGTACTCGCTGATGAGATGGACCGCGCCGCCGCGACGGCCGCGATTGCGGTAGACATGCAGGCCCGAGATGTTTCGGTCGTGGTCGGGGTCGTCGCTCACCAGGCGTGCCGCCGCGGCGTTGAACCACGGCACCCGCCCGTCGACGACCTTCAGTGCCTGGTCGATGACCCAGTCATGCGTGCCGTACAGGTCGCCGTGATTCGCCCAGGCGCCGACAGGGGCGGGCGGGAGGGCGGCGGTGCCCACGAACAGCACCGCCAGCGAGATGGTGATGAATCGAGCGAGATGCGGGCGAAGCGACGACACGGCGGGGTTCGATGCGGATCTGATGGCTCAGGCTGACGCCCGGGCCGGCCACCGTCCATGGCCCTCCGGGCGGGTCGTGACCAGCCGCCAGTACTAGCAGCAGCCTCCGGCGCCGCAGCCGCAGCCGGTGCCGGCGAGCACGGGCAGCTCGGCCGAAGTGGCCCGCGCCACCACCGGCGCGTCGGCCGGCTTGACGGCTTTGACGATCACGCTGTGCATGCCGTCGGCGACCTGATACGTCGGCGTCAGGCTGATCTCCGACAATCCAACCCCGCGCAGCCCGGCCTCGAACTCGGAGAACGACAGCGCCCCGGCGATGCAGCCCACGTACGAGCCCCGCTCCGCTCGCTGTTCGGGCGTCAGCGCATCGTCAGCCACGATGTCGGCGATACCGATGCGGCCGCCCGGCCGCAAAACCCGCGCGATCTCGGCAAAGACGGCGGCCTTGTCTGCCGCCAGATTCACCACGCAGTTACTGATCACGACGTCGACCGATGCAGCCGGCAGCGGCACCGCCTCGATGTGGCCCTTGAGGAACTCGACGTTGGTGGCACCGGCTTCGGCCGCGTTGCGTTGCGCGAGCGCCAGCATCTCATCGGTCATGTCGAGACCGAGTGCTCGCCCGCTGGGTCCGACGCGCTTCGCCGAGAGCAGGACATCGATGCCGCCGCCGGATCCGAGGTCGAGGACGCGCTCGCCTTCGCGCAGCTCGGCGACGGCGGTCGGGTTGCCGCATCCCAGCGAGGCCAGCACGGCCGAATCCGGCACGTCGGCCCGCTCCAGCGCGTCGTACAGCCCGCCGCCGATGGCCTGCTGTGGACCGCAGCACGCTCCCGCGCCATGCGACGCATCCACCGCGGCGGCGGCGTAGCGGTCCCGAACCAGCTCGTGAATCTGATGGGTCATTCCAGTTCTCCTGTGGTCGTCAGCCGACCTGGACCAGCCCCGACAGGCTGGCGCTCAGCCCAGCCCATCGCGCGGCAAAGTCCGGAGCCAGCGAGTAGAGGATGTTCGTTCCCTGGCGGCGGCTGGCGAGGACGCCGGCCTCACGCAGAACGCGGAGGTGATGGCTGATGGTCGGCTGGCTGACGTCGCAGCACTCGGTAAAGTCGCAGGCGCAGATCGCGTCCGACCCGCTGATCTGTCGCACGATCGACAGCCGCACCGGGTCGGCCAGGGCGGTGAGCAGGCTGACGTCGGGATCGGCGTTTCTCATGCACCGCAGTATATCGATCCATGTCAATATCGGCCAGCGTCGATAGGTGCGGGCTTGACGGTCGCGGTAGATAGATAGGCATGCAGGAAGTCGCCGCAGCACGCGCGCTCATCGACCAGGCGCTCGAACGCCTCGACCGTCAGCCCGCCGATCACCCGCTGAAGCGGCTGGATGCGGTCAAGCTGCGACGCCTGCTGGCCGAGGCGGCCTTCCGCGAGCTTCGTCAGTTCCGGCGCGAGGCCAGCGAACGGTAGTCAGGCCAGACCCGAGGTTCGGCGCAGCTCGGCGATCCAGCCATCGTCCGACTCGTCGGCCACCGACAGCGGCACCTCGGGTCGTAACCGCTTCAGCTCGGTCCGCAGGCTGCGCAGGCTGGCGCTCGGGACCCGCGAGGTGACGAGCACCGCATCGGGCAGGATGGCGTAGCCGGCCAGGCGGCGAAGATGGGCCGGCACCGCCTCGACCGGCAGGTTGATCTCGATGCCGCGCGACGTCGTCTCGGCCACCAGCGGCGTGCCGCGCTCCGCGATGGCGTCGTACGCTCGCCGCGCTCGCAGCGCGACGTCGTCGGGCAGCTCGTCGCCGTGCACGATCCACAGCAGCGTCGCCCGCTGCTGGTCCGCGATCCGGCCGCCCAACGGCCGCCACTGCGCGGGCTCGAGGCCCCACGCCGTGCGATAGCCGTGGTCATCGGCAGGCGTCGAGCCTGCATCGCTGCGGCCGAATCGAGGAAGTGGCATCCCGCCCACACTATCGCCCCGGCCCGGAACGCCGCAATGCCGCGTACGTCATGGGCGAGGTCCTACCAACGGACTCGCGGCCGGCCTGAACGAAAGCGGCGGGCGCCGCTCGGGCACCCGCCGCATGTGGTCCGGGGGGACCGGTCGCGGAGCTACTTGACCTCGACCGTCGCGCCGGCCTCGGCCATCTTCTCCTTGACGGCCTCGGCCTCCTCCTTGGTGACTCCTTCCTTGACCGGCTTGGGTGCTGCGTCGACCAGGTCCTTGGCCTCCTTGAGGCCCAGGCCGGTGAGCTCGCGCACGGCCTTGATCACCAGGATCTTGTTGGCGCCGACCTCGGTCAGCACCGCGTCGAACTCGGTCTGCTCCTCGGCGGCCGCAGCGGCACCATCGCCACCGGCGGCGGCGGGCGCCCCGGCAGCCACGGCCACTGGCGCGGCAGCGGTCACGCCGTAGCGGTCCTCGAACGCCTTCACCAGCTCGGAGAGCTCGAGGACGCTCATGTTGTCGATCGCCTCGAGGATCTGGTCCTTGTCGAGGGTCTTGGTTGCCATCTGTTTCGTGGTTCTCCTGTCGTTCGTCGTTGAGTATCAGGCGTTCGCGCTCTCGCTGGCGCGCTTAGCGTCGGCCACCGCCGACAGCACGCCCACGAGATTGCGCAGGTTGGCGGCGAGGACGCCGGCCATGCCGGTGAGCGGCGCGGCCATCCCCCCGGCGAGCTTGGCGAGCAGGACCTCGCGAGCCGGCAGGCTCGCCAGTCGCTGCAGCGCGGCCGCGTCCAGCGGCTGCGTGCCGAGCAGGCCGCCGCGGATGGTGACGGTGCGGGCGTAGGGTCGGAAGGCCTCCTGGAGCGCCTTTGCCATGGCCACCGCATCGCCGTCGATCGAGGCCAGCGCGGTCGGGCCCTCGAGCATGGGCTTGAGGTCGGCCCGATCGGCCTCATCGGCCGCGATCTTGACCAGGCGGTTCTTGGCGACGTGCAGCTGCACACCGCTGGCACGGAGCGTCCTTCGGACCGATTGCATGTCGGAGACGGACAGTCCCCGGTAGTCGGCCACGGCAAGAGCGGAGCTGTTGCGGAGCAGATCCGCGAGCTCGGCGACTGCCTGGCGCTTGGCATCGGTCGGCATGAGTCTGTTGTCGTCCACCTCCAGCTATGAGAACGGTCCCCGCACGTCGAATGCACGAGGACCGATGCGCCACGTTGCCGGTGGCGGACGAGTGTCGTGCCTCGGCGTGCAGCCGGCTCAACGGCCGGCAATTGGCCCGGGGCTTTCACCCGGGACGCATCGCTGTCTTCGGCGTCTTCTGTTGTCGCGAGGACGCATCCTACCCGATGCGCCGCCCGTGTGCGCGGTGGGCGGCTGTTTCTCTTTGCGCCGCCCGCAAACAACGGCGAAGAAGCGCCGTCCGGAGGCGGTTCCGCGGTCGTCGTTTGCCGAGCCCGCAAACAACGGCGAAGTTCGCGTTCTCCGCCGCCGTTATTTGCCACCCGAGCAAACGCCGCGCGCCGCCAGACCGGCTAGGCGTTCCCCGCCGCCAGTGCAGAGGGAATGTCCACGGCGACGCCGGGTCCCATGGTCGGTGCCAGGGTCAGCGTCCGCATGTAGGTGCCCTTGGCGCCCGACGGCTTGGCGCGGTTCACCGCGTCGACCAGCGCCGCGACGTTCGCGCTGAGCTGGTCGGTGCTGAAGCTCACCCGCCCCACCGGAACGTGGACGATCCCGGCCCGGTCGACCTTGAACTCGACTCGGCCGGACTTCACCTCGCCGACGGCACGCTCGATGTCGAAGGTCACCGTGCCCGACTTCGGGTTCGGCATCAGGCCGCGCGGCCCCAGCTTCTTCCCGAGCCGACCGACCGTGCCCATCATGTCGGGCGTCGCGACGGCGACGTCGAACTCGAACCAGCCGGCATCGATTTTCTTGACGAGGTCCTCGCCGCCGACCTCGTCGGCGCCTGCCCGAAGGGCCTCCTGTGCCTTCTCGCCCTGCGCGAAGACGATGACGCGGGTGCTCTTGCCGGTGCCGTGCGGCAGCACGACCGTGCCGCGCACGAGCTGATCGGCATGGCGCGGATCGACGCCCAAGCGCAGGTGCAGGTCGACGGTTCCGTCGAAACGGCTGATGCTGACCCGCGGGATCAGCTCGACCGCCTCGGACAGCGGGTAGCGGCGCTCGGCCTCGACCAGCCCGGCGGCCTCGCGGTAGCGCTTGCCGTGCTTCGCCATCAGTCGGCCACCTCGATGCCCATGCTGCGCGCGGTGCCGGCCACGATCCGCATGGCGTGCTCCACGTCGTTCGCGTTGAGGTCCTGCATCTTCGTCTCGGCGATCTCGCGCAGCTGCTGTTGCGTCACGCGGCCGACCTTGTCACGGTTGGGCTGCGCCGAGCCGGAATCGACGCCGGCTGCCCGCTTGAGCAGCGCGGCGGCCAGCGGGGCCTTGGTGATGAAGGTGAACGAGCGGTCCTCGTAGACCGTGATCTCTGCCGGCACGACGTAGCCGCGCAGGTTGGCGGTCTTCTCGTTGAAGGCCTTGATGAACTCCATGATGTTGATGCCGTGCTGGCCCAGTGCGGGGCCGACCGGCGGCGCGGCGGTGGCCTGTCCGGCCGGCGCCTGCACCTTCAGGATGGTGCGGACCTTCTTCGCCATGTCTCTCCTCGGAGGTTCAAGCGGGGCGGTTCGCGCCCCTCCCTCTGCTGTTGCCGACCGGCCGCGGAGCGGCCGTATCGGTCTGGCTGACTAGAGCTTCTCGATCTGCAGGAAGTCGAGCTCGACCGGCGTCTCGCGGCCGAAGATGCTGACCAGCACCTTGACCTTGTTGCGCTCGGGGTTGACCTCGTCGACGGTGCCGATGAACTCGGCGAACGGGCCGTCGTTGACCCGCACGCTCTGGCCCTTCTGGAACTGGACCTTGAACTTGGGGGTCTCGACACCCATCTGCTTGAGGATGGCCTTGACCTCGTGGTCCATCAGGGGGGTCGGGCGGTTGCCCGAGCCCACGAAGCTGGTGACGCCAGGCGTGTTGCGCACGACGTACCACGACTCGTCGCTCATCGCCATCTCGAC
>JAICUY010000083.1 GCA_025935615.1 Steroidobacteraceae bacterium
CTGTGCTGCTGTTTATTCGCCAGCCGGATGAAATCAGCACCTTTCGACGCGTTTCGGCGCCAAACGCGTCGGTTTCATCCTTCACACGAATAATTGACGCCTCCCGACGCCGTCCGCGTCGTTTCATTCGTCCACGAATAGATCCCGGCCTCAGCGCGATCGAATCCAGAGCAGCCCGTCGGCGCCCACCGGCCGTCCCTCGCGGATGCATTGCCAGATGTGGCGAGACGTGGCCGGCAGCGTTCGAGCAATGAGCGCGTGGTGATCCCGGACGAGCTCGCGAAGGCGGCGAGTATCGGGCAGGGCGAGGATCATCCGCACGGGGCGGGACTCCTGATCGGCGAGGAGATCGCGTTTGGCGAGGTCTCGCCTCAGCTGCTCCTGGAAGTTGTGAAGGTCGCGCTCAACCTCGGCCGCCAGGACCTCGATCGCCGAAGCCAGCAGCAGATCGATTGCGCGCAGATCGCTCGGGTCCAGACTGACCTGCGCCTCGATGGTCGGGTGCCAGGCCGAATGCGCGGCGGCCACGATGGCATTCACCAATCCAAGGTGTTTCTCATCCTGCACACGGATCGTGTTGGAGGGAAAGACACGAGCACTGAAATCCAGTCCGAGCGCCGCGGTCGCGCGGCAGATCAGCTCGACGCTCGCTCCCGGCCAGCCTCCCTCGAGTCGCGAGATCACGGGCTGGCTCAACCCGGCCCGCGCCGCAAGTTGCGCCTGGCTCCAGCCACGAACGCCTCGGCCGTTTCGCACCTCTTGACCGATGCGTCGGCTCAGCCAATCGGCGCGTCGTGCGCCCTCGCTGCTCACGCGCGAACGGTAGCCAGCGCGGCTTACCGGTCGCTTACCGGCCGCTTACCCGTCGCTTACCGGGGCGCCTACTGGCGGCTGCATCGGGTATCGGTCATGCAGGCGCAAGCTCAGGAGGTGATGCAGCGATGCCTGCGCGAGACGAACTGCCGGGAACCCTCAAGCGGTCACCGAAGAAGGCCCAGGAGACTTGGAGCAAGACACACGACAGCGCCGTGGAGAGCTATGGGGAGGGGGAGCGGGCGCATCGGACGGCGTTCTCGAGCCTGAAGCACTCGTACGAGAAGGTCGGCGACCACTGGGAGCCGAAGGACGAGAAGGGGCCATCGGATCCGCGAGCGGCGCGAGGTGGAGCGAGCGCAAGGGCCGGGCGCGGCGAGACGTTCGGCGGGGTCGACTTCTACGGGCACACCAAGGACGAGCTGTACCAGCGCGCGCGAAAGCTCGGCGTCCGCGGCCGGTCCGACATGAACAAGAAGGAGCTGGCCGAGGCCATCGCCCGCAAGCAGGACTGAAGGTGGGGCCCGCGCTGCCGTTCATTCGCCAGCCGAATGAAACGACGCGGAGGGGAAGGCTGTGCTGCTGTTTATTCGTCAGCAGGATGAAAGCGGCACGTTTCGACGCGTTTCGGTGCCGAACGGGTCGGTTTCATCCGGTACACGAATAAACGACCCCTCCCGGTGGCCAGTGCGTCGTTCCATCCGCTCAACGAATGGTAGGCCCGATTGAGCGTAGGATCGGCGCATGTCGGACCGCACCATCGACCTGACCGACGAGATCGTCGACTACATCCGCCGCGTCGGAGTCCGCGAGCCGGACGTCCTCGCAAACCTCCGCAGGCAGACGGCGAAGCTGCCGCAGCACAGCATGCAGATCGGCCCGGAGCAGGGTGCCTTCATGGCGCTGCTCGTCCGGCTGATGGGCGCCACCAGCTGCCTTGAGATCGGCACCTTCACCGGCTACAGCTCGACCGTCGTCGCTCTCGCCCTTCCGCCGAACGGCCACCTGGTGTGCTGCGACGTATCGGTCGAATGGACCGATATCGCACGCCAGGCCTGGACCGATGCAGGCGTCGCCGACAAGATCGACCTCCGTATCGGTCCGGCAGTGGACACGCTCAAGAGGCTGGAGGCGGACAGCTTCGATTTCGCGTTCATCGATGCGGACAAGACGGGCTACGACGCGTACTACGAGGAGTGCCTGCGCCTCGTGCGTCCGGGCGGTCTGATCGCCATCGACAACACGCTGCAGGGCGGTCGCGTGGCGAAGCAGTCGACCAGCGAGAACGTGCTCGCCATTCGCGCGCTGAACGAGAAGATCCATGCCGACGGGCGGGTCGACATGGTGCTCCTGCCGCTGGCCGACGGCCTCACCCTGGCGCGCGTGCGCTAGTCATCCACGCACGTCATCCGCGTCGGTTCGCCGCCGGCCTAGTTCTGCGGCGCGGCCTCCACGAAGCCGTGCCCGCCCATCACCCGCCAGCCGATCCCGTCGTGCTCGAGGTGGTAGAGCGCCGGGTTCGGCATGGCCTGGTGGAAATCGAAGCCGACCGCGGGCTCCAGCGCGCGCAGGATCAGCGCGATGAGATTGCCGTGGCTGCCGACCACCAGCCGGCCGCCGTCGGGGTGGCGAACCCGCAGCAGATCCAGGACGGCGAGCGCGCGGCGCTGGGCGGCACGGCTCGTCTCGCCGCCGGCCACCGCGTAGTCCGGATCGTCGAACGAGCGGGAGAGCTCGCCGAGCCAATCGTCGACCGGAGACGGCGAGAGCAGCCGCTCGCGCATGTCCACCAGCTCGAGGACGGGCAGGCCGCGGCGCCGCGCGGTGGGCTCGACGGTCTGGATCGACCGCGGATAGGGGCTCGAATAGACCGCCGAGACGTGGTACGGCTCGAGCTCGTCGGCCAGCTCCTCGGCAGCGTCGCGGCCGGCGTCGGTCAAGCCCCGAACGTCATCCGTGCCCGAGCTCGGGTCGGATTCGGCGTGGCGCACGAGCAGGATCTCGAGCACCCCCAACCGCCGGGGGCCGGAGCCGCCGAGTGGCGCAGAGCCGACTCCGTCCTCTTTCACCGCGCGCGGGCGTAGGTGCCGGTCAGCTCCCCGCGGGCCAGCGTCTGCGATGAGATCTTGTCCTGCAGCGTTCCGGCGTCGAACCCCGGGTCGAGCCCGAGCGGCGACGACAGCGCATACACCGTGAACACGTACCGATGCGTCCCGCTCGGCGGGCACGGCCCCGCCCAGCGCTTGTCACCGGTGCTGTTCTTGCCCTCGACCCCGACGTTCTCGGTGCCGGAGGCACCCTCGTTGAGCTCGCTGGCCACCTTCGAGATGTCGGCCACCGCCCAGTGCACGAAGTTGCGCGCGTCCGGATCGGTCACCAGCAGCGCGTAGGCGCCGACATCATCCGGCGCCCCCGACCAGCGCAGTGGCGGCGAGACCTCGCTGCCATCGCAGGTGTACTTGGTCGGAATGGCCTGACCCTCCTCGAACGCATCGCTGGCCACGCTCATGCGCGCGCCCACATCGGTCTGCATGCTTGCCTCCTGCGCCGGGCTCATGCACCCGGCGACCAGCATGATGGCGGGCAGGGCGCGTGCCACGGCCCGGACCATCGGCCCATTGGGTCGTTGCGCCGCAATGCCGAGGATTGGCCGGTGCATCGGATCACCATTCTGCTCGTCGTCGGGTTGGCACTGAGTGCCTGCACGCAGGCGGCCGCACCGCCTGCGGCGAGCCCCCCGCCTGCGGCGACCCCTGTCGCCAGCGCATCGGTCCCGCCTTCTCTTTCGCCGTCGCCCGGACCGATGCCGGCGCAGCTGCCCGGCCTTGCCCGTCTCGAGCCGGCCGACGGCGCCTATTTCGGCGTCAACCTCGACTGGGGGCACGACTCGGCCGCGGCGGTTTCGCGGCGCATGGGCCACACACCCGTGGTCTGGGTGCAGTTCGTCTCCTTCCCCCTGGACGATGGCGCTCGCGCAAATCTCGACGCGTTCATCGACCAGGTGGCCTCGGTGCATGGCATGGCCCTCATCACGCTCGAGCCTTCCGGTGGGCTGTCCACGGTGACCGATGCGGCCATTGCCGACTTCGCCGCTCGGGTGGCGGGCTATGCGGCGCGGGGCGTCCCCTGCTTCGTGCGATTCGCGCACGAGATGAACGGATCGTGGTACGCGTGGTCGCAGCAGCCAGCGGCATACGTCGGCGCGTTCCGGCGCGTCGCGGCCGCCGTCCATGCCGCCACCCCGTACGCGGCCATGATCTGGGCGCCGAATTACGGCGCCGGCTACCCGTTCAGCGGCGGCCGCTACCAGGCTCGCGCCCGGTCGGCGGCGTTCAAGGCGCTCGACACCGATCGTGACGGAGTGCTGACCGAGGCCGACGACCCGTACGCGCCGTACTACCCGGGCGACGACGCGGTCGACTGGGTCGGGATGAGCCTCTACCACTGGGGGAATGCGCACCCATGGGGCGAGAACGAGGTGCCGGAGCGCGGCGCCTTCATGAACCGCTTGACGGGTCGCTACGACGGCTTGAACGGTGACGAGTCGGCCGTGCCGGACTTCTACGCGGACTACGTGGTGGGGCACGACAAGCCGCTCGCCATCACCGAGACGGCCGCGCTCTACGACACCGCGCGCCCGGGTCCGTCCGAGGTCAGCGTGAAGTCCGCCTGGTGGTCGCAGGTGTTCTCCGCCGCCGTCCACCGGCGATTCCCGCGGATGCGGATGATCAACTGGTTCGAGTGGCACAAACGGGAGGCCGAGGTCGGCGCGGTGATCGACTGGCGGATTTCCGCCAACCCGAAGCTGCTGCCGCTGCTCGACGAGCTGCCTACCGGCTGGCTGCGTTTCGCGCCGTAGTCACCCCACGCGCAACTCGTCGGATCGCGCGGCTCGCCGCCTCGACTGCGCTCGCCGACCGCCCTCGCCGACCGCCCTCGCCGAAGTTGCAAATGTCGCGCAGGTGCACGCTAACGCCGCCGGCGCTCTTCCTCGGTCCCATTCCCACGCTCAGCCGAGCACGCAACCGGCCTTGCCGGCCCCTCCCGACGCCGTTAGTGCTCACAGAATCGACAAATGCGCCTTCGGGACCGATGGACGGCGCTACTGCTCTCCCCCTGCGCATTAGCGCATTCAGGACCGATGGATGGGCTGATCAACGGATCCGACCGGCACCGTCCACGGCCTCGACCGGATGGATCGTCGCCTGTAGGCCGGTGCGGCCTTCGTATTCGCGCGTCACTGCCGCGACGAGAGCGCCAACCGCCTCGCGGCGCACCAGGTTGACGGTGCAGCCGCCGAATCCTGCCCCGGTCATCCGCGCACCGATGACGCCGTCCACGCCCGCGGCAATCTCGACCAGCGCATCGAGCGCCGGCGAGCTCACCTCGTAGAGGTCACGCAGCGAGGCGTGAGACGCGGCCATGCAGCGGCCGACGGTCGCCAGGTCCTCGGCCTCGAGCGCAGCGACCGTCGACAGCACGCGCGCGTTCTCCTCGACGACGTGCTGCGCCCGGCGCCGCTCGACGCCCTGCAGCGGTTCGAGCATCTCGGGGGTGGCATCGCGGAGCGAGGCTAGACCCAGCGCCGCGGCGGCACGCGCGCACTCGGACCGGCGTGCGTTGTACGCGGAGGACTCGAGGCGTCGCGATGAACCCGAATCGATGGCCACCAGCTGCACCTCCGGCGGCAGCGGCACGCTGCGCCACTCCAGTGAGCGGCAGTCCAGCAGCAGCGCCGATCCCGCCACCCCAAGCGATGAGGCGAACTGGTCCATCAGCCCGCACCGCACGCCGACGTACTCGTTCTCCGCGCGTTGCGCCAGGTGCGCCATCTGCATCGGTTCAATCGGCGGCGACCCGTCGGTGAGTGCCCAGCCGGCTGCCAGCTCGAGCGCCGCCGACGACGACAAACCGGCACCGATCGGCAGGGTCGAGCCGAGCACCCCACGAAACCCGCGAACCGGCATTCCCGCCCGGGTCAGGGACCAGGCGACGCCCTTGACGTAATCGGCCCAGTCGCCGCCTCGCTGGAACGCATCGAGCGAGAACGAGGTCTGGGCGCCGGCCAGCGTCGTCAGTTCGACGTCGCGGCCACCGGGGACGAACGCGATCCATGTCTCGAGGCTGATGGCGGCGGGCAGCACGAAGCCATCGTTGTAATCGGTGTGCTCGCCGATCAGGTTCACGCGCCCCGGCGCCCGGACGATGCGGGCGTCAGCCGCCCCGAGCGCCGCAACCAGCTGCTCGATCACCTCTCGGCCCGCACCGCCTCTGCGGTCATCGGCTCGAGCGAGCGCAGCTTCGACGCCGTCTCCTCCGGCAGCGTGTCGTTGATGAACGCACCGGCCCCCGTCTCGGATCCGGCCAGGTACTTCAGCTTCGATTCGGTCCGGTTGGGCGGGTAGAACTCGAAGTGCAGGTGGTAGGCGTCCGACGCATCGGTCCCGACCGGAGCCTGGTGGATGGCCATCACGTACGGCAGGCTGAAGCCGAACAACCGGTCGTACTTGGCCAGCACGGCCTTCATCGTCAGCGCCAGCCCGTCGCGCTCGTGCGCGCCGAGCTCGGACAGGAACCCGACGTGCCGCCCGGGCATCAGGTGCACCTCATACGGCCACCGCGCGAAGAACGGCACGGTCGCCGTCCAACCGGCAGCCTCGAAGATGACCCGCCGGTCGTCCGCGCGCTCCTGCTCGCGCACGTCGCACCACAGGCACCCACCCGTTTTGGACCGATGCGCCTCGCCCTGCGCCACTTCCCGCGCCACCACCGGCGGCACGAAGGGATAGGCGTAGATCTGGCCGTGGGGATGGGCGAGGGTGACGCCGATCACCTCGCCCTTGTTCTCGAAGATGAACACGTACTCGACTCCGGGCCGATGCGCCAGCTGCGTCGTCCGGTCGCTCCACACGGCGATGAGCCGCCGCAGCCGCCCGAGCGATGCGTCGCGCAGCGACCCCTCGTGGCGTGGCGTGTAGACCACCACCTCGCACGCCCCGGCCGCCGGGGCCACCGGCGTCAGCTCGGTGCCGTTCACCGCGGGGGCTGGGGGATCGGCCTGCAGTGACGGAAAGCGGTTGTCGAAGACCACCACGTCGAAGTCCTCGCGCGCGATCTCGGTCGGCGGCCCGCCCGGCCTGGTCGGGCACAGGGGGCAGAAGTCTTTGGGCGGCAGGAAGGTGCGGTCCTGGCGGTGCGTGGCGGTGATGACCCACTCGCCAAGGAGCGGGTTCCATCGCAGCTCAGACATCCGGCCCGGGTTCCTCGTCGATGTCGGCCGGCGACGCGTAGTAGCGGATGGTGCGGCCGTCCGGCATGCGCTCC
>JAICUY010000096.1 GCA_025935615.1 Steroidobacteraceae bacterium
TGACCTCGCTCCACGTTGGCCACGAGACGGCGACCGAGCTCGACCACGGCGCGGCCTCGCACCGGCATGTCGGGATCATCGGCGCCAGCGGCATGAGCCTGCACAGCTTCCTGGACGGCGTGGCGCTGGCGGCGGCGCTGGACGTCGGTGGCGGGCTGGCGCTGGTGGTCGCGGCGGTCGTGGTGGTGCATCGGTTCAGCGATGGAATCGGCATCGTCAGCCTGCTGCTGGCGAGCCATACCCCGACCGATGTTGCCTACCGCTGGGTGGGGGTGGTCGCGCTCGCACCGCTGCTCGGCGTGCTGCTGGGGCTGGTGATCCCGATCCCGACGCGCGTGCTGGGCGCCCTGCTGGCGACCTTCGCCGGCTTCTTCCTGTACATCGGCGCCGCCGAGCTGCTGCCGGAGGCCCACCGCAGCGACCGTTCCGGACGCGTCGTGGTCGCGACGGTGCTCGGAGTGGCCGCGATCTACGCGTTCTCGATCGCGGCCGGCGTGCTCGACGTTCCCGTCTGAGACAGAGCGGCTTGGCCGCCGCCGTTCTGCTCGGCCGCCTCGCCGGCCCCGACCGCAACCGCCGCCCGGCCGTCGCTCTCGGCGCGCACACCGTCGCGATAGCCGTCCGGGTGCGAGGCGCGCCATGTCCAGGCATCGCCCAACATCTCGTCCAGCTTGCTGTGCTGCGGCTGCCAGCCCAGCTCGCGGCGCGCACGGCGCGATGAGGCGACGAGCACCGGCGGGTCGCCGCTGCGGCGCTTCACGACACGGGCCGGGATGGCGCGGCCGGTCACGCGGCGAGCGGCCTCGACCACCTCGCGAACGCTGAACCCCGCTGCTGAGCCGAGGTTGTAGACCTCGAGCGAGGGATCACCCTCGCCGGTCGCTTCCAGCGCCAACAGGTGCGCGTTGCCGAGATCGCGGACGTGGATGAAATCGCGGATGCAGGTCCCGTCGGGAGTGGGGTAGTCCTGGCCGAAGATCTGGACGTGGCTGGCCTCCCCGGCCGCGACCCGCAGGACGAGCGGCACGAGGTGAGTCTCCGGCTCGTGGTCTTCGCCGTTGCGCTCGGTGGCGCCGGCCACGTTGAAGTAGCGCAGCGAGATGGCGCGGAAGTCGTGCGCGGCGGCGAACCAGCGCATGGCGCCCTCGAAGGCCAGCTTCGTCTCGCCGTAGGGGTTGATCGGCTGGGTGCGGTCGGCCTCGGCGATCGGCACGCGCCGCGGCTCGCCGTAGACTGCGGCGGTCGACGAATAGACCAGCCGATCGACGCCGGCCCGCTTCATGGCGTCCAGCAGCGACACGCCGCCGGCCACGTTGGCGTGGTAGTAGAGCGCCGGATCGGCCATCGACTCCCCGACCAGCGACCGTGCGGCGCAATGCAGGACGGCCTCGATCCGCTCCTCGCGCAGCACCCGCTCCAGGAGCGGCGTGTCATGGATCTCGCCGATGACCAGCCGCGCCGCCGGCAGCACCGACTCGCGGTGCCCGGTTGACAGGTTGTCGTAGACGGTGACCGCGTGGCCGGCAGCGACGAACGTCTCCACGCTCGTCGAACCGACGTACCCGGCTCCGCCGACGACCAGAATCCGCAATCCACGCCTCCCCGGGGGTAAGAAATGAGCCCGGCGTCCCGTCGCCGGGCGACGTTCAGGCGACGGCGACCACCCCGGTCGCGTCGCGAGCACTCCGCAGCAGGTCCTCGTCGAACTCCGCCGACAGCCGACTGGCCCCCGCCTCGGCCGCCGCCTGCAGCTCTCCTGCGGACCGGAATCGGCCGGCCGCCTTGACCCTGACCCGCGGACCGACGCTGTCGCGCAGCAGGCTCACCCGGTCCATGGTGCGCTTGACGGTCGCGGCGCCGGCCGAGGTGACCACGTAATCGGCTCCGGCACGTTCGGCCAGGCGGCAGGCCCGCGTCAGCAGCTCGTCGCGCATCGGCGCCACCTCGACGATCACGCCCGCCACGGCCAGCGCCGAGTGGGCCATGTCGATCACCGAGAGCAGGTCGTTGTGGACCGTGTCGTCCAGCCCCGAGATCAGGGCGCCGGCGTTCAGCGCGAAATCGATCTGGGTCGCGCCCTGCTCCAGGCATTTGCTGGCCTCGAACGCTTTCACGCTCAGCAGCTGTCCGCCCTGTCCGTTGCCGATCACCGTACCCAACGCCACGTGCGAGCGGCCGAGTGCGCGGCGCGCCGCCTTGAGCAGCCAGGGATTGACGACCAGCGCCGCCAGGTCATGCTCGGTCGCAAGGGCGACCGCCGCATCCAGGTCGATGAGCGAGGCATTCGGCGTGACCAACCGATGCTCAAGTTGCGCGTCATGTCGCCCGAGGGCGGTCATCGACGATGGGGTCCTCCGTTCGGCAAGGCACTTCCCGTGGGGAACCGGTCCGGACCGCCGATTGTAGCAGCGCCTAATCCGATTCCCCAGCCCGTCGCCGGGCGTCACGGTGCGCCTCGGCACCGGACACGCCGAGCCGAGCGCGGGCATGTTCGAGCAGCAGCTCACGCCGGTTCAGTGCCGGGTCCTCGGTGACCGCCGCGAACAGCTCGGCCAGCAGCTCCCCGATATGAGGGCCCGGGCCGGTGCCCAGTGCGGCCATCAGGTCGCGGCCGTCAACCGCCAGCTGTCCCTGCTCGAGCGGCGCGCTGGCCAGTTGGCGCCCGATTCGGGCCTGCAGCTCGGCAGCTCCGCCGGTCGCCGACTCGCTCACGCCGGAGGCGACGTTGTCGGCGCGGCGCAGCGCGAACAGGTCGGGCAGCGCGCCGGCGCCCACGCGCTGGATGAAGCGGCGCACGGCCGCATCGGTCCAGTCGGACGTGTAGGCGTACATGTGCTGTCGCACCAGGTGCGTCACGCGGCCGATGTCGTCACGGCCGAAGCGCAGGCGGCGCATCAGCTCGCCGGCCAGCTCTGCGCCGACCTCCTCGTGACCGATGAAGTGGCCATCGGCCAGGGTCGTGGCCTTGCCCAGGTCGTGCAGCAGTCCCGCCAGGCGCAGGCGCGGGTCTGCGGCCGGCAGCGCGTCGACGGTGCGCAGCGAATGATCCAACGCGTCGCCCGGCACGACCTTGCCCTGTGGCACGCCGCGCAGCGCCGCCAGCTCCGGCAGCAGCGGCGTCAGCAGTCCGAGGTTCTCCATCAACCGGAAGGCGCGACTCGGCGGCGCCTTGGTCGACGACAGGATGCGGCGCAGCTCGTCGCGCACCCGCTCACCGGAAAGCGTGCCGGCGGTCGGCGCCAGCTCGCGGATGGCCTCCTCGGTGGCGGGATCGATGATCATCCCGAAGCGCGTGGCGAAGCGGACGGCGCGCAACAGCCGCAGCGCGTCCTCGGCGAAGCGACGGGATGGATCGCCGACGGCGCGCAGGACGCGGGCGCGCAGGTCGCCGCGCCCGCCGAACGGGTCGACCAGCCGTCCGCGACGTCGCCCCAGGTCGACGGGAACCCAGCCGATGGCGTTGATGGTGAAGTCGCGTCGCGACAGGTCGTCCGTCAACGACTGACCCCATTCCACCGCATCGGGCCGCCGCCGGTCGCTGTACGCCGATTCGGATCGGTAGGTCGTGACCTCGACGTGGCCGACGGTGACGGTCCCGAATCGGTTCTCCCAGGTCGCCCCCGGAAAGAGCGCCGCCGTCTGCTCGGGAGGCGCCGAGGTGGCGACGTCCCAGTCGATCGGCTGCTCGCCGGAGAGCAGGTCCCGCACGCAGCCGCCGACCAGGGATGCCTCGTGGCCCGCATCGGTCAAGCGTCGCAGGACATTCGCGACCGGGCGCGGCATCCGGCCGGTCAGGTCCAGCCGGTCGGGGTCACGCGGCCGGGGCGTGGTCGTCAGCTCCGAACGGCCGGATCGCCCAGGAAGAGGTAGTTGCGCCAGGGATCGTTGGCTTCGTCGGCGAGGTAGCTGCCGAACAGGTAGCGCACGTCGGCGCGCGGGGCGCGCGGCTCCTTCATGAGCGCCATCCGAGCCTCGGCCAGCGTCTTCGAGCCCTTGCGGTGGTTGCAGGTACGGCAGGCCGCCACCAGGTTCTCCCACTCGTGCCGTCCGCCGCGATGCTTCGGGATGACGTGATCGATGGTCAGGTCGCGGCTGGTCGTGCCGCAGTACTGGCAGGTGTGCCGGTCGCGGGCGAAGACCTCGCGACGGCTCAGCTTGACCCGTGGGCGGGGTCGCTTGACGAGGCTGATGAGGCGGATCACCGAGGGCGCCGCGATGGCGAGACTCGGCGTGTGAATGACCTGGTGGTTGCGCTCGAGCAGCTCGGCCTTGTCGGCGCCGAGCAGCCGGAAGGCACGCCTGATGTCGCAGACGTTGAGCGGTTCGTAATTCTGGTTCAGGACCAGGACAGCGGCGTTGATCACGAGCGGGACCCTTCGGAAGCGGATGATAGCAACGAATCGCGCGCTCCTCCCCGCTGCTACCCTGCCCTGGTGAGCCTCGATGGGCGGGTGGCCATCATCAGCGGCGCCACAGGCGGCCTGGGTCGGGTCGTCGCTCGGCGCCTGGCCGACGCGGGAGCTTCGCTCGTCCTGCTCGGCACCGATGCCGCACGGCTCGACGCCCTCGCCTCGTCACTGGCGCTTTCGCCCGACCGACACCTGTCCTCTGTCGCCGACCTGCGCCTGCCCGATGCGGCCGCTGCCGCTGCCGACGCTGCCGTCGAGCGATTCGGGCGGCTCGACGTGCTGGCCCACCTGGTCGGCGGCTACGCCGGCGGCTCACCGCTGGTCTCGACCGATGCGGAGGTCGTGCGCGACATGCTGGAGCAGCACGTCTGGACCACGTTCCACCTGGTGCGCGCGGTCGTGCCGCGCATGATTGCCGGAGGCTGGGGTCGGGTGGTCGCCGTCTCGCCGACGACGGTCGGGTCGCCCGGCACCAACGGCGCGGCATACACCGCGGCCAAGGCGGCGCAGGACGCGCTGCTCGTCTCGCTGGCCCGGGAGCTGAAGGAGACCGGCGTGACCGCCAACCTGCTGGTGGTGCGGGCGATCGATGCCGATGACGCCGGCAAGGCCGGTTGGGCGACGCCTGACGAGCTCTCCGCGGCCATCCTCTATCTCTGTTCCGACGCGGCGAGCCTGATCAACGGCGCACGGATCCCCCTCACCGGCTAGGCGGCCTGCCGGTCCCCTCGTCGCCTGGAACGCCTCGCGAGCGAA
>JAICUY010000029.1 GCA_025935615.1 Steroidobacteraceae bacterium
GAACGCGGTTTCCGGCGCCGATATTTGCTGTGTCAGCAAACGGTCGGCCGCAAGCCGCTACCAGTTCGTGGCGGTCGAGGCCGCGACCTCGCCGACGGATTCCAGCCAGCGCTCGACGTCGATCGCCGCCTTGCAGCCGTCGCCGGCGGCGGTCACCGCCTGGCGGTAGCGGTGGTCGTGGACGTCGCCGGCGATGAAGACGCCCTCGATCGCCGAGCCGGTCTCGTCCTGGACCCGAAGGTAGCCGCGCTCGTCGAGCTCCAGCTGGCCGAGAAACAGGTCGGTGTTGGGCTTGTAGCCGATGGCCACGAACAGCCCCTGCGCGGGCAGCTCCGTCTGCTCGCCGCTCGCCGTGTCGCGCAGAAGCAGCGAGTCGACGGTCATGCCCCCACGCACCTCCGCCACTTCACTGTTCCATCGGACCTCGATCTTGGGATGCGCCAGGGCCCGGTCCTGCATGATCTTCGAGCCGCGGAACTCGTCGCGCCGCACGAGCATGGTCACCTTGGAGGCGAATCGGGTCAGGAACAGCGCCTCCTCGAGCGCCGTGTCGCCACCGCCGGCGACCGCGATCTCGCGATCGCGGAAGAAGAAGCCGTCGCAGGTCGCACAGGCCGATACGCCCCGCCCCCGGAACTCCTCCTCGCTGGGAAGCCCCAGCCACAGCGCGGAAGCGCCGGTGGCCACGATCACCGCATCGGCCCGATACTCATCCTCGCCTACCCAGAGGCCAAAGGCCCGTGCGCTGAAGTCGACGCGAGAGACGTCGCGCTCGACGATCTCCGCGCCGAAGCGCTCGGCCTGCCGCCTGAACAGGTCCATCAGCTCGGGCCCCAGGATCCCGTCCGGGAACCCGGGATAGTTCTCCACGTCGGTGGTGATCATCAGCTGCCCGTAGGGCACGTTGCCGCCGAACACGATCGGCTCGAGGTTGGCGCGGGCGGTGTACAGGGCGGCGGTCAGGCCGGCCGGGCCGGAGCCGATGATGGCGACCTTTCGCGTGCGCCGGTCGGTGGGCTGACGAGGCTCGGTATCGGGCGGAACGCTGGGCGGAACGGTGGCGGTCATCCTGCTCGCTAGTGTACCCACGTCACCGTCGGCGTACCCTCTGCTGATGAAGGCCCGGCGGTTCTCGGCGAAGACACCACGCCTCATGGCGCGCCGCAGCCACGAGCGTGAGCTGCTCGATGGTGAGACGCTCGACCGCGACGAGCTGCGAGCGAACCTGCGCGAGCTCGCCATGCTCAATCGGCTGCCGGGCGGGACCCAGACCAGCATCGACGCAATCGAACGCCTGGCCGATGGCGTGCGCGACCTCCACGTGCTCGATCTGGGCACCGGTGGCGGCGAGATGCCGATCGCCTTGGCGCGCCACGGTCGGCGAGGCGCTGCGCGCTGGTGCGTCACCGCAGTCGACAACCATCCTCAGGTGATGGGCTTGGCGCGCCGGCGTCTGGAGCGGGACCCCGCGGTGACGACCCTCGTTGCCGACTGCCGCTTCCTGCCGCTGCCCGACGAATCGGTCGACGTGGCACATGCCTCCCTGCTGCTGCACCACCTCGACCCGCAGGATGCCCTGGCGGCGCTGTCCGAGATGCGGCGCGTGGCGCGATTGGGTGTCGTGATCAACGACCTGCGGCGCGGTCCGTTGGCGTACGCCCTCACCGGATTGACGGTGCTCGGACTGGCGCGGGCCCGATACACCCGCCACGACGGCCTCGCCTCGGCGCGTCGTGCCTATTCGGTCCGTGAGCTCGACGAGCTGCTGCACGCCGCGGGTCTGTCGACCGTCTGGCGCTCGCCTCCGCTGCTGCCGCGGGTCGTGACCGCGGCGGTCCCGGCATAAGCCACCGAGCGGATGAGCGAGCTGCGCTGCGACCTGCTGGTGATCGGAGCCGGTCCAGCCGGCTCGACCCTTGCCGCGGCCGCAGCACGGAGCGGGCTGCGCGTCATCGTGGCCGAGGCGGCGCGGCACCCGCGTCCCAAGGCGTGCGCCGAGTACGCGAGTCCCCGCATCGTCGAAGAGCTGCGGCGGATCGGCTTGCCGCCCAGCTCGTGGAGCGGGAGCGCGGTGGCGCTCGACGGGATGCGTCTGTTCGTGAACGGCAGCGCCAGCGACCTGCGCTACGCCGATCGACGCGGACCACGCACGGCCTGGGGCCTCGACCGCCGCTCGTTCGACGCGCTGCTGGCGTCGCATGCCGCCGGCTGCGGTGCCGAGCTCCTCGAGGAGCTGGCGCTGGTCGATCTGCGGCGTGATGGCGACCGCGTTGCCGGCGGCGTCCTGCGCACGCGCCACGGCACCCTCGAGATTCGGGCCGCCTGGACGGCCGGCGCCGATGGGGCCAGATCGCGCATGGCGCGCCTGCTCGGCGTCGAGCAACCGCTGCGTTATCCCCGGCGGCTGGGCCTGGTGGCCCATTACGCCGGCGTCGACGGCCTCGAACGCAGCGGCGAGATGCACGTCGGTGAGGGACTGTACGTCGGCCTGGCGCCGACACCGAACGGCGAGCTCAACGTCGGCATGGCGCTCCCACCGGCGCCGACCGGCATCGCCGAACAACGGTTCGAGGCCGCCATCGCCTCGCTGCCTCGCGTGCGCGACCGCCTGGCTGGCTCGCGACGCCTGACGCCGATCCGAGGTGCGTCGCCCATCGGCCACCGGGTGAGCGACGTGGCCGGTGCCGGCTGGATGCTGATCGGCGACGCGGCCGGATTCGTCGACCCGTTCACGGGTGAGGGCATCTACCGCGCCCTGCGCTCGGCGCGCGCCGCGGCGGAGGCGCTGACGACCGGCGACCCGGCGACCACGTATCGCGCCGAGCGGCGCCGAGCGTTCGCCGCCAAGGACGCGCTGACCTGGGTCGTGCAGGGCATGCTCGCCGCTCCCCCCCTGCTGCGCTACGCCACGCGGCGGATCGCAACGCGGGATGCGGCTCGGGACCGGTTCGCGTCCGCGCTCGGCGACTGTCGCCCGGCGACTGACGCGCTCTCGCCCAAGGCGCTGTGGGAGGTGCTCCGGCCGTGAAGAGCGTGATGCGCATCCGGATGGCGGCGCCGCCCGAACGGATCTTTCCCCTCGCGGCCGAGGTCGAGCGCTGGCCGGTGCTGCTCGAGCACTACCGCTATGTTCGCCGGCTCCCCGCCGGCGACGGTGAGCGGCGATTCGCGATGGGTGCCCGTCGCGGTCGGATTCCGGTGCGCTGGGAGGCCGAGCAACGACCGAGACCGCTCCAGAACGTCATCGAGTTCACCCACACCGGCGGCGTCACGCGCGGGATGGAGGTGGCCTGGCGCCTCGACCCGCACGGAGATGGCACGACCCAGGTCAGCATCGAGCACCGGCTCGAGCTGGGATGGCCGCTCATCGGCGGGTTCGTTGCCGAGCGGATCATCGGTCCGGTCTTCGTCGACGCCATCGCGGGCCGCACGCTGCGGCGCATCAAGCAGCTGGCCGAACAGGCAGGGCCGGACCGATGAAGCGGCGCGTGGTCATCACCGGGATCGGCGCGCTCACCCCGATCGGCCATGGCGCCGACGGCCTGTGGAAGGGCGTGCTGGCGGACCGGTCGGCGGTGCGCAGCATCGACCGATTCGACGCATCCCCGTTCCCGTCGCAGATCGCCGCCCAGATCGACGATTTCGTGCCGGCCGATCACCTCGACCCGCGCCGCGCACGGCGGCTCGACCGATTCAGCCAGCTGGCCGTGGCCGCGGCGCGGATGGCGGCGACCGATGCCCAACTCCCGCTCGACGGGGAGGCGACGCAGACCGGTGTCTACCTCGGCTCGGCGCTGGGCGGCGTGGCGTTCGGCGAGGAGCAGCACGAGGCCTATGTCGCCCGTGGCGTGCGCGGCGTCGCGCCGACCCTGGCGCTGGCCGTCTTCGGCGGAGCGGGGGCCAGCAACATCGCCATCGACCTCGGCATCTCCGGGCCGGCTGTCGGCAACGCCAACTCGTGCGCCTCCGGTGCCGTCGCCATCGGGCAGGCATTCCATGCCATTCGCGCCGGCGAGATCGACGCCGCGCTGGCGGGCGGCGCCGAGGCGCCGTTGGCGCCGCTGACCTTCGGCGCCTTCGCGCTGATCCGCGTCCTGTCGCAGCGCAACGATGATCCGGCCACCGCCTCGCGCCCCTTCGACACCGGCCGCGACGGGTTCGTGATGGGCGAGGCCGCGGCGGTCCTCGCGCTCGAGGAGCTCGACGCCGCCGAGCGGCGCGGTGCCCCGATCCTCGGGGAGCTGCTGGGCTACGCCGCCACGAATGACGCCTACCACATGACCCAGCCACGCCCGGATGGGCGCGAAGCGGCGCGCGCGGTCAGCCTGGCGCTGGCCGACGCGGGCCTGCCGCCGGAGGCCGTCGACTACGTCAATGCCCACGGCTCGTCGACGCAGCTCAACGAGCCAGCGGAAGCCGCGGCGCTGCGCCTGAGCCTCGGCGCGCACGGCGGTCGCGTGCCCGTGTCGGGAACCAAGGGACTGTACGGCCACGCGCTGGGTGCCAGCGGCGCGGTCGAGGCGGCGATCTGCAGTCTTGCGCTCACCCACGACACGCTGCCAGGGACCTGTAACCTGGTCGATCCCGATCCGGCCTGCGAGCTGCACGTCTTGCATCGGTCAGAACGCTGCCGCGCGCAGACCATCCTGTCGACGTCGTTCGGATTCGGCGGCATGAACGCCGCCCTGCTCATCGGTCGCTACGCGGGCTAGCTGCGGTCGCTACGCGGGCTAGCTGCGCCGACCCGCGTCAGGGTCGGGGCGTGCGATCGGCCTGACCGGGTTCGTCGAGGTCCTTCTCCGGGTTCTCGGCGGGATCGCCGCGATCGAGCCTGCCACCGGCGCCGCCGTGCTCACCGCCGTCATGCGTGCGCTCGATGTCGTCGAGCGGCAACGTGTCCGGCGTGAGCTCGTCCGGCTCGTCCGGATGCGGCTTGTTGGGGACATTGAACATGTCGCGCATGGTCATCGGTCAGTGCTCCGTGTCCGAACGTTCCAGGGCCCAGCGCAGAGCGTCGTCGAAGGCGACCGTGCCTCCCGCCTTGTCGACGATCACCGTGGCTGGATCCTCACGAATCATGGCCGGCAGCATCGAGGCCTCGCTGCCCGTCCAGTAGATCACCGGCAGCTCCGGGAAGCGATGGCGGGTCGCCATGAACAGGGCCGCCGACAGCTCGTGCTCGAGCCGCCAGTCGAGGACCACCGCATCGGGTGGATCGCTCTCGCGGAAGGCGCGCAGCAGCGGCAGCGCCGAGCGGAAGATGCTCGCGCTTGCGCCGGCAGCGCTGCACAGGTCGACGGCCAGCTCCGCAGCGGCCGGTTCGTCTTCGACGACCCACACCGCCCTGAGCGTTTCGTCCCCGGCGTCAATGTCGTTCATGGCAGGAGCAGAGAAGATACCCACGATCCTGACGCGCATTGCACGCTCCGTGCCGATCCGAACGCCGAACGGCGGTCCATGAGCACGACGGGTACTATCAGCTCCGGAATGATCACCCGACGGCAGACCTCAACCGTCGACGTGGGCGGCGTCCTGGTCGGCTCCGGCCACCCCATCGTCGTCCAGTCGATGACCAATACCGATACGGCCGATGCGGACGCCACCGCGCTCCAGGTGGCGCAGCTGGCGCACGCCGGCTCGGAGCTGGTCCGCGTCACCGTCAACAACGACGCGGCCGCTCAGGCCGTCCCGGTCATTCGCCACAAGCTCGACCGGCTGGGCGTCGGTGTGCCGCTCATCGGCGACTTCCACTACAACGGCCACCTGCTGCTGACCCGCTATCCCGAGGCGGCGGCGGCGTTGGCCAAGTACCGCATCAACCCGGGCAACGTCGGCACCAAGCGGCGGGACGAGCAGTTCGCCCAGATCGTCGAGGTGGCGATCGCCAATGGCAAGCCGGTGCGGATCGGCGTCAACTGGGGATCCCTCGATCAGCAGCTGCTGACCGAGATGATGGACGCCAACGCGGTATCCGCCGAGCCACGGGACAGTCGCGAGGTGATGATCGAGGCCATGGTCGAGTCGGCGCTGCGTTCCGCGCGGCTGGCCGAGCAGACGGGGCTGGCCCACGATCGGATCATCCTGTCGGCGAAGGTGAGCGGCGTGCGGGACCTGGTCGAGGTCTACGCGCGGCTCGCCGAGCGCTGCGACTACCCGCTGCACCTCGGCCTGACCGAGGCGGGGATGGGCATGAAGGGCATCGTGACCTCGACCGCGGGCCTGGCGATCATGCTGCAGCGCGGCATCGGCGACACCATCCGCGTCTCGCTCACGCCCTCACCGGGCGGCGAGCGCACCGAGGAGGTTCTGGTCGCTCAGCAGGTGCTGCAGTCGATGGGCTTGCGCAGCTTCACGCCGCAGGTCAGTGCCTGCCCCGGCTGCGGCCGCACCACCAGCACCTTCTTCCAGGAGATGGCGCGCGACATCACCGCCTACCTCGCCGAGCAGATGCCGTTGTGGCGCGAGCGGCATCCCGGCGTCGAGGACCTGCGGGTGGCGGTGATGGGCTGCGTGGTCAACGGTCCCGGCGAGTCGAAGCACGCCGACATCGGCATCAGCCTGCCGGGCACGTTCGAGGAGCCGGTTGCGCCGGTCTACGTCGACGGCGAGCTGCGGACCACGCTGCGCGGCGACGACATCGTGCCCCGCTTCCTCGAGATCCTCGAGGAGTACGTCGAGCGCCGCTACCCGAACGTCACGCCTGCGGTGCGCTGAGTTCCGGCCTGCTGGGCCTCAGGTGCGGCATTCGGCGGCCCAGGCGCGGCATGCGGCGGACGCATGCGCCGGACGCGTACATCGCCACACAACGCTCCCTCCATGCGCGCTCTGATGGCCCCCGACTCATCCCACACCGCGTGGAGCACTGTTCATGCGCGGCTGCATGCGACCTACGCATAACACCGCGGAAAGGATGGTGGGAAAACTACTTGGCGCAGCTCCCCGACACGAAGAGCTGAGTCGGCTTGTCGAGGCCGCCCGCACGTCCGCCGTACGGCTTGGTGGTGACCTCGGGCTTGCCCTCCTTGGAGACCGTGACCGCCATGAGCACCGATGAGTTGCCCTGCCCCGGCGTGCCACCCGGCAGCGTCGACGAGTCGATGACCGGCTGGTCGTTCACGGTGATGGTGAACGGGTCGTCCAGCGGGAAGTCCGCCTGGGCGAACTTGCAGGGCTCGACGGTCTTCGCATCGCCGCCTGACGACGAGCTCACGGTCGCCGGCACCTTCGACAGGTTGATGAGCATCACCTGGATCTGAAACTCGTCCCCGCCACCGCCTCCCTCGCCACCACCACCGCCTCCCCCGCCACAGGCGGTCAGCACCATCAGCAGGCCCATGAGCCCGAGCCTGGCAGCCGGCCGCCCGCCGGAGCGGCGCACGAGAGAGGGTCGCGGGATTCCCATTGAGCGTACCTCCGTTCGCTAGCGGCGTGGCTCCCACGAGAAGAAGCGCAGCGCCAGGATGAGTCCGATGACCCCCCACAGCCCGATGACGCCCAGGTCCAGCGCGGAGAATGCGCTTCCGACGCGGGCCGCGTCATAGATACGCAGCATGGCATCGGCGAAATGGCGCACCGGGAAGATGCTCGACAACGCGTCGAGCCACTGCGGCGCATTGTCGATGGGAATGAACACGTTCGACACGAAGAAGAGCGGCAGGATGGTGGCGTTGACGATGGCCGGGGCAGCGTCGGCATTGGGGATCGCGATGGTCAGCGCGAGGCCCAGCGCACAGAAGGCCGCGGCCGCCACGACGAGCGTGACCAGCATGGCCGGCAGCGCATCCCACGGAATCGGGACGTCGTAGGCGATCGCACCGAAGGCCGCCACGATGACGACCAGCAGCAGCGCGACCAGCGCGGCGTGGATCATCCGCGCCACGAGATAGCTCGCCGCGGGCAATGGCGTGCCGCGCAGGCGCTTGAGGATCCCCTCGTCGCGGGCCACGGTGACAGTCATCGAGAGGTTGGTGTACGTGGCGGTTACCACCGCGAAGACGATGATCGCGGGCGTGAAGAAGCGTCCCGCATCGGCGCTGCCGGCAGCGAACACGACGTTGAAGATGACCATGAACAGCAGCGGGAAGACGAAGGTGAAGAAGGCAGCCGCGGGATTGCGCCAGAAAGCGCGGTTCTCGTAGCGCACCTGGCGCATGGTGAGGCCGATACCGCTCATGCCGCCTCCGCCTCGCCGGTGAGCGCCAGGTAGACGTCCTCCAGCGACGGCCGGATCACCTCCAGCGCGGCGAGCTCGATGTCCGCCGAGAGCGCCCAGGTCGTCAGCTCGTGCAGGAGCCGGGTCGGCTCGCTCGTTTCGAGCTCGTAGCGTCCGCTCGTGCGGCGCCCGCCGAACCGATCGGGCAGTTCCGCGCCGTCCGGCAGTGAGAAGTGAACGCTGCTGGTCGCGGCGTCGCGCGCACCAAGCGTCGCCGGCGTGCCGTGGGCGACGATCCGGCCGCCGGAGATGACGGCCACCCGGTCGGCGAGCGCCTGGGCCTCGTCCATGTAGTGCGTGGTGAGCACCACCGTCTTGCCCAGGCCGGCCAGGCTGCGCACCAGCTCCCACGCCTGGCGGCGCGCCGACGGATCGAAGCCTGTGGTCGGCTCGTCCAGGAACAGCAGCTCGGGATCGCCGGCCAGCGCGACGGCCAGATCGACCCGGCGCCGCTGGCCCCCGGACAGCTTGCCGATGCGACGATCCTGCTGCTCGTCCAGCCCGACGAGGCGCACGACCTCGTCGACGTCGCGCGGATGCGGGTAGTAGCCGGCGAACATGGCCACTGTCTCCCGGACGGTGAGATAGGGGCTGATGCCGGTCGACTGGAGGACGATACCGATCCGCTCGCGCATCGGTCCCGCCTGGCGGGCCGGGTCGAAGCCCAGCACACTGACGTCACCCGCATCGCGACGGCGGAAACCCTCCAGGACCTCGATGGTGGTCGTCTTGCCCGCGCCGTTCGGTCCGAGCAACGCGAAGACCTCGCCCGCCGCAACGAACAGATCGATGCCGCGAACCGCCTCGACCTGCCCGTAGGACTTGCGCAGGCCGCGCACCTCGATGGCGGTCATCAGCGCGCTGTGCGGGCCAGGGATCAGCCGGCGCCGGCGGCCAGGAAGGTCCAGGCCGCCACCACGAAGGCGAGCACCAAGAAGCTGGCGATGGCGAGCGGCAGGATGCCGATGGTGAGGTCCTGGTGGACCGTCTGGCGCTGCGGATCCCGATGATCCGCATGCATGTCGTGCCCGGTGTCGACAACGAGCCCGGTCTTGTCGTGTTCAGCCGGGAGGGTTTCCGCCGGGGGATTCGAGGTCATGGGCATCTACTCCTTGGCCAGGATGGCGGCGACCTGCCGCTCGAGCGTGTCGCGGCTCAGCTGACCGACCTGCATGTCGACCACCGTCCCGTCGCGACCGATGAAGAACGTCGTCGGCGGTGCGAGCACGCCGTAGGCCGCCGAGACGCTGCCGCCGGGATCCATGGCCGCCGGCCAGCCGGCGTCCATGCGCTGCATAAAGGCCCGAGCCGCCTCGGATCGATCCTGGAAGACGACGCCCACCACGGTCAGGCCCTCGCCGCGGTGTTCTGCCTCGGCCTTCTGCAGCAGCGGGAATTCCTCGACGCAGGGGCCGCACCAGCTCGCCCAGAAGTTGAGGATCACCGGCCGGCCGGCGAGGTCGCTGAGGCGGATCGGGGTTCCCTCCAGGTCAGCCAACGCGAAGCTCGGTGCGGGTTGACCGATGCGCGCGCCGGGCGGCGCGCTGCGAACCAGGAACACGGCTGCATACACGGCAAGCAGCACGATGGGCAGGACGGCGGCGACGACGAGGTACGGCAGCGGCAGCCGCGTTCGGCGCTGGAAGGGACGGATGGCGGTGACCGCCGACATCAGTGCGCTCGCGCGTCGTCGTGCGAGCCGTGCTCGACGTCCCGCCACTCGCGGCCGGCGTCGCGCACCCAGGTCACGATCCCGGCCACCAGCACCACCAGGCCGGCGATGCCCAGGACGGGATTGGCGACCATGTCATCGGGCTTGAAGGCCAGCGCGGAGCCGATGAGGACCGCAGCCAGCGACAGGATCACCGGCAGCCAGCTCGGCGACGGCATGTGCACGCCGGGTGGCGGCGCGCTCACCGAACGCGGACGGCCGACGCGGGAGCTGACGGCGAAGACGACGCCGAGCACGAACAGGATGCCGACGCCGATCAGCAGCAGACCGAGTGCGTGGTCAGTCACTGGCGGTCACTCCTAGCGCAGGAAGTAGAGGGTGAAGAAGAGCCCGATCCAGACCACGTCCACGAAGTGCCAGTACATGCTGATGGCCTCGACCGCGACGTGGTTGCGAGCGGTGAACTGGCCCGACATGGCCCGGGCGGTGAGGATCGTCAGCCCGACCGCGCCGCCGAAGACGTGCGCCCCGTGGAAGCCGGTGAGGGTATAGAAGGTCGTCGCGAAGATGCCGTCGGAGATGCCGAAGCCGAGCTGGGAGTAGTCGTACAGCTGGCCGAGCAGGAAGAGCACGCCCAGGATCAGGGTCAGCCCGACCCACATCCGCAACCTGCCCTGGTCGCCGCGGCGGATGGCCGCCACGCCGAACTGCATCGTCACGCTGGAGGTCACCAGCAGGATGGTCAGGATCGTGGCAAGGGGCCACGCCTCGAGCTCGTGGCCGCCGGGCGGTCCCCACTCGGCGGCGTGCGTGGCGCGGCTGTTGAAGTACGCGGCGAACAGGCCGCCGAAGAACATGACCTCGCTCGCGATGAAGAGCAGCATCCCGACCAGCGGGGTCGGCATGCCGCTCTGCCGGTGCTCGACGACCGCCGGCGCGGTGCTGGCCTGGACCGCCATCAGTGGCCCCCCTCGGCGGTCAGCCCCTCCGCCGTCAGCACCTCGGCATCGTGGCGATGGCGCAGGTCGAAGACCGGGCGCTCACTGCGAACCGGCGGCAGCCTGTCGAAGTTGTGCGGCGGTGGCGGCGAGGAGGTCGCCCACTCGAGCGTGTTTGCCTCCCACGGGTCGTCGCCGACGCGCTCGCCGTTGATCAGCGTGGCGATCACGTTGATGAGGAACGGGAAGATGCTGATCGCGATGAGGAAGGCGCCCACCGTCTCGAGCGAGTTGAGGATGATCCACCCGGTGTTGGTGGGATCGTAGTCGGCGATGCGCCGCGGCATGCCGGTGATGCCCAGCGAATGCATCGGGAAGAAGGTCAGGTTGAACCCGATGAAGTGGATCCAGAAGTGGACCTTGCCGAGCCGCTCGTTGAGCCGTCGCCCCGTCATCTTGGGGAACCAGAAGTAGGCGGCGGCGAAGACGCCGAAGACCGAGCCGCCGAAGAAGACGTAGTGCAGGTGGGCGACGATGAAGTAGGTGTCCTGCAGGTGGAAATCGACCGGCGCGGCGGCCGCCATGACACCGCTGATGCCGCCGATCAGGAACATGGCCACGAAGCCGATGGCGAACAGCATGGGCGTCGTCAGGCTGATCGAGCCGCGCCACATGGTGGCCAGCCAGTTGAACATCTTGACCCCGGTCGGCACGCCGATCATGGCGGTCATGAACGCGAAGAACGGCAGGAACACCACGCCGGTGGTGAACATGTGGTGGGCCCACACGCTGAAGCTGAGCAGACCGATACCGATGGTGGCGTACACGAAGGCCCGGTAGCCGAACAACGGCTTGCGGCTGAAGACCGGCAGGATCTCGCTCACCACGCCCATCGCCGGCAGGATGACGATGTAGACCTCCGGATGGCCGAAGAACCAGAAGATGTGCTGCCACAGGATCGGGTTGCCGCCGGCCGCCGGGTCGAAGAACGAACCGCCGTAGTTGCGGTCGATGAACAGGGCGATCAGGCCGGCGGTGAGCACGGGCGTGGCCAGCAGGATCAGCGTGGCGGTGACCAGGATGGTCCACACGAAGATCGGCATGCGGAACAGGGTCATGCCAGGCGCGCGCATCTTGAAGATGGTGGCGATGAAGTTGATGGCACCCAGGATGGACGCAGTCCCCACCGTGATCAGCCCGATGATCCACAGGTCGGTGCCCGCGCCGGGCGCGTAGGTCGGACCGGACAGCGGCGTGTAGCCGGTCCAGCCCTCCGCCGCGGCGCCACCGAACAGGTAGCCCGAGAAGATCAGGATCCCGCCCAGCGGCAGCAGCCAGAACGAGAGGGCATTGATGCGCGGGAAGGCCATGTCCGGCGCGCCGATCATGAGCGGCACGATGTAGTTCCCGAATCCCGCCAGGACCGGCACGATGAACAGGAAGATCATGATCGTGCCGTGCATCGTGAACGCTTCGTTGTAGGTGGTCTCGTCCATGAACTGCAGGCCGGGAACGGCCAGCTCGGAACGGATCGCCAGCGCCAGGATCCCGGCCGCGAAGAAGAACAGGAACGAGTTCACGATGTACATGATCCCGATCTTCTTGTGGTCGACGGTGGTCAGCCAGTCGAGCACCCAGGACCGCTGGTACTGCTCCGCTCGAGGGCTGAGGGTGGTGGTTGCCATCAGTTCGTTCGCGCTCCGCCTTTAGCCTGCTCGCCTGTCATTTGGCCACGACCGTGCCGAACATGATCGTGGGGTGCACGTCGCAGAGGAAGGTGTACTCCCCCGCGTCCAGCGCGGGGACGTTGTATTTGACGGTCTGAGGGCCCTGGATGATGTCGCCGCGGAACAGCTCCTTGCCGCCCTCGTCGGTGATCGCGATGTTGTGCTGCACCGCTTCCTTGTTCTCGAACTCGATCACGAACGGCACGCCGGCCGGAACCTCGAGCCGATCGGTGCTGAACTTCAGCTTGTCGGCACTGATCTTGACGACCTGCGCATTGGGTGCCGCCGTCGCCGATGGCTTGGCCGCGCCGCTGATCTGGTCCTTCAGCCAGGTGTCGTAGTCCGATCGGCTCATGGCCTGGATCTGGAACACCATCTGGGCGTGCGCGGTGCCGCAGAACTCGGCGCACTGGCCGGCGTAGGTGCCGGGATTGGTCACCGTGAACTCGAGCTCGTTGTGGTGGTTGGGATCGGGGAACGGCACCACGTCGCGCTTGATGAGGAAATGCGGCACGAAGAAGGAGTGGATCACGTCGTTCGACTTGAGGATGAGGTGCACTGGCTCGCCAACGGGAAGGCCCATGACGGCCGGCTTCGCCGGCGTGCCGGTGATGCTGTAGTCGTTGCTGGGGTCGTTATCGGTGGTCCCGTAGCGGAACGTCCAATTCCATTGGAAGCCGTCGACCTCGATGGTGACTGCCGGGTGCGGCGAGCGCGCCTCGACCGTACCGAGGGTGATCATGCTGCCGGCGAAGATGGTCAGCACGATGACGGTCGGGATCACGGTCCAGATGATCTCGACCAGCGTGTTGCCGTGCAGCTGGTGCGGCAGGCGGTCGTCCTTGCGGCGGTAGCGGAAGATCGACCACACGATCATCCCCTCGACGGCCAGGAAGACGACCACGGCCATGGCGAAGATCACGTTGTACAGCGTGAAGACTGCCTGCGACTCCTTGGTCTCCGGCTCCGGCGGGATCAGGCATCCACCGAGCAGCACCATGAGCAGCAGCGGAACGCCGACTCGGAGCACGCCGCGCAGGCTGTGGGGAACCGCCATTCGTCGCATCAGCTCGTCTCGAAGCTCCTCGCGCAGTCGCGGACTCCTGCGGTCCGCGTAAGGGGGACGTCTCTCAGTGCTGCCATCGGGGCTGGCGGCGGCACGGGCCATTGTACCGATGCGGCCGCGCCGTCGCAGCCTTTCGCCGGCCCGCCTCGCTGCGCCTCGGCGACGGTCGCGCGAGAATGGCGAGGTGACCCGCGTCTTGCGCCCGGCGCTCGCCGGCGCGCTGCTCCTGTCGATCGCGCCCGGCCTGGTGCTGGCCCACGGCGCGGAGGCGCCGGCGCCCAGCTTCCCGAGTGTTCTCCTGGCCTGGCGCTTCGAGCCACTGCCCATCGTCGGGGTGCTCCTCGCCGGCTGGGCCTACCTGTGGGCGACGCGCCGCGTGTCGCGGCGGCACCCCGGCAACCGACCCTCCCGCCTCCGGACGATCGCATTCCTGGCCGGCCTCGGCGCGATCCTCCTCGCCCTCGTCTCCCCGATCGAGGCCTACGAGGGAGTGCTGTTCAGTGTCCACATGGTCCAGCACATGCTGCTGGAGCTGGTCGCCGCGCCGCTCCTGCTGCTGGGCGCTCCCATCACCCTGACGCTGCGCGTGGCCTCGCCATCGGTCAGGCGCACGCTCCTGCGCGTGCTCCGGAGCCGGGTGGTGCATGCCATCTCGTTCCCGCTGGTGGCGTGGGTCCTGTTCGCCGCGGTCAACTGGGGCTGGCACTTCTCCTTCCTTTACAACGAGGCGCTCGAGAACGTGGCTCTGCACTACGTTCAGCACGCGACCTTCCTCGTCGCGGCGCTCCTCTTCTGGTGGCCGGTGATCGGCCTCGACCCCTCGCCCTGGCGCATGCCGTATCCGGTGCGGCTCTTCTATCTGTTCCTGGCCATGCCCCAGAACTCGTTCCTGGGCGTGGCCCTGATGAGCGCGCCGGCCATCCTGTACCCGCACTACCTGACCAACCTGCGCACCTGGGGACCGTCGCCCATCGACGATCAGACCATCGGCGGCATCATCATGTGGGTCTTCGGTGACATCGCCTTCCTGATCGGGATGGGGCTGGTGGTCGCCGCCTGGGTGCGGCTCGAGGATCGGCGCACTGCCCGGCTCGACGCGCGGCTCGATGCCCAGCGAAGCTCACAAGGCGGCGACGCCCGCTGATCCCCTGGCGCCCGTCGTTCGCAACGACCTTGCCTGAGGTGCGAGTCTGACAACCATGCGGGGCGCCCGAGCGGCAGCTCGTCAGAAGAGCGGCAGCCGCAGCAGGGAATCCGCCGCCACGGCCACGAAGAGCAGGGTCAGGTAGCTGATCGAGTAGCGAAACAGCCCGATGGCAGCGCGGCCGCTCGTCTCGTCGCGCCACAGGCGCCAGGCGTAGACCAGGAACAGGCCGCCGAGCAGCACCGCGGCCACCAGGTAGATGGCACCCATCTGCGCGACCGGATAGAGCAGCAGGCTGACCGCCACCAGCAGCAGGCTGTAAAGCACGATCTGGCGTGCCGTCTCGGCCTCGCCGTGGACGACCGGCATCATCGGCACGCGGGCGCTGGCGTAGTCGCCCTTGTAGCGCATGGCCAGCGCCCAGAAGTGCGGCGGCGTCCAGTAGAAGACGATGGCGAACAGGATCAGCGCCGGCACGCCCACCGTTCCGGTCACCGCCGCCCAGGCGACGAGCACCGGCACGCAGCCGGCTGCGCCGCCGATGACGATGTTCTGCGGGCTCGAGCGCTTCAGCCACAGCGTGTAGACGAAGACGTAGAAGGCGATCGCGCTCAGGCTGAGCAGCGCGGAGAGCAGGTTGACCGTCAACGTCATCCAGGCGAAGGAGAGGATGGAGAGCAGCACCCCGAACCCCAGCGCGGCGCGTGGGGTCACGACCTGGCGTACCAGCGGCCGGCGCTGGGTGCGTCGCATGACGTCGTCGATGTCGCGGTCGACGTACTGGTTGATGGCGTTGGCTCCGCCGGCCGCCAGCGTCCCGCCGATGACCGTCGCCGCCATCAGCCACAACGACGGGATGCCGCGTTGGGCGAGGACCATGGTCGGCACCGTCGTCACCAGCAGAAGCTCGATGATCCGCGGCTTGGTGAGGGCGACGTAGGCGCGGGCCGTATCGAATCGGCCATGCGAGCCGAGGCGCTCGGTCTCGCTCGAGCCGGCCAGCGCGCGGCGCCGGTATCGGCTCAGCAGGAGGACCGCGACCAGCAGACCCCAGATCGCGGCCGCCAGGGCGAGGTGCAGAACCTGGGTCCACGGCGCGAGATTGAAGAAGATCTGCGTCGCGCCGATGACGCCCTGCAACGGGAACAGAGCTGCCGCCAGCACCGCGAGCCGAACGACCGCACGATGCTCGCGCTGGTCCCGCAGCGCGCCGATCGCGAGCGCCACCACCAGCAGGCCGACCAGGAATCCCGCCCAGCGATGCAGGAACTGCGGCGCCGTCGTATCGGTCAGGGCTGGCAGCAGTGAGCCGCCCATCAGCGGCCAGTCCGGGAAGGCCATGGTCGTGCCGGTGGCACGGACATGCGCGCCGAGAAGCAGCAGGACGTAGGTCGCCAGCACGGTCACCAGCGCCAGCCCGTCAAAGCCGGTCCAGCCGGCGCGCCCCAGCCGCGCCGGGAAGCGGCTGCGCACGAGGAGGTAGATCACCAGGGCGAAGAGGGCCATGGCAGTCGCCAGGTGGGCAGTCACGATCTCGCCCGAGAGCTCGGACTCGACGGTGACCTTGCCCAGGATGGCCTGGAAGACGACCAGGACGAAGGCGCCCAGCGAGGGCCACAGGATCTCGCGGCGGCGCCGATAGCCGACCACCGCGACCACGGCCAGCGCCAGTGCCAGCAGGCCGACGATCGCGGCGGTGGTCCGGTGCGAGTACTCGATGATGGCGTGCACGTCGTCGAACGGCGGGATCCAGCTGCCGTGGCAGGTGGGCCATTCCGGGCAGCCCAGCCCCGAGCCCGTCGAGCGCACCACCACGCCGACGACGACAAGCACGAACGTCATCGCCACGGTGGCCGCGGCGAGCCAGGTGAATCGGGTCAAGACTCCTCCGTCCGCGACTCACGGACCGATACAGCGGCGAGTCGAGCGGGCGCGGCCATGATAGCCAAGTCGTACCGATCGGTCAGCGGACCGACCCGCCCGCGTGGTTCAAGGCTCCGCGATGCGTCGCATGCATGACGATCGACGTGATGCCGCTTCACGCGGCGCGCGATGCGCGCGGCGGTTCAGGTCCAACGCCAACCTCTGTCCACGCGGAATGTCATGCGTCACCCGCATATCGGCGAGCTGTTCGTCGGACCGCGGTGCGGTACTGGGGCACGAAGCGCAGCGGCGCGGGGACCAGCGGCAGGAGGCGGCGGGCGACCGCAGCCGCGCGACGCATGGCGCGCTCGCGCGCGGGTGACCACGCAACGCCGTACTGGTCGCGCAACCTCGGCGGCATCACGCTCATCGAGATCAGGTGCGCCGCCTCCCAGGCAACCCGCGGCGGAAATCGGGTCGGGTACAGCACCGACGGCGCGAGCGCGCGGGCCGTCGGGGAGACGGCGACCTCGCCGGACGTGACGAGGCCCGCCATCCAGCCGCGCAGCTCGGCGAGCGAGGCGGGCATCTGCACCTCGGGTACGCCCAGGCGGAACGCGATCTGTGCCGACTCGGCGTAGTAGCGCTGCGCCTCCGCATCGGTCAGATGGCAGACGTACCGCTCGTAGACCCGCAGCGCGGTGTCGATCAGGGTGGCGTGGACCCACAGCAGCAGACCCGGGTCGCGAGCAAAGTAGGCCGCCCCGGACTCGGGGATGGCGCCGCGCACCGAGCGATGGATGGCGTTCATGCGCGCGATGGCGCGATCGGCCCTGCGGGCATCCCCGAAGACGACGTCGAAGCTGGCGCTGAGCGTTCGGCGCAGGCGGGCGAAGGGATCGGCCCGGAAGTCCGAATGCTGCTCAACCCCCGCGGCGACCGCAGGGTGCGCGAGCTGCATGAGCAGGGCGCACGTCCCACCGCCCAGGATCAGCACCTCGCGATCGACGCGCCAGGCCATGCTGCCCGGGCCGAACAGGCCCGCCGTCACGACCAGAGCGAGCGCATCGGCTGGCGTGGAGCCGGCCGGCCCGGGAAGAGGCCGCGGAACAGGAACCCGGCGATGACGCCGGCCACGAAGCCGCCGATGTGGGCCATGTACGCCACCCCGCCGGTCTCCTGGCTGACCGCAATCGAGCCGAAGCCGTTGATGAACTGCAGCAGCGCCCAGATGCCAATGGCCGCGACGGCGGGAACCTGGGTCAGGAAGCGGAAGACGAAGACGGTGACGCGATTGCCCGGGAACATGACGACGTACGCGCCCAGCACGCCGGAGATGGCCCCCGAGGCGCCGAGCGACGGAATGGCGGAATCGGCGCTCACGACGATCTGCGCCAAGGAGGCGATCACGCCGGCGACGAGGTAGAAGACGAGGTAGGTCAGGTGCCCCACCCGGTGCTCGACATTGTCGCCGAAGATCCACAGGAACAGCATGTTGCCGCCGATGTGCAGCCAGCCGCCGTGCATGAACATGCTGCTGAGCAGGGTGAAGTAGATCGGGTCCGGCCCTGGCGCCTGCGGGATGCCGCCCTGCGAGCCGACGAGGTCGACGTTGTGCGTGATCTCGAACGGAACGGCGCTGAAGCCGTACGTGAAGTCGTTGTTGGCGCCGGCCTGCTGCAGCAGCAGGAAGACGGCGACGTTGATGGCGATGAGCGCGAGGGTGACCCAGGGCAGGCCGTGCCCCGGCTCGTTCTCATCACCCAGCGGGAACATCTGCGTATCATCGCCCGATGCCCATCGACGCGCGCACCTTCAGCGGCAGCAGCCACGACTACGGCAAGGTGGTCGACGTCGCCTTCGGCAGCTCGTACGACCCGGCCGAAATGGCCGCCGTGGAGCCGTTCTTCGCGACCTTCGACGTCATCGGCGCGTATGACGGCGACCGCATGGTGGGCGGCGGCGCGGTGTGGCACACCATGCTGACCGTGCCGGGCGGGGAGGTCGCGGCCTCCGCCGTGACGGCCGTCGGCGTCCTGCCGACCCACCGCCGGCGCGGTGCCCTGACGGCCATGATGCGGCGCCAGCTGGCCGACATCCACCAGCACGGCGATCCCGTCGCGGTGCTGTGGGCGTCGGAAGGAGCTATCTACGGTCGCTTCGGGTACGGCATGGCGACCGTCAACGCACTGATCGAGGCGGAGCGATCCCGCATCGTGTTCCGGGACGACGCTCCGCCAACGGGATCGGTGCGGTTCGTCGAGGAGCAGGAGGCGCGCGACCTGCTGCCGGCATTGTTCGACACCGTCCGCCGGACGCGTGCCGGCTACTTCGCGCGGCCGGCCGAGTACTGGAACGCCGAGATCTTCCACGACCCGCCGCAGCATCGCCGCGGCGGCGGCCCGCTGCTCTACGTCGTCCACGACACCGACACGACCGATGACGGCTTCGCCATCTACCGCATCTCGCAGGAATGGGATGCGCGCGGCCCGAAGTCGACGCTGCAGGTCTACGAGGTCGAGGGCACCAGCCCGGCGGCAACCGGCGAGCTGTGGCGCTACCTGTTCGGCGTCGACCTGATCGGGACGGTGCGGGCGCGGCCGCAGCCGGTCGACTCACCGCTGCTGTGGATGGTCAGCGAGCCACGGCGCCTGGGAATGTCGCTCGGCGACGGCATGTGGCTGCGGATCGTCGACGTCGGACCGGCGCTCGAGCGACGCGGGTACGCCGCCGCGGACGAGTTGGTGCTCGAGCTGCGGGACGAGGTCTGCGATTGGAACGCCGGGCGCTGGTCGCTGGAAGCGAGTCGCGAGGGCGCGCGCGTGTCCCCGACCGACCGTGAGGCTGACGTGGCGATGGACGTGGCGGATCTCGCCGCGCTCTACCTCGGCGGCAGCTCGTTCGCCGGGCTGCTGGCCGCCGGACGCGGCGAGGAGCGAACCGCCGGCGCGGCGGCACGCCTCGACGCGGTGTTCCGCACCGACCTCGCCCCCTACTGCCCGCTGATCTTCTAGCCCTCGACGGCGGCGGCGGTCGGCTGGTTGCGGATGCCGATGCCGTTGACCGCGGCTCCCGTGGCGCACAGCAGCGCCGCGATCAGCATGGCCAGGTGGAACGCATCGGTCGATGCTTCGTTGGCGGCGCGGACCTGTGACCCGGGGACCGAGTCCGCCGGCTGGTTGAGCGGCGAGAAGTCGCGGCGCACGCCCACGTCATCGACGTTCATCGACGGCACCCGCGACTGCATGCCGGAGTAGAAGGCCGCGGTGATGGCCACGAAGATCACCGCCCCCGCCAGCAGCGGCCCGACGCGGGAGATGGCGTTGTTGATGGCCGACGCGATCCCCGAGTTTCGCTCCGGCACCGAGTTCATGAGGGCGGTGGTCAGCGGCGCCACCATGATCGTCAGCCCCACCCCGAACAGGATGATCGCGGGCAGGAAGTCGATCCAATACGCGGGCGGCGGGAAGAGGCTGATCGGATCTGCCAGCGATGCCTGCCACGCGGTCGAGTCGACCGGCAGGCGCACGAACCACAGCAGGCCCAGCGCCATGAGTCCGGGACCCACGGTCATGAACCAGCGCGGCCCGTATCGGCCGGCCAGCGAGCCGGCGCTGGTCGAGAAGGCGGTGAGCAGGATGCTGGTCGGCAGTCCCATCAGCCCCGCGGCGAGCGCGCTGTAGCCGATGGTGCCCTGCACGAAGATCGCCGACAGGTAGCTGTAGACGTACAGCGCGCCGTAGATCAGCAGGGTCGAGATGTTGGTGACGGTGAAGTTCCGCGAGCGAAACAGGAACGGCGGAATGAGCGGATCGCGGCGCCTGAGCATCATCGGAACGGCTGCGACGGTCGCCGCCGCACCCAGGAGCAGCCCGGCCCAGGCCAGCAGGTCGTTCCATTGCTGCTGTTGGCCGCGGATCGCGCCGAACGACAGCCCGCCGACGGCGATCGCCACGACCACCGCGCCCAGCCAGTCGAAGCGGCCCTCGGCGTCCGGGTTCCGCGTCTCGGCGACGTGGCGCGCGCCCGCGTACAGGCCCAGCAGCACGAGAGGGACGTTGATCAGGAACACGACCCGCCAGCTGATGGCGTCGACCAGGAAGCCACCCAGCGGCGGCCCCAACAGCGTGGTGGCGCCCGATGCTGCGGCCCAGATCCCGAAGGCGCGGCCGCGCTCTTCACCGTCGAAGGTTGCGGTGATGATGGCCAGCGAGGTCGGCACCAGCAGCGCCCCGAAGGCGCCCTGCAGCAGCCGGAAGGCGATCAGCAGCTCCATGTCGGGCGCCACGCCGCACAGCACCGAGCTGGCCCCGAAGCCGCCGAGACCGATGAGGAACATGCGGCGCCGGCCGTACACGTCGGCGAGCGCGCCCGCCAGGATGAGCAGCGCGGACAGCGTCAGCAGGTAACCGAAGACGATGTACGACTGCCCCTCCAACGGCGCGACGAAGGCGGCCGGCAGCTCGCCGCCGATGGCGTCGAGCGCGACGTTGACGACGGTCGAATCGAGAAAGACGATCCCCGAAGCGAGGACGACCGCGACCAGCGTCCAGGCGCGCCTGCTCACAAGGTCGGGTCGCCGCCCGGTTTGGCGCTGGCTCGGTCCATGCGCGCATCCTACCGACCAGCGATGGTCCAGCGAGCGAATCAGAAGGAATAGCCGTGAATACGTGGGAATCGCTCGGGGGCACCTTGTCGTCAGCTCCGGCGGTCACGAGCTGGGCCGCCAACGAGATGGAGGTGTTTGCCATCCACCAGGACGGCCAGCTCTGGAACCGATACTGGGATGGGGCCGCCTGGCACGAATGGGAGCCGATGGGCGGCGACCTCGTCGGCGACCCGGCGGCCTGCTCGTGGGGCGCCGACCGGATCGACCTGTTCGCGCGGGGCCGTGACGGTGCGCTCTGGCACCGATGGTACGAGCCGGCCGGCTGGCAGCCCTGGGAGTCGTTGGGCGGCGAGCTCGCCTCCGACCCGAGCGCCTGTTCGTGGGGCCCCAACCGCCTCGACGTCTTCGCCCGCGGGCCGGCCGGCGACCTGCTCCACGCCTGGTGGGACGGCGGCGCAGGCTGGTCCTGGGAGTAGCGCCCGCTGCGTCCGCCGAATGCGCCGAGCGCATGCAATCTCGCACGAAGCCCCTCTCACGCTGTGCGCCATGTGCAGCATGCATGGGGAGCGGCGCGAACGACGGCTCATGCGAAACAGTAGTCGCCCGCCGCATACGTGGCCGCCCGCCCGCCGCATACGTGGCCGCC
>JAICUY010000102.1 GCA_025935615.1 Steroidobacteraceae bacterium
CAAGAAATCGCCACCGGGTGGCTGCGGCAGCGAAGGAAACACGCGCGAACGGCCGCGCCGACCGCTTGATTCGCTGTTAAAGCCGCCAGGTGGCTACGCGCGCCGGACCCGGCGATCGGGCGCCACCTACACGAAGATAAGGCCATTCCCACCGGGATCCGCTCCCGATCGCAGCGCGTCGAGAAGCCGTCTGCCACGTACAGGGAAGGCTGCGTCCAAGGCGGGACCTGCATCGCGAGCAGCGCGACGGTTGGCAGCGGTATCGCTCAGGACCAGGATGACGCGATCGACGCCGGTGTCGCGCTGTTTGTTCATGATCGGCCGCACTTGCAACTGAACGTCATGCAGCCGAGTGATCAGCTCGACACCGATAGTCACCGGGCCGCGAAGCAGGACATCGAAGGCGCGCGGGTCGCCGACGATCTCAGATCCGGCTTCGAGCAGCACCTTCCACGCGGTCCCGAGGACCTTCAGAAATCGGCCGCCCAGAGCCAGCTGCGGCGCATCACGCACCGCCGGCGCAGCCGGGAAGAGTCGGAGCCAGCATTGCCTGCCGACGACCGACGCCATCCTCGCCAGATCGACGATTCCGACCTGCGCATCCTCGCCGCGCTCGATTCTGCCGACCTTCGAGCCAGACCATCCGAGGGCGGCGGCAACGCGCTTCTGGGTCAGGCCCGCAGCCAGCCTCGCTCGGCGCAGTTCGAGGCCGTCTTCGCGAAGCTCGCGCTTCATCCGCATTGCCGCTTCATGAACGGCGCGTAGTCGCGGTGGCACGCCGACATCTTCCGTATCGGCCATTACCGCGCCATTACCGGGCTATTACCGGCGGATTGTCACGATGACCGGTGTACGCCTGCCGCCGCCGTCTTGTAGAGCCACCGGATGGCCCTAATGGCGAACGAGCAACGGTTCCGATCGCGAGAACCGGTCGCAGAGCCAGGCCATGGCTCCCCCGGCGACTGAGCCGATGCGGGACTGCGCTGCCCGCCCACCGCATGGGTTCCGCCCCGGTCTAACTTCGCTGCTAGAGCCGCCACGTGGCTCGCGGGCACTCGCCGGCACTTGGCACCGACCGGGCCGCGCTCGATGAGTCGCTAGAATCAGCGGCCCATGCGCCTCTCCGAGCTCTTCTTCACCACCCTGCGCGAGGCTCCGGCCGAGCTGGAGATGCCTTCCGCCCGGCTGTTGGTGCGCGCCGGCTACATCCGCCAGCTGGGCTCCGGGATCTTCACGCTGCTGCCCCTCGGATTCCGGGTCGCGCAGAAGATCGAGGCGATCATCCGCGAGGAGATCGACGCTATCGGTGGACAGGAGATGAGCATGCCGGTGGTGCACCCCGCCGACCTGTGGCGCGAGAGCGGCCGGTACCAGAAGATCGGTCCCGAGATGGTCCGCTTCAAGGACCGCGCCAGCCGCGACATGGTCCTGGCCATGACCCACGAGGAGGTCGTCACCGACCTGCTGCGCGACATCGTGCAGAGCTACCGCCAGCTGCCGCTGATCGTGTACCACTTCCAGACCAAGTTCCGCGACGAGCCGCGCGCACGAGGCGGGCTGATCCGCGTGCGTGAGTTCGTGATGAAGGACAGCTACTCGTGCGACCTCGACTCCGCCGGGCTCGACCGCAGCTACCGGCTGCATTACGACGCCTACACCCGGATCTTCGAGCGCATCGGTCTCGAAACAGTCCCGGTCGGAGCCGACGTGGGGATGATGGGCGGCAGCCTGGCGCACGAGTTCATGGTCCTCAACCCGCTGGGCGAGGACACTCTGGTGCTGTGCGAGAACGGTGACTACGCCGAGAACCAGCAGATCGCCGGCGTGCGCAAGCCGGACTCGGCGCCCGAGGACGCCCTTCCGCTCGAGGAGGTCGACACGCCCGGCACCACCACCATCGCCAGCCTGGCCGCGCTGCTGGAGGTCGGCACCGACCGCACCGCGAAAGCGGCCTTCTTCGCCGACCGCTCGGGCCGGCTGATCACCGCCATCGTGCGCGGCGACTTCGACGTCAACGAGACGAAGCTGGCCAACGCCGCGGGCGCCCTCGACCTGCGGCCGGCCCAGGCCGAGCAGATCGTGGCGGCGGGGATGGTTCCCGGCTACGGCTCGCCGATCGGCGCGCACGACACGCTGGTGATCGTGGACGACTTGGTCGCCGCGTCGCCCAACCTCGTCGCCGGAGCCAACCGGGACAACACCCACTACCGCAACGTCAACGTGCCACGCGACTTCGCGCCCGACCTCGTGACCGATATCGTCAACGCGCGCGAAGGCGATACCTGCCCGCACTGCGGCGGCCGGCTGCGGCTGGCGAACGGCATCGAGGTCGGCAACATCTTCAAGCTCGGCACCGATTTCAGCGCCGCGCTGGGTGCGACCTACCTGGGCGAGGACGGCGAGCGCCATCCCGTCGTGATGGGCAGCTACGGCATCGGGCTCGGGCGCAGTCTGGCATGCGTCGTTGAGGCGCACCATGACGACAAGGGCATCGCCTGGCCGGCGTCGGTGGCGCCGTATGCCGCACACCTGGTCGCCATCGGTGGCGCGCGCGACGCCAGCGTGACCGATGCGGCCGAAGGCCTCTACCAGCGCCTGACCGATGCGGGGGTCGACGTGCTGTACGACGACCGAGACGAGTCACCCGGCGTCAAGTTCACCGATGCGGAGCTGCTGGGCATGCCGCTGATCCTCACCATCTCGCCTCGCTCGCTGGCCGCCGGAGGCGCGGAGGTGACCGTACGGGCCACCGGCGAGCGCTCGATCCGGACGATCGAGGAGCTCGAGGCCGAGCTCGTCGCCGAGCTCGTCGCGCGGTAGAGGCAATCGATGCCACGCGACCCGAACATCCCGGACGCCTTCGACGTCTACACCCTGGTCCTGCTGCGCTGGCCGGCAGCGCTGCCCAGCTTCAGCGACGAGGAGCTCGACGATCTGCAGCGGCGGCATCTCGCGTACCGCGCGCAGCTGAAGCGCGACGGCGTGCTGGTCGTCAACGGGCCGCTGGGCGACAGCTCGGACGAATCGCTGCGGGGTCTGTCGATCTTCGCCTGTGACCCGGACGAGGCGCGCCGGTTGAGCGATGGCGACCCGTCCGTCCAGGCCGGGCGGCTGACCTACGACGTCATGGAGTGGTGGGTCGCCTCGGGGGCGCTGGGCTTCCCCGGCGCGGAGCGGCCCGTCGGCGACCGTCGCTCGATGCCAGATGACTGACGGCGTCTCGGCAGCTACTGCACCGTGAACGGAACGTGCATTCCGGCCATGTAGTGGCCCTCGACGTTGCAGATCGCCACGTACTTCCCGGGTTCGAGATCGGCCGTGAACGACTTGCTGGCGCCGGGATCGACGTCCTCGACCTCGCCCATCGAGGTCAGGCTCGGGTCGTCCTCGTTGACCTCGCTCTCCTCGCTCGCGGTCGGCAGTGCGTCCGGCGCGTCATCGGTCTTGAAGACGACGAACTCGTGCACGATGGTGCCGTTGTTGGTGACCTGGAAGGTGACCGTTCCGGCCGGCACCTGCGTCTTGTCGAGTTCGACCTTGAACTCGGTCAGCGTCGCGTTGACGGTGGTTCCTGCACCAGCCCCGGCGGAGGAGCCGGTGCCACTGGTCGCAGCCGGCGAGCTCGCTCCCGGCCCCTGGCTGCATGCGGCCAGGGCGACGGCCAGGAGCAGCGCCGAGCCTGCCGCCACGGGCCGGCGGAGCACCGCCATCCGGATGTTCATGACGTGTCTCCTCAGGTGTGTAATCTCGTTTGGTCCGATGCGCTGAGGGTCGCTGGGGACTTGTTCAGACACCTATAGTCATCGGTGACCAAAGGCGAGCGGAACCATGACCAATCGACGCGCTTCGGTGTCCATGGCGCCGCGTCCCACCGCAGAGGCCTTCGCCCTCCACGACCTTCGGGCGCGACTGCCGCGCCTCGGGCTGCGCCGGCTGCTGCTCGGGCTGGACGCGCTGGCCCTCGTGCTCGTGGCGGCCACCTATCTCCAGTTCGGCCCCCCGGAGCTGCTGTTCCACGGCGTCTTCGTGGTCCTCATCATCGATGCCTTCGTGTTCGGCCGGCGGGTCACGTACCGGCGCATCGCGGCCAGCTCACTGGCCATGCTGGGCTATGTGCTGCTTCCGGCGGTCGAGCACGAGATCCAGCCGCTGGAGTTGACCGAGTGGCCACTGATGTATTCGATCGCTATCCTGGTGGCCTGGATGGCGGACCG
>JAICUY010000006.1 GCA_025935615.1 Steroidobacteraceae bacterium
CTGGCGCTGATCGTCAACCTGAGCGCGACGTTCACCGATCTGCTCTTCTACCTCGTCCTGTTCGTGCTCGCCTCGCTCCTGCTCTGGCTGCGGGCGGCGCTGCTGACGCGCGAGGAGGGGTGGCAGATCCGGCGGGTCAACGAGAACACCGAGGTCCCGCTCTCGATCATGCGCAGCGGGATCCTCTTCATCGCCGGCAGCATCGCGCTGGCCTGGGTGCTGACCGCGGTGGCTGTCGCCGCCCCACTGACCGGGGCGTGGCGCAACCTCGACGGCGTGTGGTCCGGCATTCAGGACAACCTGGACGGCGTCTTCGGCAACCTCACCAATCCCGAGTCGCGCTTCAGCGGCACGACGTTCGGCTCGCAGTTCCGGGTGTCGGGGACCTGGGTCAGCAACGATGCCGTGGTCATGACGGTCGGCTCGCAGCGGCCCTACTACATGCGCACGATCACCTACGACCAGTACACGGGCCACGGCTGGGACCGCAGCAAGGGAACCAGCCGGCCGGTCGGTGCGGGAGAGCTCATCTTCCCGGGGCAGACGCCTGAGCGACCATCGGAGGAGAAGGCCTTCGGCGTCGAAACGGTCAGTGTCCAGGTGCAGGGCCCGATCGGGCGCAACGTGTTCACGCCGGGCTTCCCGACCACGGCGCTGGTGCCGGTAACGGTCTACGAGTCGGCGGGCCAGCCGTTCCTTGGTGGCCTCGAGGCGGCGAACACGATCGGCGAGGGGGAGGGCTACCAGGTGACCTCCGCCATCTCGAACGCCACCGAGGCGCAGCTGGCCAAGGCCGGCACCGACTATCCCGCCGCGATCCGCCAGTTCTATCTCGGCACCAACGGCGTCACTGAGCGGACGCGCCAGCTGGCGCAGCAGATCGTCGCTGGCAAGAACGACCCATTCCACATGGCCGATGCGCTGGCCGACTACCTGCGCACCAGCCCGGACTTCAAGTACTCGACCGACGTGAAGGCGCCCGACCCGAACCGCGACCTGGTCGACCAGTTCCTGTTCGACCCGGACGGGCGACAGGGCTACTGCGAGTACTTCGCCTCGGCCATGGCCGTCATGGCACGTTCGGTTGGCCTGCCGTCGCGCGTCGCGGTTGGCTTTGCCCCTGGCCAGCGCATCGCCGAGCACATCTACCAGGTCCGTGAGCGGAACGCGCACGCCTGGGCCGAGATCTACTTCCCCGGCTACGGCTGGCAGACGTTCGAGGCCACCAAGACGATCCCGCCGCCGTTCCGCGAGCGCGGCAGCGACTCACCTGATAACTCCGAAGCGGGTCCCGGTGGCAACCCGCGCGGCCAGGGACTGTTCGAGACCGATCCGGGCACGGTCACCGCGCTGCCGTCGTTCCAGCCGGCCGCCGGCGCCGTGCAGCCGGGAACCACGACCCCGGACCCGTCGAACACGCGACAGGGCAACGCGGCGCTCATCGTTGCCCTGGTGCTGTTGGGCCTGGTCTTCCTCGTCTGGCGGCTGCGGCGCTCGCGGCGCCGCTGGCGCTTCCTGGCTCCGGGCGACCGGCAGTGGCAACGCCTGGCGCTCGCCGCCAGCCGGGCGGGGGTGGCGCAGCAGCCTTCGGAGACGATCTACGAGTACGCCTCGTGGCTCGAACGCGAGATCCCGCAGCGCCGGACCGACATCCAGACCATCGCGGATGCCAAGGTCTGGCAGAGCTACTCGGGGCGCTCCATGGGGGAGAGCATGATCGAACGCATCGAGCGCGCCTGGGCCCGGATGCGCATGCCGATGCTGCTGCTCACCGCCCGCCGCCGCCTGGGGCACGCGTTCGCCCGTCGACGCAACCCGCGCCGCAGCTAGAGCGCCAGCGGCTCGCCCTCCGATTCGTCGACGTGCGTCGGCCCGCGACCCAGCAGGTGCGAGGCGTCGTTCCACGCTTCCAGCCGCCAACCGTCAGCGGTCCATGACAGGCGTGACAGCGAGGCGTTGTCGAGATCGAGCGACCAGGTCTGCGGCGGGCTGAGATCCAGCAGCCGGCGAGCGACCAGGCGCAGCGTCCCGCCGTGCGAGACGAGGCAGACCGGACCGCCGGCAGGCGGCGGCGCGTGGTCAACCTCGTCGAGAAGCTCGGCGACACGGGCGAGCGCGTCCTGGATGGTCTCGGCGCCGGGGGGTTGCTGGTCGCCGCGGTGCGAGCGCCAGTTCGAATAGCGCGTGGCGTCGTCGCGTTCCAGCTCGGCGTGGGTGCGACCTTCCCATTCGCCCTGCCCGATCTCCATCAGGCGTGGCTCGGGCTCGACGCTCACCGCGGTTCCGACTCCGGCGGCGTGCATCTCTGCACAGAGCAGTTCGGCGGTCTCGCGCGCCCGGCTCAGCGACGAGCTGATGATGCGCGCCGGGGGCTCATCAGAGCCCGCCAGCCGGAGACCGAGGGCGCGTGCCTCGTCGCGTCCCTCGTCGGAGAGCGGGGGATCGAGGTGTCCCTGGAAGCGTCCCTCCCGGTTCCAGGCGGTGATGCCGTGGCGAACGAGCAGCAGCCGGCGCTCGACGGTCACCGCGCGGCGGCGGCAGCGGTCGAGCTCAGCTCCTCGTACGCGGCGGTGGCGGCCGCGACCGCCGCGTCAGGATCGGCGCGCTGGTCGAAGTCGGGAAGGACCTCGCCGAGGGTGCGCAGCGCATCGGTCAGCTCCGACAGGCGGACGTCGCCCATGTGGCCGAAGCGGAGGATGCGGCCGGCCCATTTGCCCTGCCCGCCGGCCAGCGCCAGGCCGCGCTCGCGAAGCGTGCGGTTGAGCGGCACCCACTCGATGCCGTCCGGCACCCAGGCAGCGGTCACGGTCGCCGACCGATGCCCCGCGGGCGCGACCAGTTCGAGCCCCACGGCCTCGAGGCCGGCGCCCACGGCCGCTGCGAGCGCCGCATGGCGCCGCCAGGTCTGCTCGCGTCCCTCGGCCAGCAGCCGGCGCACGCCGACCTGCAGCCCGAACAGGACGCTCACCGCCGGTGTCCAGGGCGTCTGTCCCTTCTCGGCCCAGCGGCGCGCCTGGCCGAAGTCGAAATAGAAGCGCGGCATGCCGGCCCGTTCGCCGGCGCGGCGCGCCCGCTCGCCCACGGCGGCGATGGCGATTCCTGGTGATCCCATCCACGCCTTCTGGCTGGCGCTGACCACCAGGTCGACGCCCCAGGCGTCCATCTCGAACGGGATGGCGCCCAGGCCGCTGATGCCGTCGACGATGACCAGCGGCTGTGCTGGCGCCTGGCGGACCTCTGCGACCAGCTCGCGGAGCGGATTGACGACGCCGGTCGACGTCTCGTTGTGCGTCAGGAGGACCGCCGCATACGGTTCGTGGCCGGCCAGGTGATCGCGGAGCACGGCAGGATCCGCAGCCTCCCCCCACTCGACCTCCAGCCGCTCGACGTTCGCCCCGTACGTGGTCGCAATCTCGGCGAATCGGTCCCCGAAGGCGCCGATCGTCACCGCCAGCACCCGGTCCTCGGGCGACAGGGTGTTGACAATGGCCGCCTCCATGGCACCGGTGCCGGACGACGTCAGCAGCAGCACCTCGTCGGACGTCCCGATCAGCTCGGCGATGCCGTCGGTGATCTCGGGCAGCATGCGGCCGAACTCGGCGCCGCGGTGGTCGATCATCGGCTGCGCCTGCGCCTCGCGCACGTCGTCGGGCAGCGGCGTCGGCCCGGGCACGCGGAGGTTGTGTTGCATGCCAGGCATCATAGTCGGCACGCAGGCCATCACGGCTCGGACATCTCGATGAGCTCGTACAGCCGGACCGGCGCGGCCTTTCCCTTGAGCTCGTGCAGGCCCAGGTCGCGCACAGTGGCCATATCGCCGATGAGCTCCCGCGTCCGTGGTCCGATGACGATGCTGCCCGGGGCGGCGAACGACTGAAGCCGCGCCGCCAGATTCGTCGTGTCGCCGAGGGCCGAGAAGTCCTTGAGCTCATCGGTGCCGATGTTCCCGACCAGCGCAAGTCCGGTGTTGAGCCCAACCCGGAATCGCGGGTGGGCCGGGTCGTCGGCGAAGTGTGCGGTCGCCTGCTGAAGGCCGATGGCGGCTCGTGCCGCCAGGCAGGCGTGATCGGGCTGCGGTCGGGGAGCGTTCCAGATGACCATCATGGCGTCGCCCGCGAACTGGACGATCGTGCCGCCGGCGGCACGCACCACCGGCACGGCTGCGGCGAAGGCCTCGTTCAGCAGGGCGACCGCGGCAGCCGGCTCGACCCGGTCGCTGAAGGCGGTGAAGCCGGTCAGATCGGCGAACATCACACTGACTTCCATCTGCACGCCGCCCAGCTCGCCACGCGACGGGTCGGCGATGATCGAATCGGCCACGCCCGGCTCCAGATACCGGTGCAGCAGATCGTCCACCTGCCGGTGCAGCGCCGCGATCAGTCGGCTCTGCGCGAACTCGCGCCGCTCGCTGTCCTCGACCATGTAGTTGCCTGCGACCAGCACGCAGAACGCGGAGGCCAGCAGAACGAACTGGAAGGGAAGCGCCGCCAATTCGATCGCGATGCCCGCGACGGTGAACATGCTGAGCTGGCCAACGACGGCCACGACCGACGGGACGAACGAGACGCGCTGCACGGCCAGCGCGTTGACGGCCGTGAAGAGGAGCAGGAACGCTGCGTAGGACTCGAAAAGCCCGGACACGACTGTCATTGCCGTCAGGACGAGCCCGCCGGTGAGGTCGAGCGTCAGATAGACGCCATCGACCGCGCGGCGTGATCGGCTCCGGCGAAAGGCCCACACGCCGCCGGCAATGAGGCCGAGGCACTGCCCGACGGCCATCAGCCAGATCGGACGATCGTAGATGCCGGGGAGGAACATTCCGGCGGCGATCACCCCGACAATCCATACCGGCACGTTCGCAACGGCGTTGAGCACGAGTCGCCGTCGTGCGGGATCTGCCGCCGCTGCCTGGAACGCGCGCTCGACCTCGCTGTCGACGAACTGCAGCGTCAATGCGTGCCGGCGGTCCCAGCCGGCCGGGAGCGTCACGGGGACACCGTTCGCCGGGTGGCGCTCACTCGCTGTGCCTCACGTGGCGCGCATCATAATCGGCGCATGCCGCGCCGCCCGAAGACCCCGGACGTCACCCAGCCGCTTTTCGAGCAGGAGGCCGCGGTCGGCGCACCGCTCGCCGCGCGGATGCGTCCGCGGACGCTCGATGAGTTCGTCGGCCAGGAGCAACTGATCGGTTCTGACGGCGCCCTGACCCGCGTCGTTCGACCCGGCTACCTGCCCTCGATGGTGCTGTGGGGTCCGCCGGGCAGCGGCAAGACGACGCTGGCCCGGCTGCTCGCCGACCGGGCTGGTGGCACGTGGCGACAGCTGTCGGCGGTGACCAGCGGCGTGGCCGACGTGCGAGCACTCGTGGCCGAGGCGAAGGCGCTGCGCGAGGCCGGCGGACGGACCGTGGCGTTCATCGACGAGCTGCATCGGTTCAACAAGAGCCAGCAGGACGCCCTGCTGCCGCACGTCGAGGACGGCACGATCACGCTCATCGGCGCCACGACCGAGAACCCCTACTACGAGATCAACTCGCCGCTCCTGTCGCGGCTGCGGGTCTACCGCCTGGAGCCGCTGTCGACCGATGCGCTGCAGGCCATCGTCGAACGCGCATTGACCGATGCGGACCACGGACTCGGCGGTCGCGTTACGCTCGCCCCCGATGCGATGACGACCGTGCTCGACCTCGCCGGCGGCGATGCCCGCCAGGCGCTCAACATCCTGGAGGCCTCCGCCGCGGTTTCCGACGCGCCGACGCCCGAGGTCGTCGCCGAGGCGGCCCAGCAGCGGCTGCTGGCCTACGACCGGGTGGGAGACCAGCACTACGAGGCGGCCTCCGCCTTCATCAAGTCGATGCGCGGCAACGACCCCGATGCCGCGCTGTACTGGTGCGCCTCGATGATCGCGGCGGGGGAGGACCCGACCTTCGTGGCGCGGCGGATCGTGATCGCCGCCTCGGAGGACGTCGGCAACGCCGACCCGCGGGCGCTGCAGGTCGCGGTCGCGGCGATGCAGGCGGTCGAGATGATCGGCCTGCCCGAGGCGCAGTACGCCTTGGCGCAGGCGGCGGCCTACGTCGCATCGGCTCCGAAGTCGAATCGTGCGGGCGCTGCGTATTTCGCGGCGCTGGCCGACGTTGAGGAGCACGGCCGTCGTCCGGTGCCGTTGCACCTTCGACCGGCGGCGCATCGGCGGCTGTCGAAGGAGTTCGGATACGGCCGCGGCTACCTCTATCCGCACGACTACGACGACGCCGACGTGGAGCAGCAGTACCTGCCGGACGAGCTGGTCGGCCGCGTCTTTTACGAGCCGTCCGACCAGGGCCTGGAGCAGCAGATCGGGGAGCGGCTCACGCGCCTGCGGCGGGCACGGTTGGAGCAGCGGAGGGAGTAGTCGGCGCATCAGGCGGAGCCGGCGCATCAGGCGGGGCCGGCGCACCAGGCGGAGCCGCCTGGTGGCTCTACCAGCGAACGAGCGCGCGTCGAGGGCTCGTCGATCGACGGCATCTCCACGCGATGGCTCGATCAGCGAACGAAACGGCCGAGGCGGACCTGCGAGGAAGGCCGGAGCCGGTGTTGGGCGCGCTGCTTCTCCGTTAGAGCCACACCGTGGCTCTGGCGGGCAGCCACCCGCTGGCTCACCCGCCAGACGAAGGCTCGCGCAGCCGCCGGTAAGCTCAGGCGGCGCGGGCGATGCCGAAGACGTTGAAGACGATGAAGGCGACGGCCAGGATGGCGGCCATCACCACCACCAGCACCCCGATGTTGCGGAGATCCCGAGTCACGTAGTGGTACTCGGCCTGCGCGCGCTCGCCGAGGCGCGAGGGTCCGGCGATCATGGCTCGCGGATCGCGGGATGGCTTGCGGGCAGGCTCGCGCACCGATTCACGCGCCGCAGCGACAGGCGCAGGCGCGGCAGCCGTCGGCCGCATCGGCTCCGCGTCGAAGGCGTCCTCCGAGAGGGTGCGCTCGACGGGCGCAACCGGTCGCGGGGGAGTGCTCGGGCGCTGTGCCCGACGCTGCTTCGCCTTGCGGTTGGCTGCCTTGCCGCCTCGTTTCGCCATCGGAACCTCGGATCGTCGAACTTCGCACGGAATCACCCGCGGATACCGCGGGTGCGGTCGGTATGATACCAGCCACCCCCCACGGAGCACGTCGTGGCCGAGCTGAACCGCATCCTGGCGGACAACCTGGCGATCGCCTTCGGCGTCCTCGGCCTCATCGTTCTTCTGCTGCTGCTCGTGATCCTGGTGCAGGGAATCCGGCTCGGTCGGGCGACGCGTGCCTACCGCCAGCTGGTCGGAGCATCGGAAAACGGCGGATCGCTAAGGAACGTGCTCGATGGGCATGTGCAGCGGGTCGACGAGGTGAGCCGACGGCTGGGTGACCTCGATCGCCTGCACGGCTTCCTCGAGGAGCGGTCACGGGGCAGCCTGCAGCACATCGGAATGGTGCGCTTCAACCCCTTCGAGGACACCGGCTCGGACCAGAGCTTCGCCATCGCCCTGCTCGACGACCGGCGCGACGGTGTCGTCCTGTCCAGCCTCCACGGGCGGGCCAACACGCGGCTCTTCGCCAAGCCGGTCGAGAACGGCGCCTCGAAGCACACCCTGTCGACCGAGGAGGCACAGGCCATCCGCATCGCTGTCGAAGGCACGCGTCCCGTCCCGACCGCCCAGTCCTAGCGGCCGATGCAGCCGGCGCAGCGCGTCGCGGGTCGCCGCCTGCTCGCGGCGCTGGCGCGAGCTCACCGTCGTGCGCCGATGCGCCCGTGGCTTCGTGTCGACTCGGTCCTGGCGGAGGTGCGTGCCACACCGTCGCGACCTGCCGGGCATCGAGGCGCCCAAGCGCTCGAGCTGACCGATGCCGAGCTGCGTGCCGTGCTCGACGCGCTCTGTCAGGCGGGTGACGTGGAGCTGGCCGGAGGACGGGTCAGACTCCCATCGCGCGACGCGGCGCTCGGCCCCGAGATGCGCGGACGTGCCGACCGGCTCCTGACAGAACTGCGCGGTGCGGGCCCCAGCCCGCCGCGGGCCGAGGCGGTGGCTCGGCGCATCGGCCTACCGGTGGCGGTCGTCGAGGGCCTGCGGCAGTCAGGCGAGCTGGTGGAGGTTGCGCCGGGGATCGATTATCCGGCCGACGTCCTCGACGAGCTGCTCGCGCGGTTCACGGAGCGAGCGCCGAGCGTTGCCGAGGCTCGAGACGAGCTCGGTACGACCCGCCGCTATGCCGCGGCGCTGGTCGCGGAGCTCGAGGTCAGGCGCCGGCGCTGAGTCGGCGAGCTTGATCCGGCCGGTATGTGGAGCACTGAGCACCGATCGCGACACACAACCTGTCCGGTAAGCGGCTGATAAGGGTGTGGTGAGTACCCTCTCGGCTACCATGCCGGACGTGCCCGCGGTCGTGCCGTCACCTGACCAGCTCCCGATCTTCGAGGAGATGGTCCCGGTCCGCCGCGGCCGGCCGCACCTGCGCATCCAGCCCCCGCTCCTCGCCGATCTCACCGCTCGCCAGCGGCGCGCCGTCACGCACGGCGAGGGGCCGCTCCTGATCGTCGCCGGCGCGGGCACAGGCAAGACCACGGTGATCACCCGGCGCATCGCCTGGCTGATCGCCGAGAAGCGGGCCAAGCCGTCGGAGATCCTGGCGCTGACCTTCACCGATCGGGCCGCGCTCGAAATGACGGAGCGGGTCGACCAGCTGGTTCCCTACGGCTACACCGATACGGTCATCAGCACCTTCCATGCGTTCGGCGACCGGCTGCTGCGGGAGCACGCCCTCGAGGCCGGGCTGAGCGACCGCTCGACCGTCTTGTCTCGTTCCGAGCAGGTCATCTTCCTGCGCGAGCACCTGTTCGAGCTGCCGCTGGATCGGCTCCGCCCGCTCGGCGATCCGACCCGCTTTCTCGATGCCCTGGTGACGCTCATCAGTCGGGCGCGCGACGAGGACATCAGCGCATCCGCCTTCCGTGCCGGCGCCGAGCGGCTGGCGCAGCAGGCAGCTGCGGACCCGGCGAATGCGGCGCTGGGCGAGCAGGCGGCGCTCCAGCTCGAGCTGGCCAGCCTGTACGAGGCGTACGAGGGGTTCATGCGCGCGGCGGATCGGCTCGACTTTGGCGACCAGGTCAGCCTCGCGCTGCGGCTGCTGCGCGACCATCCTGCGGTGCTCGCCGAGGAGCAGCAACGTTATCGGTACATCCTGGTGGACGAGTTCCAGGACACCAACCATGCCCAGTTCGAGCTGGTGAAGCTGCTCGCCAGCCACCGCAACCTGACGGTCGTCGGAGACGATGACCAGAGCATCTACCGCTTCCGGGGTGCGGCCCTCGGCAACATCCTCGGCTTCCGGGCCTCGTATCCGCGTGCTGCCAGCGTCGTCCTGGTCGATAACTTCCGAAGCCGCCAGCCGATCCTCGACGCGGCGCATCGGCTCATCGAGCACAACGATCCGGATCGGCTGGAGGCCCGCGAAGGGCTCGACAAGCGGCTGAAGGCTCGCGCCAGCTTCGCTCGTCCGCCACACGCTGATCGACCGATCCAGCTGCTGACCTTCGCGACGGGCTCGGATGAGGCCGATGGCGTGGCTGAGCGCATTGCCGCATCGATTGCTGCGGGCCGCCGCCCGGGCGAGCACGCCATCCTGGTTCGCGGCAACCGCGATGCCGAGCCGTTCCTGCGGTCGCTCAACATCCAGCGCGTGCCGTGGCGCTTCAGCGGCACGGCCGGCCTCTACCAGCAACCCGAGGTGCGGTTGCTGATCAGCTTCCTGCGGGCGGTGAACGACCCCGACGACTCGGTCAGCCTGTACGACGTCGCCACCTCCGACCTGTTCGGGCTGAGCGCCGCCGACGTGACGCTGGCCCTCAATCGCGCCGGCCGGCGTCGGATCAGCCTCGCTGCGGCGCTGCGCGATGCCGCCGATCACCCCGAAGATTCGCCATTCGGCCGGAGGGCGCTCGAGGTGGTGCAGCGGCTGCTCACGACGATCGACCAGCACCGCTCGATGAGCACCGAGCGCAGCACCGGCGAGCTGCTGTACCACTTCCTGACCGCTTCAGGCTGGCTGGCTCGGCTCTCGGCTGAGGCGCGCGAGACGGGCGAGGCGCGGCTGGCCAACGTTGCGCGATTCTTCGAGATCGTGCGGCATCAGGCCAGCCTCCTGCGCGACGACCGCCTTCCGTTCCTGGTCGCCCAGCTCGACACGCTGATCGAGATCGGAGACGACCCTTCCACGGCCGACGCCGGGCCCGATGACGACGGTGCGGTCCAGGTCCTCACCTACCACAAGGCCAAGGGGCTCGAGTTCCCGACGGTGTTCATGGTGGGATTGGTCGATGACCGTTTTCCGACGCGGTCGCGCCCGGACCGGCTCGAACTGCCGGTCGAGTTGCTTCCCGATGCGCCTGCTGCCGCGACGCATCTCGCCGAGGAGCGGCGTCTCTTCTACGTGGGCATGACCCGCGCCCGCGAGGAGCTGGTCATGACCTGCGCACAGGACTACGGGGGCCGCCGTGCCAGGCGAATGAGCCAGTTCGTGCTCGAATCGCTCGACCTGCCGCCGGCGACGCCGGTGGAGGCGCTGCGCCCGAGTGCCGCCGAGCGGCTTTCGCGCCACGAGCTGCCAGCGCGGCTGCCGGCTGTGACAAAGCCGGCGCGCCTCGGCGACCGGCCGCTGTCGCTCAGCTTCTACCAGGTGAGCGACTACCTCGACTGCCCGGCCAAGTACCGCTTCGCGCACGCCATCCGCATTCCGACTCCTGCCTCACACGCCATGGTGTATGGCCGAGCGCTGCACGCGGCGGTGCAGGCCTTCCATCGGCGTCAGATGGCGGGCCGCCAGATGAGTCTCGACGAGCTCCATGCCGAGCTTGACCGGAGCTGGGAGTCGGTCGGCTTCCTGACGCGCGAGCATGAGGAGGCCCGCAAGGCCGCGGCGCACGACGCGCTGGCCCGATTCTGGGACGCGCAGCAGCGCGATCCGGCGCGACCCACGGCAGTGGAGGCCGACTTCAGCTTCCAGCTCGGCGGCGACCGGGTTCGCGGGCGCTACGACCGAATTGACGTCGAAGCGGACGGACGGGTGGTGATCACCGACTACAAGTCGAGCGACGTGCGCGATCCGGCGACGGCCGCGCGCCGCGCCCGAGAGTCGTTGCAGCTGTCGATCTATGCCCTCGGCTACGAGGCTCAGCACGGACGGCTGCCCGACGAGCTGTCGCTGCATTTCCTCGAGTCCGGCCTCGTCGGTCGCAGCGAGGTCAGCGAGAAGCGGCTCGAGAAGGCGCAGGAGAAGATCAGCGCCGCAGCCGAGGGAATCCGCGCGCAGCGCTTCGACGCGACACCTCAACCCATGCGTTGCGGGTACTGCCCGTTCCGCGAGATCTGTCCCGACTCCGTCCGGTGACGCCACGCCAGCGGCTGGTGGTGGCCGTCCTGGTGCTCGCGGGAGCGGCCTGCATCCTGGCCCTGGTGGCGTTCGCGTCGGTCGCCTGTCCGGGGCCGACCGACATTGATCCGTGCCCCGGCGCCAGTCTGAATCGCGCTGTGGTCGTGGTCCTCGCCGCGCTGGCCGCGCTGCTCCTCGTCACGCCGTTCGCGTTCCTGGCCGAGTATCTCCTCCGGCGTCGGATCGCCTATCGGGGCGGATGGGCACGTGCGGCGCGGCGCGGTCTCCTCGCCGCGGCGGTGATCGCGGCGCTTGGCGGGCTGCGACTGGGCGGCGCGCTGACCGTGCCGGCCGCCCTCTTCGTCCTCATCCTCGCCGGTCTGGCCGAGTGGTTCGCGGTGCGGCGGTTCGACGTGCCGTGACCGGCCGCGCTCCGGATGCGGCGGACATCTTCGCCGGCCAGCCGAGCGATCCGGACCTGCTGGCCGAGCTGTACGACCTCGAGCACGATGAGATCACCGAGGATCTCGCCTTCTACCGCGAGATGACCAGTCGGACGCGCGGCTCGGTCCTCGACCTGGGATGCGGCTCCGGACGGCTGTTCGGCACGTTCCTCGACGGCGGCGCGCGGCGGGTGGTGGGCGTCGACGGCAGCGCCGCGCTGCTGCGCCGCGCGCGAAGGCGCATCCGGCACACGCCGGCGCTGGCCGCTGCCGCCGCGGACGCCAGGCTGGAGCTGGTGCATGCCGATGCGACGCGGTTCGTCATTGCCGCCCGTTTCGGCCTGGTGGTGATCGCGGGCGTGCTCCCGCACCTCGATGGTCCTGGGGGCGTGTTGCGCTGCCTGACCCATGCGCGGAGGCGTTTGACGCGCGCCGGGCGATTGGTCATCGACGACCTGGGGCCGGGGCAGCTGCCCGAGCACGACCTGCCCCTCACGCTCGATTGGCGGCGCCGGCTGCGAGGGCGCGAGGTGGTCCGATACAGCCAGCTCATGCGGGAGCGCAGCGATGACGGCCTGCGTGTCGCCTTCTCGACGCTGGTCGAGCGCCCGCAGCCCGATGGTACGATAGCGCGGCTTCCAGCCAGCTACCGGCTGTGGTATCCATCGTCGGGCGCGCTCGAGCGACTGGTTCGCCAAGCGGGCTTGCAGGTCGAGCTGACGTACGGGTCGCACGATCTCGAGCCGTTGCAGCGCGATAGCGAGCGGTTCATTCTCGTCGCGAGACGCGCGACGGGGGACGAGAGCGAACGGCTGGGAAAGCCCCGTGTCGTCGCTCGACAGGCGTAGGTGAGGGTATGGCAGGCGAGCAGATACGGCTCCTCGTGGTCGAGGACGTTCCGCAGGTCGCATCGCACATCCGTGCCCTGCTCCAGGCGCAGTCCCAGATCAAGATGCTCGACGTCGTCACGTCGGGCGACCGAGCGGTGACGGCCGCCTCCGAGTTCAAGCCCCACGTCGTGATCGTCGACGCCCTGCTGCAGGGACGCGTCAGCGGCACCCAGGTTGCGGCCAGCCTCCGGGCAGCGGAGCCGCAGATCGCGGTGATCATGCTCACCGTGCCGCAGAACCCGATCAACGAGGACCCCGAGCGCGGCATCGACGCCGTGCTGAAGATGCCGTTCTCCGGCTTCGACCTGACCACGCTGGTGCGCAAGGCTCACGACGAGCACGCGGTCGAGTCGTCGCGCAGCGGGTCGCTGCTGGTGAGCCTCTTCTCGCCCAAGGGCGGCGTCGGACGCACGACGTTGGCCTACAACCTGGCCGTGGCCCTCGGCGTGTCGCACCGCGTCTGCCTCATCGACGGCTCGATGCAGTTCTCCGATCTCCGAGGATTGCTGCGCGTGCCTGCCGTGGCACCGTCGATCGTCGACCTGCCCACCGATCGGATCCGTGAGCAGGATCTGGCCGACGTGGCCTGGCGCGATCCATCGGGAATCGACATCCTGCTCGCTCCGCCACGGGTCGAGATGGCCGAGATGGTCACCGTTCGCGACGTCGAGAAGGCGCTCTCGATCCTGCGTCAGCTCTACGAGTTCGTGATCGTCGACACGCGCGCCGCCCTCTCCGACGACGTGCTGGTTTTCCTGGATGCCTCGGATGTCATCCTCGAGGTGCTGACCTACGACTCGATGGCCATCCGTGGCCTGGCCATGGCCGGAGAGACGTTCGCGGCCATCGGCTACCCCGCCCACAAGATCGCGACGGTCCTCAACCGGGCCGATGCGGCCGGCGGCTTCAACAAGGAGGACGTCGAGCAGGCGATCGGGCACGGCATCGACTTCGAGATCGTCTCCGACGGCCATCTCGTGCTTGCCTCGAACAACGAGGGTGTGCCGTTCGTGACGAGCTCGCCCGAGGCCCCGATCTCGGCCGGCGTGCGACGCATCGCCGATTCGCTGGCGGCGCACCTCAACGAGCGCGCGCCGGCCCTGGCACGCCGCTGAGCGGGTGACGGCCGCGCGCATCGACCCCCGCCCGATCGGGGTCTTCGACTCCGGCGTCGGTGGGTTGACGGTGCTCTCCGAGCTGCGCCGCCGCCTTCCCGGCGAGTCGACCCTTTACCTCGGCGACAACGCGCGAACGCCGTATGGGCCGCGTCCGGGGGACGAGGTGCGGCGCTTCACGGCTGCCTGCGTCGAATGGCTGCTCGCCGCCGATGTCAAGCTGCTGCTCATCGCCTGCAACACGGCGACGGCACAGGCGCTTCCGGAGGTCCGCGACCTGTCCGACGTCCCGGTCGTGGGCGTGGTCCGGCCGGGAGCGCTCGCCGCCGCTGCGGCGACGCGGAGTGGGCACGTCGGGGTGGTCGCCACGGCCGGCACCGTGGCCTCGGGTGCCTACCCGGCCGCCATCATGAAGGCCGATCCGCGCCTGGCCGTCACCCAGCAGGCCTGCCCGGACCTCGTTCCGCTGGTCGAGGCAGGCGATCTCGACGGTCCGCGGGCACGTGACGCGGTCGACGGCTACCTCGATCGGCTGCTCGCAACCGACCCCGCCATCGACACCTTGCTGCTGGGCTGCACGCACTACCCACTGCTGCGGCCGCTGCTGGAGGCGCGCGTCGGTCCTGGCGTGGCGGTCGTCGACTCCGCCTTCACGACCTCGCTGGCCGTGGAGGATCTCCTCGACGCGCTCGGCGTGCGGGCGTCATCGGGCGACTCCGCGACGAACCGCATCGTGACCACCGGCGACGTCGACGCCTTCTCGACAGTCGCCGAGCGCGTCTTCGGCGCCGAGCTGCCGTCGGTCGAATCGGTATCGGTCGAACCGGCGCCCGAGCCGGCCTCTGTCGACGCGGGCTAGACTCAACCCATGGCACGCAGCATGAGCCGGCTAGGCATGGGCGTGGTCGTCGGCAGCCTGCTGGCGGTCGGAGCGACCGTTGCGCAGCGCGAGCTGGTGCGCCGCGCCGGCACGCGGCTGATCGACTGGGAGGCGGTGCGGCAGATCGCGCGGCGCCGGCTGGGCGTGCACGCCGAGCCGATACCGGTCCGGCAACGTGCTGCAGCCGAGGCTTTCTATCGGGATGCGCTGCTGCGGATCGAGCCGCTCGTGGCCGAAGAGATCGGCGCGGAGCTGCCGCATGCCCTCGAGGTGCCCGCCGTCGTCGACCGCACCGAATGGGTGGACCTCAACCTGGCGACCTTCCAGCAGCTCTTCGGGCGGGTGGAGAGGATCTTCAACGAGGCACAGCGCGGTGACGACACCGCGGGCAGAGCCCTGGCGCGGATCGTCAACCGCAGCGTCGGCAACCAGCAGCTTGGATTCCTGCTGGCATTCCTCGCGCGCAAGGTCCTGGGGCAGTACGACGTCAGCCTGCTGGCGGTCGGCCCGGCGCCGCGCGGCCGGCTCAATTTCGTCGAGCAGAACATCGTGGCCACGGCCCAGGCGCTGCGGCTGCCGCTGGACGAGTTTCGCACCTTCATCGCGTTGCACGAGGCGACCCACGCGTTCGAGTTCGAGGCCTACCCCTGGCTGCGGGACTACTTCGCGTCGAACGTGGCCGAGGCGGTCGAGCAGCTCGCCACCGAGTCGAGCGGCCTGGGGTCGCGGCTGCGGAGCGCACTCGCCGGCGGGCAGGGTCATTGGCTGGAGCGGATGATGACGCCCGGCCAGCTCGAGACGTTCCGTCGCACCCAGGCGCTGATGTCACTGCTGGAGGGCTACTCGAACCACGTCATGAACGCCGCGGGCGAGCGACTGCTTCCGGGATTCAGCCAGCTGCACGATCGATTCGAGCGGCGCAACGAGCGCCGCGGCGCCCTGGAACGGGCGATCATGCGGCTGACCGGCCTCGACCTCAAGATGGAGCAGTACGCCGCCGGGGAGCGGTTCGTCGATGCCGTCCTGCGTGAACGCGATCGTGCCTTCCTCAACCGGGTGTGGAGCGGCCCGCCGGCCTTGCCGACGCTTGACGAGATCAGCGCGCCGGCGCGATGGATCGCCCGCATGGAGGAACGCACGGGGGGACGCACGGAGGGACCGCACTGAGCTCGGACGAGACGATCGTCCTCGCCACGCCCGTCTTCGGCGCGCCGTTGCCCGCGGCGATGCGCGACGCGATCGAGGCGGTCGCCGGCGTCCGCGTCGTCCAGCTGTCGCCTGACGGTCGCGCCCACGACGGCGACGACGATGCACTTGCCGCGGCCCGCGTCATCCTGCGCGGCGGCGTCCCGGCGAGCGTGCTGGACCACGTGCTGTCGCATGCGCCGCAGGTGCGCTGGATCCACTCGGTCTCGGCCGGCGTCGAGCGCGTCGCGACGCCGGCGGTGCGCAGCCGCGGCATCACGGTGACGAATGCGCGAGGCGTCTTCAGCCGCCCGATTGCCGAGTACGTGGTCATGATGCTGCTCGCCATCGAGCGACGGCTCCCGCAGCTGTTGGATCTGCAGCGTGACCGTACCTGGCAGCCGCTGCGCGGCAGGGAGCTGTCCGAGGTGACACTGGGCATCGTGGGGTTCGGCAGCATCGGTGCTGAGGTGGCGCGCCTGCTCGCCCCGTTCGGGACGCGGATCCTGGCCACGCGCCGGCACGCCGACCGAGGCTCGGGCGATACGCCGAATGTCGAGATTCGCGGGTGGGATGAGCTCGATGCCGTGCTCAGTGCCTCCGACGTCGTGCTGGTCGCGACGCCCCTCACCGATGAGACAGCCGGATTCATCGGTGCGCCCGAGCTGCAGGCCATGCGCGAGCACGCCTGGCTGATCAATATCGCCCGCGGCAGGCTGATCGACGAGACGGCGCTGCAGCGCGCGCTCCGTTCCGGCTGGATCGGCGGGGCGGTCCTGGACGTGTTCTCGGAGGAGCCGCTGCCGCCCGAATCCCCGCTGTACGACACGCCGAACCTGGTCGTGACGCCACATACGTCGTGGGCCAGCAGCCTGGTGGCCGATCGCAGCATCGGGCTGTTCGTCGAAAACCTGCGCCGGTTCGTGGCGGGGGAGTCGCTGGCCAACGTCGTCGACCTGGAGGCCGGCTACTAGCGGATGCAGGTCACCATCGTCGGATTGCCCGGCAGCGGCAAGACGACCGTCTTCAACGCGCTCAGCGGCGGCCACGCCGAAACCGGCGGCTATTCCGGCGGGCGTGCCGCGCCGAACGTCGGCGTGGTCAAGGTGCCCGACGAGCGGCTGACGAGGCTGGCCGAGCTGTTCTCGCCGCGCAAGACCATTCCGGCCGACGTCACGTACGTCGATGTCGCCCTCGCCGCCGGCGCAACCCGTGAGGGAACGGTCGCTCCGGACGTCCTGGCGCTCATCCGCAATGCCGATGCGCTGCTCCACGTGGTCCGCGTCTTCGAGGACCCGACCGCCGCTGCGCCGACCAATCCGTGGGGAGCCATCGAGGAGCTCGAGCTCGAGTTCGTGGTGGCCGACCTTGGCGTCGTGCAGAAGCGTCTCGAGAAGCTGCGCACCTCGGGCCGTCACGGCTCGCCGGCCGAGCGGGAACAGAACGCGCTCGAGGAGGAGTTGCTGGGGCGGATCGAGCCGCACCTGGCCGACGGCCACCCGCTGCGTGACCTGCACCTCGACGCCGATGACCTGCGCCGGCTGCGCGGCTACCGGTTTCTGAGCGAGAAGCCCGTGCTGGTGGTGCTCAACATCGACGAGTCACGGCTCGCCGAAGCCACCGCCCTCGAAACCGAGGCGCGCGAGCGCTACGACCACCGTGAGACCGACGTCGTGGCGCTGGCCGGCAAGATCGAGGCGGAGCTCGGCGAGCTCGGCGAGGAGGACGCCCGCGTCTTCATGGACGACCTCGGCATCGTCGAAGCGTCGCGGGGCCGCGTCATCCGGCTGACGTACGCGCTGCTTGGGCTGGTCAGCTTCTTCACGGCCGGCGAGGACGAGTGTCGCGCCTGGACCATTCATCGCGGCGACACGGCGGTCGACGCGGCAGGCGTCATCCACTCCGATCTGGCACGTGGCTTCATTCGCGCCGAGGTGGTGAGCTACGACGACCTCGTCGCCAGCGGATCGACGGCCGAAGCCCGGCGCCGCGGCCTGCTGCGCTCGGAGGGAAAGGCCTACCAGGTCGAGGACGGCGACGTCATTGAAGTTCTGTTCAACGTCGCCCGCTGAGCAGCGCTACGAACTCCGGTCGAGTTCGACCACCATGCTCCGAAAGTCGTCGCTGTGCTCGATGACGAAGGTGTCCGACTCCTCGACCCCGACGCTCATCGACGCCTCCAGCTTCTCGTCGCCGATGTAGGCGAAGTCGCCGGCGCGCTCCAGCTCGCGGGCGATCGCCTCGACCAGGGTGTCCTCCTCGAATGTCTCGAGCACCTTTTCCCGGGAGGCGCGCACCAGTGACTCGAACTCGGCCGACGAATAGCGCCGCTCGCTGACCAGCAACGCATCGGTCATCAGGTCGGTGGCGCCTTCGTGGAGCTCGTAGAAATAGAGTTGCATGGCGCGAAGGATGATAGACCGATGCGGCCCTCACCGCCCTTCGCGCCCCGATCCGGTGAGCCGGTCGACCTGCTCGTCGTGGGTGCGCTCAGTATCGACCGCTTTCCCGATGGATCGACCGCCCCGGGCGGCTCCGCGATGCACGCGACGTGGGCGGCGGCCGCACTCGGTGCTCGCGCGGCAGTCGTGACGGTCGCCGGCCCGGAACCCGCGGCACGGAGGGCGCTCGCCGACCTGTCGCGCATGGCACTGGTCCACGCCGAGCACAGCGCGGCGACGCTGTCCTACGCGCTGGACGAGGTCGGCGGTGCGCGGCGCCTCACGCTCGCCGAGCCGGCGCCGGATCTCGCGGCGCCGCCCTTGGGCCTTCGACCCCGCGCCGTTCTGTACGCGCCGATCGCGAACGAGTTCGGCGCGGACCTGGCCGGCCAGCACTACCCCGATGCCATTCGCGTTGCGATCCTCCAGGGTTGGCTTCGCACCCTTGAGCGCGGTGGGCCGGTGCGGCCGCTGCCGCTCGCTTCACTCCCGGATCCGCTCGTCCAGCAGTTGCGGGACTTCGACGCGCTCGTTGCCAGCAGCGAGGACCTCGCGGCTGAACAACCCATGCCAGGCGAACAGCTGGAGCGGCTGCGCGATCGGTTCGGAATCGGTCCGCTCGCGGTGGTGACCGACGGTGAGCGCGGCGCCTGGTTCGACACTGGCGACGGCACCGGCCGCGTCACGCCGGCCAGCGTCATCAGCGGACCGAGCGTGGGTGCGGGCGACGCTTTCGCTGCCGCGCTCAGCTTGGCGCTGGCCGATGGCTGGCGAGGGCGGGGAGCGGTGGAGCAGGCGACGGCCGGAGCCGTCGCGGCACTGCGCAGGCGAAGAGGCTAGGCAGCGCGGCGTGCGGCGCGGCGCTCCGCTGACGCAACCCACCGACGAAGGCGGCGCTCGCGTGCGTCGACCTGCAGCCGCAGCTTGCCGAGCGCGAGCATCCCACCGCCCCGTCCGAGCGCAAACGTCAGGTCGAGGACGCGCGACGCCGCGCGGGTGGCGTCGAGCGCCCCGCCGAGATCGCTTCGGTGGCGCTCGCGCAGGCGCGCGATCTCGAGCCAGGCACTGGCCGCATCCAGCGACGCCCGCGTGGTCAGCGACCGCCACAACTGCTCGGCGCGCTCGACGTTGCCAGCGCCGACCAGCAGCCGGCTGGCCAGCCGACGCAGCACGACCGCCTCGCCGGGTTCGGAACAGGTGAGTGCCGCGCCCTCCAGCAGCTCCAGTGCGTCCTGCGTTGCGCCGTGCCGCAGCAGGTCGATCGCCATGCCCCGGCGGTCGAGCAGCGGCGCCGATCGCCACGCGCCACCACGCAGCCGCACCAGCTCGGCGTCGAGCAGCGCGAGCGATGCAATGTCCTGCAGGTTGTGGTCGAGCACCTCGACCAGCGCATCGGGCGAGCCGGTGCGCAGGTAGCTGAAGTAGCGGTCGGGGACTTCCGCACCCGGGCAGTCCGACGTTCGGCGGACGCCGAGGACGCCCGTCTCGACCATGGCCAGGCGCGCGCCGCCCAGCGGGCGGCGCCACAGCCGGCGGGCGGCCGGCAGCAGGTCGTCATGCTCGACCGGCAAGGTCGCCATTTCGCTGAAGAGGCCGTTCATGGTGAGCCGTGCGCTCAGCAGAGGGATGTCGAAGCCGCGGCCGTTGTAGGTCACCAGCCGCGGGAGCCGTCGAAGCTCGGCTGCCACGCCGCGCAGCAAGGCCGGCTCGTGCGGGTAGTCGGGCAGCAGGTACTGCCGCGCCACGAACGTATCGCCGGACACGAAGCCAACGCCCGCCAGGAAGATGACGGTCCCCGCACCGGTCGACAGCCCCGTCGTCTCGGTGTCGAAGTAGCAGGCATTCGCGTGGCCGGCGAGCGCCGAGGCGGCGTCGGACGGCAGTTGCAGCGACCGCTCGACGACCACCGCGCCACGTTCGGCCTGGCTGAGGCGCGCCCCGAACCAGCGCGCCAGGCGCTCGCCACGGTCGGCCAGCGGATGCGCAGGAGCGACTGCTGGACGACGCACCGTCTGCAGGCGATCGGCAAGCGTTCGCATCAGGCCATGGCGGCCAGCAGCTCTTTGCACGCTGCCTTGCCACGCGGTCCGACCTCGACCACCGGCCCGACGCATGACGGGCAGCCATCCACGCAGCCGCAATCGCGGACGGCGTCCAGGCACGCGTGGACGAGATCCACGGAGCTGGCGAAGAGCCGCTCGGCCAGTCCGACACCTCCCGGCACCGCGTCGTACAGGTAGAGCGTCGGGCGGCCGGTGAAGGGCGCCTGTACCTGGGCCTGCACGCCGAGGTCGCGCGAATCGCACATCAGCAGCAGCGGGGCGGTGTTGCGCGCCAGTCGGGCCAGCCCGATGAGCGCGCCGTCGAGCGTCTCGCGATCGAAGCGAGCCACGGCGGTATCGGGTGGGACCAGCCACGCGCCGGTGGTGTGCATCTGCTGCTCTGGCAGGTTGATGGGTCCCCAACCGACGTTCTCGTGCGTGTGGAACTTGATCTTCTTGAACAGCGTCGCGTGCCAGGCGACCATCACCTCGCCATGGGCTCGGCCCCCCGCATCGGCCTCATCGAAGACGTCGAGGACCTTGAGCGTCACACCGAGGTCCGCATCGGTGTAGTAGTCGACATCGACCGGCGAGACGTAGGCCTTGCGCTCGTCCCAGTCGAGGCGATCGACATGGAACTGAGCGCCCTCGTGGATGTAGATGGCCTGCTCATGGACCAGCAGCGGTGCCGCGAAGAGGTCGACTTCGCCGATGACGCGATGCCGGGTCCCGGACGTGTCGATGATCACGACGTTCTCCTGCGCGGCACTGCGCAGGCTGAATGAGCTGGCCGGAAAGTTGTCGTGACTCCAGTAGTGGCGACCCTCTGCCGGACGCAGGAAGCCATCCTCGGTCAGGATGTCGAGGAGGGTTGCCGTCTCGTCGAGCCCGAACCGCTCGTCGGCGGGCACCGGCAGCTCGAAGGCCGACGCCTTGAGATGGTCGAGCAGCAGGTGCAGGTTGTCCGGATTGATCAGGCCGTGCTCCGGCGAGCGGCCGAAGAAATAGTCGGGATGCGCCGCCAGGAACTGATCGATGGGTGCGGACGACGCGACGAGCACCGACAGGCTGGTGCCGTTCCGCCGGCCGGAGCGACCCATCTGCTGCCAGGTGCTGGCGATCGTTCCGGGGTAGCCGATGCTGATGGCGGCATCCAGGCCGCCGATGTCGATGCCAAGCTCGAGCGCGTTGGTGGCGACCACGCCACGCACGCGGCCGTCACGAAGGCCGCGCTCGATCTCACGGCGTTCGTTGGGCAGGTATCCGCCGCGGTAGCCGTGGATGGTGGAGGGATGACCCGGCGGCGCCGGCAGCGCCTCCCGCAGATACGTCGTCAGCACCTCGACGGACGTCCGCGATCTGGCGAAAAGGATCGTCTGCACGCCGTCGCGGATGAGTCGTTGCGCCAGGCGCTGGCCCGTGAGCAGTGCTGATCCGCGCAATCCGAGCTCGGCGTTGACGACCGGCGGGTTGACGATCAGGACATGCTTCCGACCGCGCGGCGCTCCGTTGTCGTCGATGAGCGTCGCGGGCGCACCGATCAGCCCTTCGGCCAGCTGTCGGGGATTCGCGATCGTCGCCGAGGCGCAGATGAAGACCGGGTCCGAACCGTAGTGGCGGCAGATTCGCCGCAGCCGGCGGACGAGGTTCGCAACGTGGCTGCCGAACAGGCCGCGATACGTGTGCAGCTCGTCGATGACCACGAAGCGCAGGTTCTCGAACAGCTTGAACCACTTGGTGTGGTGCGGAAGGATGGCGGCGTGGAGCATGTCGGGGTTGGTGATGACCACCTGCCCGGCGCTGCGCACGACGCTGCGGACGTTCGCCGGCGTGTCGCCGTCATAGGTGCTCGTCTTGAGCTCCAGCTCGGCGGCATCCGCGAGGGAGCGAAGCTCGGCAAGCTGGTCGGCGGCCAGCGCCTTGGTGGGGAAGAGGTAGAGCGCCCGGGCGGACGGGTCGCGCGCGACGGCGTCGAGGACCGGCAGGTTGTAGCACAGCGTCTTGCCGGAGGCCGTCGGCGTGACCACGACCAGGTTGTGACCCCCTCGCGCTTTCTCGAACGCGGCGGCCTGATGGACGTAGAGCGCATCGACCGACCGTTGGCGGAGGGCGTCGACCAGTCGGCGGTCGAGCCCGGAAGGCCAGGCGGCGTACCGGGGCGGAAGCGGATCGAGCACACGATGCGCGGCGACCAGCTCGTCCAGCGCAGGATCTGCCAAGAGCGCGTCGATCGCGTCGGCGGCGGAACCCGGACGGTCGAGGAGCATGCCCATCTCCTTCAGCTTCGCCCTGAACCGAACGGGCGTTCGACGCAAAATAGCACGGCCGTTCTACTGAGGGAGGGCCTTTGCGCCGCCCCATCGCGCCGAATACGGTTGCGGCGCCGAAAACCCGGCGGGTAGACTCGGCCGGCATGACCGGACTGGAGCTGCGCGCGTCGATGCCGAAGCGGGCCCGTCTGCCGCGACCGTCGTCGCGCAGCGGCCTCGCCTGGCTGGCGGTGCTCCTCATCATCGGTGCCTTCCTGGCGGTGCAGGTCGGGCGGCAGGTGTACGCGAACTGGGAGATCACGCAGCAGGCGGAACAGGTCCGGCAGCAGATCGCGAGCGTCGAGGCGCAGAACCAGGCGCTCGAGCGGGAGCTGGCCTACCTCCGCAGCGACGCCTACATCAGCAAGGAAGCGCGACGCCTCCAGAACCTGGGTCGCGCCGATGAGAAGGTCCTGATCATCCCGTCCGGCGCGGAAGCGCCGCTGCCGTCCACCCTCCGTGGACCGTCTGAAGCGCCCAGGCCGCTGCTCGAGCAGTGGCTGGATCTGTTCTTCGGCAGCTGAATCGGTTCGTCGCCTCACGCGGGCAGCAGACCCGCCGTCCGTGACAGCTCGGCTGTCGCGGACTCAACGTCGGCGCGAGCCTCCGTTCAGGACGCCGAGCACGCCGCGCAAAAAGGTGTTGAACGCGCCCGACCGCGCGATCCGCGCCCCCTCCACCGCGACCTGGCCCCAATCGATCCCTTCGTCTTCCGTCACGCGCGAGCGGCGAGAGGGCGCGTCGGGTGCGTCGGCGGCATCGGTCCCGGAGCCTTGTCGTTGCGCAGCCTCGGCAGCCGCCTGGGTGGCGGCCAGCTGCTCGGCGAGCATCTCCTTGGCCGATTGCGGATCCTGATCGGCGGCGTACTCGGCGGCGATCGGCGACGCGGCCGTGACCGAGCTGAAGGCCGCCGGATCGAGCTGCGCCATGAGCGACATGGGGGGTCGCATCATGGTGCGCACGGTCGGCATCGGTATGCCCTTCGGGTTCAGGGCCGTGACCAATGCCTCGCCGATGCCCAGGCTGGTGAGCTCCTTGTCGACCTCGTAGAACTTCGTCACCGGGAACGTCTCGGCGGTGGCACGGACCGCCTCGAGGTCGTCCGGCGTAAAGGCGCGCAGGGCGTGCTGGACGCGGTTGCCGAGCTGGCTCAGCACCGCTTCCGGCACATCCGACGGCGTGTGCGTCACGAAGAAGACGCCGACGCCCTTCGATCGGATGAGTCGCGCCACCAGCTCGACCTGGCCGAGGAACGTCTTGTTGGCGTCGCGGAACAGCAGGTGCGCCTCGTCGAAGAAGAAGACGAGCTTCGGCTTGTCCGGATCGCCGATCTCCGGCAGCGTCGCGTACAGCCGAGCGAGCAGCCACATCATGAAGGTGCTGAACAGCGCCGGACGGTCCTGCATGTCGGCCAGTTCGAGGATGCTGATCACGCCCTTGCCGTCAACGCTGCGCATGAGCTCGGCGACGTCGAACTCCGGCGCGCCGAAGAACGCATCGGCCTTCTGCTGCTCGAGTTCGACGATCTTGCGGATGATGACGCCGACGGTGGCCGTCGCCACGCCGCCGTACTCCTGCATCTCGGCCTTGCCCGCGTCCGAATCGAGGTGGTTGAGGAGGGCACGCAGGTCTGCGAGGTCGATCAGCGGCAGCTTCTTGTCGTCGGCGTACTTGAAGGCAAGGGCGAGGACTCCCTGCTGGGTGTCGTTCAGGTCGAGGACCTTGGCCAGCAGGATCGGTCCGAACGAATGGACCGATGCGCGCACCCGCACGCCGGCCTTCTCTCGTTCGAGGGTCAGGAACTCCACCGGGAAGGCCCGCGGCGCGTAGCCATCGAGGCCTATGGCGCTGGCGCGTTCGGTCAGCTTGTCGTTTACAGCGGCAGGAGCGCCGAGGCCGGAGATATCACCTTTGATGTCGCTGATGAAGACCGGCACGCCGGCATCCGACAGCTGCTCGGCGAGCACCTGCAGCGTCTTGGTCTTGCCGGTCCCGGTCGCTCCCGCGACCAGGCCATGGCGGTTCAGCATCCGCAACGGGACCCGTACCTGGAGCTCGGGGAAGGTCGTCTCGCCGCGCATCGCCGCGCCGAAGCCGATCCCGTCTCCCTCGAATCCGTAACCCTCGGCGATCGCGGTGCTGAAATCGTCTGGCATCCACGGAGTATGGCGGTTGCCCGTTCGAGCGTCTGTTCGGTATCCTCACCCGTGCGCCCGAACGCCGTGGCGGAGTAGCTCAGTGGTAGAGCAGGGGACTCATAAGCCCTTGGTCGGTGGTTCGAATCCGCCCTCCGCTACCAGTCCCGGCCCGCTCGCTCCGATCGTCGCCGCGCTTGCGTCCGGAGCCGATGCGCTGGCTATCCGCAACGGCGCCTCCCTCCTGTTGGCGGTTTCCGGCGGACCCGATTCGATGGCGCTGCTGCACGCCGCCGCCCGCGTTGCAGCCGATCGCGACTGGACGCTGGCGGTCGCCCATCTCGATCACGCCCTGCGCGTGGAATCATCGACCGATGCGGCCTTCGTGGCCGATGCAGCGGCCGCGCTCGGCACGCCGGCGACCGTTCGACGCGTCGACGTCGCGATGCTGGCGCGCGACGAGCACCGCAGCCCCGAGGACGCCGGACGCGAGGCGCGCTATCGCTGCTTCGACGAGGTCGCCGCTCCCGATGCGCTGATCGTCACCGCCCACACCGCCGACCCACCCGCCGAGACCATCGTGCTGAACCTCGTCCGCGGAAGCGGGCTGGCTGGGGCTGCCGGGATCCCCGCGCGACGCGGACGCGTCATCCGGCCGCTGCTCGGCGCGCGACGCTTCGCGCTGCGCGCGGCGCTCGATGCGGCTGGCATCGCCTACCTCCGCGACCCGACCAACGACGACGTCCACTATGCCCGCAATCGAATCCGGCTCGAGGTCCTGCCGGCGCTCGAGCGCATCAACCCGAACGTGGTGAATGCGCTGCTGCGCTTCGGCAGGCTGGCGGCGGACGACGACGAAGCGCTCGATCTGATCGCTCGAGGCGAGCTCGAGCGGCGCCGCAGCGGCGATGGTGGCATCGATTGGCGTCGTCCGCCGTCCCGCGCCATCGGGCGCCGAGTCATGCGCCTGGCCATCGGTCAGCCGGCACCCAGCGCCGAGCGCATCGAGGCGCTGCTCGACGCCGCCGAGGGCGGCCGCGGCGGCGTGTGGATCGAGCTGGGCGGCGGACGTCAGGCATCGGTCAGGGAGCGCGTCATTCGCATCGGTTGATCCGACTGTGCCCGTGCGGCGTATCAGTACCGCAAGGCGGTGGTCTCCAGGACGGATGGCTCGTTTGTTGGGCCGATGCCCGCCACCTATACTGGCACGGCCTGCAATCTGCAGACGGGCGCCGATACCACCGTGCTCGGTGCCCTTCCACACGGAGGCTAGAAGAGACTCATTTTGAGCAGCCGACTCGTTCGCAACAGCGTCGTGCTCGTCGTCCTGGCGGTCTTCGGGCTCGCGCTGCTCTGGACCTACGTCGTCGATTCCGGCAACACGAATCCCTACACCTACAGCCAGCTGCTGAGCGACGCTTCGAAGCAGCAGGTCCAGAAGGTCACCATGGACGGCGAGAAGCTGACCGTCCAGCTCAAGGGCATCGATCAACCCAAGACGGCCACGGCCCCGCCCAATGCGGACGGGACGCTGGTCATCAACCAGGTCTGCCAGGCGGCCGGCTTTGACAACAGCGCCGAATGCAGCAGCCAGATCGCCTTCAATCCCGTCGAACCCAGCGCCGCCGGCCAGTGGGTCGGCCTGCTGATCACCGCGCTGCTGCCGGTGCTCCTGATCGGCGGGTTCATCTTCTTCATGATGCGCCAGGCGCAGGGCACCAATAACCAGGCCATGAGCTTCGGCAAGAGCCGGGCACGCATGTTCCTGGGCAACAAGACGGTCGTCACCTTCAACGACGTGGCGGGCGTCGACGAGGCGAAGCAGGAGCTCACCGAAGTCGTCGAGTTCCTCAAGTACCCCGAGAAGTTCAACTCGCTCGGCGCGCGGATCCCGCGCGGCGTGCTGCTGGTCGGCCCTCCGGGCACCGGCAAGACCCTGCTGGCACGCGCCGTGGCCGGCGAGGCGGGCGTTCCCTTCTTCTCGATCTCGGGCTCCGAGTTCGTCGAGATGTTCGTGGGCGTCGGTGCCTCGCGTGTGCGCGACCTGTTCGAGCAGGCCAAGCGGAACAGCCCGTGCATCGTCTTCGTCGACGAGATCGACGCGGTCGGCCGCCAGCGCGGTGCGGGCCTCGGTGGCTCGCACGACGAGCGTGAGCAGACGCTCAACCAGATCCTGGTCGAGATGGATGGCTTCGACACGAACACGAACGTGATCGTCGTCGCCGCCACCAACCGGCCGGACGTCCTCGACCCGGCGCTGCTGCGGCCGGGCCGATTCGATCGCCAGGTCGTCCTCGACCGCCCCGACATTCGCGGGCGGCGCGAGATCCTGAACGTGCACATCAAGGGCAAGCCGCTCGACAAGACGGTCGACCTCGAGGCACTGGCGCGCCGCTCCCCGGGATTCTCGGGCGCGGACCTCGCCAACCTCGTCAACGAGGCGGCGATCCTGGCCGCGCGGCGCAACAAGAAGTCGGTCGGCATGTCCGAGTTCAACGAGGCGATCGATCGCGTGATCGCAGGCCCGGAACGTCGGAGCCGCCTGATCACCGAGGAGGAGAAGGAGATCATCGCCTACCACGAAGGTGGTCACGCGGTGGTGCAGCGGGTGCTCCCCAAGTGTGACCCGGTGACCAAGGTCACGATCGTGTCGCGCGGCATGGCGCTGGGCTACACGATGAGCCTTCCCCAAGAGGACCGATACCTCCACTCCAAGACCGAGTTCGAGGACAAGATCGCCGGCATGCTCGGCGGGAACGTCTCGGAGCAGATCGTCTTCGGTGACACGACCACTGGTTCGTCGAACGACATCGAGAAGGCCACCAACCTGGCGCGCGCGATGGTCACCCAGTACGGCATGAGCGAGAAGCTCGGCCCGCTGACCTTCGGCAAGAAGGAGGAGATGATCTTCCTGGGCCGCGAGATCAGCGAGCAGCGCAACTATTCGGACGAGATCGCCGCCAAGATCGACGGCGAGGTGCGGGAGATCATCGATCGTGCCTACGAGCGTGCCAAGGAGGCGCTGACACGGCATCGGGCCGTGCTCGACAAGCTGGCCGAGCTCCTGATCGAGAAGGAGACCATCGAGGCGGACGAGTTCGAGTCGCTGTTCGAGGGGATCCTCCCGCCGCGCGGCACGGCGAAGCCACTGCTCCCCGAGGGAGAGGCTGAGCCCGAGGCCGAGCCGACGGGAACCGACGAGGCCCCCGCGCGGCGCCGCGGCCCGGCTCCGCAACCCGCCTGATCCGACCCGTCGCCACGTACGAGGCCCGGCCGAAAGGTCGGGTCTCGTCATTTCCGGTCACTTCCTGTCTTCTCCGGTCATCCCCGCATCGGCCCATGCGTCGGGCGCATACAGCTCCGCATGAATGGGGGGTTACGCGGCGCTTGATGACGCCGGCGTCATGCCGCCCGGCACGACGGCGGCTTCGCGTGGATCGGCATGCGTGCGGTGCATGGGGCCGGCGACACGCAACCGGCATGGACCGCGGGTAGGCCGATCGGGCCATTCCGGCGTCAGGAATCGAGGTCGTATACTCCCCGCGCGTTGCGTGCGCGCACATCCCATCGTTGCCCTGAGGAGCTGACATACAGATGATCGACGAGCCGGTCGCCAAGTCCACGCCAGCCGCCAACAACTGGCAGATCGAGGTGGGGGAGGGAACCCTCGCCCCGCGCTCGGCGCTCGACGTGCTGACCAACCTCAACGAGCGGATCGCATCGGGCAACATCGACGAGTTCCAGCCGATCGCCACCGGCTTCGTGCCGCTCGACAAGGTGATCGGCGGCGGGCTGCGACCGGGCGAGCTGATGCTCATCGGTGGTGCGCAGGGCCAGGGCAAGACGACCATGGCGCTGCAGATGGCGCGCAACGCGGCCGCATCGGGCCAGGCAACGGCGCTGTACGTGTGCTTCGAGCACGAGGAGGAGTACCTCATCCAGCGCATGATCGCGATGGAGTCGGCTCTCTCTCACCTGCCCAAGAAGAGCGGCGCGGTCAAGATCCAGGACGTCAAGAAGGAGGTCCTGGGCAGCTACACCGCATCGGCCGAAGCGGGAACCCGCGCGAAGTTGGGCACCAACCCGCGATTGCGGCCCAGCCTGGAGCGCATCGCCCGATACGGCAGCAGTCTCTTCCTCCTGCGCGGTACGGCCACGCACAGCACGATCGAGAATCTCCGTGCGCTCGTGCAGGAGCATCGCGGCGACGACGATCGGCGCCTGATCCTGTTCGTCGATTACCTGCAGAAGGTTCCGGTCTTCCCCGAGCCGGCCGATGAGGCCGAGAAGGTCACCCGCATCGTCAGCGGTCTCAAGGACATCGCCCTCGCCTGCGAGGTGCCGGTGGTCGCGATCGTGGCTGCCGACCGCGAGGGCCTCAAGGCCAAGCGGCTGCGCAACCATCACCTGCGCGGCAGCAGCGCCCTCAATTACGAGAGCGACATCATCCTGATCCTGAACGACAAGTACAACATCGTCGCCAAGGTCAACATCGAGTTCAACCCCTACCAGGCGCAGCGCTTCCGCGACTGGGTGGTGGCGACAATCGAGAAGAACCGCGGCGGCCAGGACAACATCGATCTCGAGTACGAGAAGCTGTTCGAGTACAGCTGCTTCGATCCCACCGGGCGCCAGACCTCGGAGAAGCTGATCGAGGAGCGGCTCTACAACGACTGAGTGCCGCAGCTACGCGGCCGTCGACGTCATGCCGCCCAGGATCTGGTAGATCTCCGTCCGATACCCGATCCCTGAGGCGGTCCGGCTGAGCCAGCGCAGGTAGTCCGGGTCCTTGCGTGCCAGGTCGCCCAGGCTCCAGCCGGCGTATCGGCCGAAGGAGAGTCGCGAGCTCTTCTCCTTGGGGATCACCCGTTCGGCGAGAGAACGAGGCCGCGCAGCCGGGGCACGCAGCTGCGCGTAGGCCTCGTTGATCTCACGCATCCGGCGGGCGGCATACGAAGAACCGTCGCGATCCGGATGGTATTTCGATGCCAACGCCCGATACGCGGCCTGGACCACCTCCGGCTCCGCCGAAGAAAGGATCTGCAGGACCTTGTGCGGGTCGGTCGTCAACACACGCGCAGGATGCGTCCGAGCCTGCCCGGATTCCATCGCCTTTTGGTCCGGTGGCGCCGCGCGCCTGCATCGGTCGACCAGACCTTTCCGCCCAGGTGCGGTCCGATGCAGTACCCGAATGGGTCATTCGGCGCGGCAACCGCTCTGCGCTAGGCTTAGCCGATGTCCAGCCTTCAGGCCGTCTTCCTCGACATCGGCGATACCGTCATGCGACCGAACCCGTCGTGGGAGCACGTCTACGCGGCGGCCTTCGCGGAGTTCGGGGTCGAGGTCACGCCCGAGCAGCTCCTCCCGGCACTGCGCAAGGCATATCACCACGGCGGCTGGGGTTTCGAGGGCGGCTTCGAGCCAACGATCGAGACGAGCTTCCGGCGGACGGTCGAGATTGACCAGGCAGCCATCGTCGACCTCGGTCTTGGACCGATGCCGGACGCCTTCTTCCAACGGCTCTCCGAGCTCTTCACCCTCACCAGCAACTGGCATGTCTTTCCCGATGCGCCGGGTGTCCTCGACGGGCTGCACGTTCGCGGGCTGACCGTCGGCGCGGTGAGCAACTGGGTCTGGAGCCTGCCGGAGCTGCTCCACTCGCTGGAGCTGATGAGCAAGTTCGACTTCATCGCGGTGAGCTCGCGAATCGGGTTCGAGAAACCGCACCCGGCGATCTTTCGCTGGGCGCTGGAGCAGGCAGACGCCGCCGCGGATGCCGTGATCCATGTCGGCGACCACCTCGACGCCGATGTCCGAGGTGCGGAGGCGGTCGGAATCAGTGGCGTGCTGATCGATCGCGTGGGACGTTATGCGCCAGACGACCTGCCCCAGGACGTGACGGTCATCCATTCGCTCGATGAGCTGCTGCCCATCGTCGACGAACGCCTCGCCGAGGCTGACCGCCTGGCGGGGTGAGCGAGACGTGGCGCTGCTTCATCGCCGTGCCGATCGCCCAGTCGCTGCGGAAAGACCTGGCCACGATGGTCGCAGCTGCGCGTGACGATCCCGTAATGGCGGACTTCCGCTGGACCGATCCGGCCGGCTGGCACCTCACCGTCGCATTCCTCGGCGCAACTCCGCCTTCCGACGTCGATCGGATCGCCGGCCTGATGCGGACGGTCGCGGATGCCGCCGAGGCATTCACCGTCCGCGGTGGTGGGCTGGGTGCATTTCCTTCAGCACGCCAGGCGCGGGTCGTCTGGTACGGACTCGACGACCCCCGCGGCCGCCTGCGTCTGCTCGCGCAACGAATGCACGCCGCGCTGGGAATCGAGGGTTCGCCACGTTTTCGCGGACACCTCACGCTCGCCCGGTCTCGCGAGCGGTTCGGCGGGCCGAATCTCGCCGAGTGGTTTTCGTCAGCAGATGCCCCGATCGCCGACTTCCGAGTCGACCGTCTCGTCCTGTGCCGGAGCCACCTCGGCCAGGGGCCGGCCCGTTACGAGCCTCTCGCCGAGGCGCACCTCGTGCCCGCAGCCGCTCATGTCTGAACTCACGACCGACCGGCCGGTCTACGTTGCAGTGATCGGGGACGGAGATCCGCACGGCGCGGAAGGGCAGCGCATCCTTTCGTGGGCCGAGGAAGTCGGTGAGCGCCTCGCACGTGCCGGAGCAGTGGTGGTCACCGGCGGACTTGGCGGGGTGATGGAGGCCGCCAGCCGTGGAGCGACAAACGCCGGCGGTCTGACCATCGGCATTCTGCCGGGTGACGATCGTTCAGACGCGAACGCATTCGTCCGCGTCCCGATCGCCACAGGCCTTGGCGTTGCGCGGAATCTCGTCGTGGTCACAGCGTCGGACGTCGTCATCGCCGTCGGAGGGCGGTACGGGACGCTGTCCGAAATCGGGCTAGCTCTCCGTCAGGGCCGGGGGGTAGTGACTCTCGGTTCGTGGCGTGTTGGCCTGGAACAGGGCCTCACCAACCCGAACGTTCACATAGCAGGCGATCCATCTTCTGCCGTGGAACGGGCGCTCCGACCCGCTTGATGAGCCGGCGAGTCGGAGCCTCGGTTGATTTTATTCAACGAGCCCGCGTCGATTGATCTTGTAGAGGTCAGCAGGGTCGTAGGGCATGCAGACGTCGCCCGTTCCGCCGATCTTCCAAGTCCAAGAGATGATCTGCACTGCGGCTATTTGGGTAGCAGTTGTCGGACACACTTGGGTAGTGGTGTTCTCGCTCGACGTGCCGAGGATTTCCACGGCAGATCTTGGCGCATAGATCGTTCCGGAGATGAATAGCTCCGAATTGCCCTCGACATGAATGAGTCCCGATCCAGTGAGACCCTGTGCGCCCTTTGGGTCATCCCAGATCACCATGCCGCCAAATGGGCATCCACCCGTTGTCGAAATGGGAGGACAGGGAGCATCCGCCTTCAGCCCGGCAAGCTGAAGGCGATCAGCCTTCAGACTCAGGTCGTCCTGGCAATGCCACTGTGATGTGCTCGGCGGACATTGCGATGGGTTGTCGGTGTTGTAGATGAGGACAGGAGCCGGTGGCCCTGTTCCGGCAAGCGACGTGAGCGAAGAGGTGCCGATGAATCGGATTCCGCCACCCGCAATCACGTAGATGCCGGGCTTTAGCGTTACCGAAAGGTCGTTGTCGATCGTCCATCCACCGTAATAGACGCCCGGATCCAAGGTCACGCAGTCGCCAGTTGAGGGCGGGGGGCAAGGCGAGGATTGCCAGTCCACGGACGGGGCGCCGCCACACCCCTTCGATGCGGTCCCGGTTGGGGCCGTCTGCGGTGCGCTGGGTCCACCGCATCGTGCGCCCGGTTGGCCCAGGATAGACGGAAATACGAGCCCACCAAGCGGGTCGGCAACCTGTGACGCCGCCTCGTCGAGGAGACCGTGAGGCTCATCCACGCTGCCCTTGCAACTGCCGTGGACATTGACCTTCGTGGCGTAGAGATCCGCGGTTCCGTTGACGTCAAGCGATCCGCTGCCGCCGCTCGTTCCGCAAGCGTCATCCGAGGTCGGTGTTCCACAGTTCGCATTCACCTGAACGAATCCCCCGGGACCCGTGTACCCGGGCTTGGGATAGATATGGACGAGCGCCGTGCCTTGTACCTCAGCGGTGCTGCAGCCGTCTGGCTTGAGGGCAATCAGAGAGTGCGTATTTGCCGCTCCCCGCACGCGCGCCGCGACAGCCTGCGCGGTGATCGTCATACGACCGATCCCGAAAACACGCGAAAAGAAGGTGTCGCGATTCTTGGTGATGATGACTTGAACGTGGCCGGTATCGCCCACAAAGTCGGGAGATGTGGCGTCGGGCGGGTAGTGCACGGTAACGGTCGCATCGTCCGGATCAAGCGCCGGATCACAGTTCGTGTTCGATGGATCAACGAGCTTGTTCTGTATCGCGTAGAAGCACGCAGCCTGACCAGCCAACCCGAAATCGAAGGTTTGATCGCCCGTAACTGGATCCTGGTCCCCAATGAAACGAGCCGCAGCAAGTGCGGCTGGATCCGCCGCGTTTTGCTCTTGCCTATGCAGCATCCACGAGAAGCCGAGATCGACGACCAAGGCTGCCACACTTATCAGAACGAGGAGCGCGGCCGCCGTTACGATCAGAATTTGGCCGCGCTGCATGCTTCGTCGACGATGCTTCATTGCTGGTACTGGAGTGCCTCCGTAATGACTGCCCTCAGCGTGAGCGTCTTGGGAATGAGCAAGAACCCGGCGAGCGGCGGTCGCCAGTCGTAGCAGGCGTAAACCGTGACCTGATTCGCATTGCCACTGGCTGCAGTGTTGTAACTGCTGGCCATGTCATCGGCGACCGTGGTCAGTGGGCCAGGACACGCCAATAGATCAGGCGACTGCCGAGGATTAACGCCGCCGATCGTGCACTCGCGAAACGGGTTCGGCAGTCCAGTGCCTGTATCCCTCGGTAGTGCGTCGTAATCGGCCCAGTTGCCAAGAGAATCCTTCGTCCAATACCCCGACCAGCACGCCGATATCCCAATCGCCGATCGATCCATTCCGAATACTGAGTCGCGGGCATGGGCGCTCATGAAAGGCCAGCGGGTCGCTGGCGGATCGCATGGGTAATACGAGGCTGCAACCACCGCGGCGTCCGGTGGGCGGTTCGACACCGTTGGACATTGGGCTGACCCGGTGTTGACGATTGCATACCGCGCCGCCTCACGAGCCGCATGGCTCAGTTGCTGTTGGTAGAAAACTCCGATCCCGAGGATGATGATTCCGAATAGGACCATCAAGAACAGGGGAGCCACGAGTGCAAGCTCCACCATCGCTTGCCCGGAACTTCTGACCCTCAACCGCCGCTTCAGCATGTGCTCACCGAAGCCGGGGGCGGCGGGCAATCCAAGACGAAGGAGCGCGTGCGCTGGAGGTAGATGTCTCCCAGGTTGAGACCGGCGTTGAGCGGCAGCGATAGATGGAGGTTGAACAGCGTGGTGAAGTGGTAGCAGACCCGAACCTCGACCCAATGACTGGAGGTTTCGCCGCCCGACGCATTGGTCCACGCGGGTGCGGTCCCCGTTGCTGTCTGTGAGCAGTCAGCGGGGATCGCTCCGTCAAAGCCCGGGATCGCGGCGCCGCATTGCGTATCGAGGTCGTCGTGGATACAAGCGCGAATTGCGGTAAGTCGCGGGCAGTCGGCCGCATGCACTTGTTCGGGCGAAACCGCGAGCAGCTCCGATTCTGCGCATGCCGTCTTCGCGATTAGCGTATGAAGCGATGTGTAGTACGTGTCGTACTGCATCGGGTCCGTAGGCGGCTTATCGCGAAGGCGTTCGAGGGAGGCGGCCTCGCCCGCATCTCTTGCGATTGCCTCAAGCGTGATGCCTGCGTTGAATACGCGACCGAAATCGGCGACGCCCAGGAGAAGGACGAGCAGCATCGGCAGGACGAGGGCGAACTCCACGAGGGACTGACCCCGGGCCGATGGCCCGAGAGGGGAGTGCGAGCGTTGGGCGCTGACGGCTCCACGGAGTCGCCGAAACAGTCTGGGCACGATCTGGATTGCACTGCCGGTGCATCGGTTGGTCGAATCCGAAGCGCCGGCTCAGCCCCCTTTTCCGTTGGTCGTTAGGCGGTGAAAACGACTGGTACCGTAGTACCAACGTCAGGGCATGACTATCGTTTCCACCGGCTTTCGGTGACACCGGGCAACGAGCGGCAGCACTTCTGGCGGTCCGGTGCGGTTGAGTGTGGACGACGCTAACCGCCGCACCTTGCCGATGACCTTGCAGGGCCTTCCGGCGCCACCCGCTAGGCTTGCGCCATGGTCGAGCGCGTCCTTGTCCTGCCGCGCGATGCCGTTCCCGGTGGCTGCCACTTCAGCGGCGTTCGCTCGGCGGATGCGGGCGACCTCCACGACCTTCGCCTGGCGGTCGCACAGCACGGCCGCTTCCTGGATCGGCCCGATGCCGAAGAGGACCCAAGTCACAAGCAGCTCATCCCGTACGTGGTCGTGCGCGACGGAGATCTCGTCTTCCTGATGGAGCGCACGCTGGCCGGTGGCGATCCCCGGCTGCATGGCAAGGGCAGTATCGGCGTGGGCGGTCATCTGAACCCGGTCGACGAGGGCGAGGATCCGCTCAGCGACGGCCTGCGCCGCGAATGGGCGGAGGAGCTCGACGCTAGCTGGGAGCCCGCGTTTCAGCTGGTCGGCTTCCTCAACGACGATGGCAACCCGGTCGGCGCGGTGCACCTCGGCATCGTCTTCACCGTCGAGGCCGATGGACGCCAGGTCGCGGTCCGCGAGCACGACAAGCTCGTCGGCCGCTGGGCGACAGTGGACGACCTTCGGGCCGCCTGGGGGCGGCTCGAGACCTGGTCACAACTGGTCGCAACCCACCTGTTGGGCGAATCGCGCATACTCGACCCATGATCCGGCTGGTCCGGCGTCTGGCATCGGTCCTGGCGCTGGTGCTCGGGCTGCTCGCGCTCGTCGCGCCGATGGCGGCGGCCGGAGATCACGTCACGCGCCTCCGCCTCAGCGGCACGATCGACCAGTTCAACGCGGTCTACATCGAGGAAGGGATCAAAGCCGCGGCCGGTAGCGATGCGGCCGCCGTGCTGATCCAGATCGACTCACCGGGCGGCGATCTCGAGAGCCTGGATCGCATGATCCGCGCGATCCTGGCCAGCCCCGTCCCGGTCGTCACCTGGGTCGCGCCGGACGGTGCGCGGGCCGGGAGTGCCGCGACGTTCGTCACGCTGGCCGGCGACGTGGCAGCCATGGCGCCCAACACCAACATCGGCGCCGCGTCGGTGGTCGGTGGTTCGGGCGAGGACCTGCCCGACACGCTGGGCCGGAAGGTCACCAACGACGCCGTGGCACGCATCCGACAGCTGGCCGATCGCGAGGAGCGCAACGCCGACTGGGCAGAGAGCGCTGTGCGCGATGCTGCCAGCATCAGCTCCACGGAGGCGGTCGCCATGGACCCACCGGTGGTCGATCTCATCGCGGCCGATACGGACCAGCTGTTCAGCGCCATCGACAGCGGCAGCCGCCAGGATGGACGGTCCTACACCTTCCACGATCAGCCGTTGCCCAAGCTGAGCGGCCTGCCGATCGACGATGCCAACATGAACTTCGCGCAATCGTTCCTGCACCTGCTGTCCAACCCGAACATCGCCTTCATCCTGTTCACGATCGGGTTCTACGGCCTGCTGGCAGAGCTGTTCCATCCGAACTTCCTGTCCGGGACGCTGGGGGCGATCGCCATCCTGCTGGCCTTCATCGGCTCCAACAGCCTGCCGCTCAACGTGGGCGGCCTGCTGCTGATCCTGCTGGGGATCGGCCTGTTCGTGCTCGAGCTGAACGTCACCAGCTACGGGCTGCTGACCATCGCCGGGATCGTGGCCTTCGTGCTGGGCGCCTTCGCCCTGTACACCAACGTGTCGCCGGCCGAGCCACAGTCGATCGAGGTTAGCGTGCACCCGATCCTCATCATCGGTGCGGTGCTGGTCAGCCTCGTCTACTTCTACGTCTTCATTCGCGCGCTGCTCCAGATGCGCCGCCGCCTGAGTCCGACCTCGCCGATGGCCGCGGTGCTGGGCAGCATCGGCACGGCGCAGACGCTGTTGGCTCCGACCGGGATCGCCTATGCTGCCGGCGAAGCCTGGTCGGCTCGTGCTCGATCGGGTGACATCCACCCGGGGACACCCGTCCGGGTGGTGGGGGTCGAGGGACTGGAGCTCATCGTCGAGCCCGCCGGCAGCGGCGAGCCCGCCACTACGGAGGAGAACCCGAGCCATGCCTGACGACGCCGTTGGTCTGATCATCCTGGTCATCGGCCTGGCGATCCTGCTGGTGCTCATCAGCAGCGTCGTGCACATCGTGCGCGAGTACGAGCGCCTGGTCGTCTTCCTGTTGGGGCGCATCCAGGGCGCGCGTGGTCCAGGCATCATCTTCCTGATCCCGTTCATCCAGCAGGCGGTCAAGGTCGACCTGCGCGAACGCTTCCTGGAGGTGCCGCAGCAGACCTGCATCACCAAGGACAACGCGCCGATCAACATCGACTTCCTGGTCTACTCCAAGGTCTTCGATCCACAGGAGACGGTGCTGGCGGTGACCGATTTCACCGGTGCGTCGCAGGCTCTGGCCGCCACCACCCTGCGTGCCGTGATCGGCGACATCCCCCTCGACGACGTCCTCGCCAAGCGAGAAGAGATCAATAACGTGCTGCGCACCAAGCTCGATGAGGTGACGCACCGCTGGGGAGTGAAGATCACGAGCGTCGAGATCCGCGAGATCGTCCCGCCGCGCGACATCCAGGAGGCGATGAACCGCCAGATGAGCGCCGAGCGCAATCGGCGCGCGGTCATCACCGAGTCCGAGGGCGCACGACAGTCGACCATCAATGTCGCCGAGGGCGACAAGCAATCGGCCATCCTGCGCGCCGAGGGCAATCGACAGTCGCAGATCCTCCAGGCGGAGGGTTACGCGAACGCGCTGCAGACCATCTTCGGCGCCGCGCGCGGGATCGACGAGAAGACGATGGCGCTGCAGTACCTCGATGCGCTCAAGGCCCTGGCCGCGGGCAGCTCCACCAAGTGGATCGTGCCGATGGAGCTCGCCGAGCTGACCCGCCCGATCAGCGGCGCCATGCAGGCCGCCCGCGTCCTCGGCGAGGCAGATGGCGGCGGCAGTTCGGGCGGCGGCAACCCGAGCAGCCAGGGGTAGGTGGCGGTCGCGCATCGGGGACCGACGTCTCGGGGGCTGATCGCCTGGCTGGGCCGCATCGTCGGCGCGGTGGCCGCCGGCTACCTGGGCTACGTCTCCATCGCCGGCTCGCGTCGGCTGGTGCATCCTGACGCTCGCCCGCTCGAGGCGGGCGAGGGAATGGCGGCGACGCCTGCCGAGGTCGGCCTCCGTTACGAGGACGTGCGCTTCACGACCGATGACGGCGTGACGCTGTCCGGTTGGCTCATCCCGGCCGGACGTGAGACCCGCGCCGCCGTGATCGTGATGCACGGCTTCAGCGGCCATCGCCTGGGGGAACTGGCGGCGTTCGTGCCCTGGCTCCAGCCCACGTACCACGTCCTGCAGTTCGACTTCCGCGGCCACGGCGCCAGCGACCCGTCTCCCATAACGCTCGGCGCCCGCGAACGGCGCGACGTGGCCGCCGCCGTGCGCTTCCTGCTCGATCGCGGGCTCGGCCCGATCGCGTTGCTCGGCGTGTCGATGGGCGCATCGGTTGCGCTGCTGGCTGCCCCCGACCTCCCGGTGGCAGCGGTCGTGGCCGATGCGGCGTACGCCGACCTGCGCAACCCGGTCGCCAACCGGATGCGGGGCGAGGGGTATCCGCTGGCTGGGCTCGGGTCCCGGATCATTCTGCTGGCGGCAAGCATTCGCGCTCGGGCGCGGCTGCTGTCGCCGCTCAATCGCGTCGCCGCAATCGCGCCGCGCGGCCTGCTGCTCATCGCGCCGAAGGAGGATCGGCTCATCGACTACACCGAATCGTTGCGGCTCTACCAGGCCGCCCGGGAGCCGAAGGAGCTGTTCGTGGTCGAGGGTGCCGAACATTCGACCGCCCGCTGGGTCGCAGGTCCGGAGTACGAACGGCGGGTGCTCTCCTTCCTGGGCCAGCATCTATAATCGCGGCCGTTCCACCGGTGATTGCGGTCACCACTCCGGCGCGTCCGCATCGGTCTTCTAGAGGACTTGCATGGCTGCCACCAAGGTCCTGGTCGTCGACGACGACCTGAACATCCAGCGCGTCCTCGTCTTCACGCTCAAGCAGGAAGGCTTCGAGGTGCTGGTGGCGTCCGACGGCGCCTCGGGCGTCGAGATGGCCAAGAACGCCGAGCCGGACCTGATCCTGATGGACGTGGCCATGCCCAAGCTGGACGGCTACGCGGCCACCCAGCAGATCCGGATGGCCGAGCAGGGCCGTCGGGTTCCGATCATCATGCTGACCTCGGAGGCCGATGTCGGCGAGCGCGTCAAGGGCCTGCGGGCCGGTGCCGACGACGACATCGTCAAGCCCTTCCACCCGCTCGAGCTCATGGCTCGCATCAAGGCGCTGCTGGCACGGGGCGGCGGCGAGGATGCGGCCGCTCAGGAGCAGTCGACGCTCGGCCGGCTGTGCGTCTTCTACGGCGCCAAGGGCGGGGTGGGCACGACCACCATCGCCATCAACACCGCCATCGCACTGACGCGGGACCTCAAGCGCCGCACGGGGCTCATCGACGCGAACCTGCAGTTCGGCGACATGCGCGTCTTCCTCGATCTGGGCCTCGACACCGCGTCGATCGTCAACGCCATCGGCGAGCCGGACCTCGACAGCGACCTGCTCCACAAGCTGATGGTGCGCCACCACACCGGCATCGAGCTGCTGCTGGCGCCGCCGTCCCCGGAGGCCGCCGACATCGTGGTCGAGCGCCAGCGGATGCATCCGGAGGCGTTCTCGAACGTCCTCAACCTGTCGCGCCGGCTGTACGACTACACCCTGGTCGACATGGCCAAGAGCATCGACGACTTCAACCTGCAGCTGTTCGACGAGGCCGATGTGATCTTCGTGGTCATGACCGCGGACCTGTCATGCCTGAAGAACGTTCGGCTCGTGCTGGAGACGATGGCCAGCCTGGGCTACGAGCGGAGCAAGGTCCAGCTCGTCCTGAATCGCTCGAATGCGTACACCGGCATCAACGTCAATAACGCCGAGTCGGCGCTGGGCCGCCAGATCGACTACCAGATCATCAACGAGTACCGCGGCGCGATCAGCGCCCTCAACTCCGGCGAACCGTTCATGTCGTCGCGTCCCGACAGCCCGCTCGGACGCAGTGTGATCGAGTTCGCCCGCGCACTGGACACCGAGCTGGCCGCCGAGCCTGCCGCCGCCCGCTGACACGTTCGGCTCTTCGATCGCCGGCGCATGCAGTGTCCGATAAGCCGCCGGTAATGGCGCAGTAAGCGCCCATCCGTAGGCTGACCGATGCCGGTCGGCGCTGGAGTTTGGGAGGCGAGCAGGCGCGCGGCCGGCACTTTCTTTCGTTTCCTGCCCCTCCCGGCGAGGTGCTCGCATGCTGGCCGATACGCTCAGTGCGTCGATCCTCGGCGTCGACGGCGTACCGGTGCGGGTCGAGGTCGATGTCGCCTTCGGGCTGCCGGGCCTGACCATCGTCGGACTGGCGGGCAGCGCGGTGCAGGAAGCCCGGGAACGCGTCCGCAGCGCCATTCGCAACAGCGGATTCGAAGTGCCCGCGCGGCGGATCACGGTCAATCTCGCACCGGCCGACCTTCCCAAGGAAGGGACCGGCTACGACCTGGCGATCGCGGTCGGCGTGCTGGCCGCATCCGGACAGCTGCGAGTCGGCTGGCGGAGCGACACGGCGCTCATCGGGGAGCTGGCGCTCGACGGAACGCTGCGACCGGTGCCGGGTGCCATGGCGTTGGTGGCAGCGGTGCGCGCGGCCGGAGTACCCGCCGTCATCGTCGCGCCCGAGAGCCAGGCGGAGGCGGCCGCGGTGCGAGGCATCGCGGTCCACGCAGCGCGGTCATTGGGACAGGCCGTCGCGCACCTTGCCAGCGTGAGCGTCCTTCCGCTGGCCGAACCGACGCCACTCCCGGCAGCCTCGGCCGAGCGCCGCGAGCCGGACCTCGCCGACCTCATCGGACAGCCGCTGGCGCGCCGCGCGCTGGAGATCGCGGTCGCGGGCGGTCACAACCTCGGCGTCTTCGGTCCGCCTGGCGTCGGCAAGACACTGCTTCTCCATTGTGCCGAGGGGCTGCTTCCGCCACTCGATGACGGCGAGGCGATCGAGGTCAGCCGCATCTACTCGGTGGCGGGGCTGGTCGACCGCCGCAGGCCCATCGTGCGTCAGCGACCCTTCCGTGCGCCGCATCACACCATCTCGACCCAGGCGCTGGTGGGTGGCGGTCCACGAGTTCGCCCCGGGGAGGCCTCACTCGCGCATCGCGGCATCCTGCTCCTGGACGAAGCGCTCCAGTTTCGCGGAGACGCGCTCGACGCTCTGCGCCAGCCGCTGGAGGCGGGGATCGTGTCGATCGCTCGCGTCGACGGCGCACTCGATCTTCCCGCCCGCTTCAGCCTGCTTCTCGCCTTCAACCCATGCCCCTGCGGCTGGCGCAGCTCGAGCAGCCGAGCCTGCGCCTGTGACGACGCTGTCGTGCGTCGCTACGCGCGCCGCCTGTCTGGCCCGATGCGCGACCGCATCGACCTGTGGGTCGAGATGGTCGAGCCGTCGCGCGGCCTTCCCAGCGACGGCAGCGAGCCGAGCGGGGCGGTGGCACGGCGGATCGCGGCGGCGTGGGACGCGCAGCGCGATCGGCAGGGAGTCTCGAACGCGGAGCTGCCAGCCGCTGCCGTCCTCGAGCATTCGAGCTTCGCCCGGGGCGCTTTGGCCGCCTTGGAGCATGCCGCGGACACGTTCCGCCTGTCGCCGCGCCGGACGCAACGCACCGCACGCATCGCTCGCACCATCGCCGACCTGAGCGGGCGCGAGACGGTCACCAGAGACGATGTCAACGAAGCGCTCATCTATCGTCCGGTGGAGGTGAGTCCATGATCGGCGTGGGCTCGCGGCGGGAGCCGGCCGAAGGTGCCACCGGGGAGGACCGCATGCCGGTCGCTGCCAGACCGGGATGGAACGAACTGGACCTGGCGGCGATCGACCCGCTCCGCGACCGGCCGTTCTGGATGACCCTGTCCCAACTCCCCGGCGTGGGACCGGTCGGTTTTGCGCGGCTCCTGCGTCGCTATGGAACCGCCGAGGCGGCATGGGCCGCCGGCCCGCGACTGCTCGACGATCTCGTCCGCATTCCCGAGGAAGCGCCACTCGCCCTGCGACGCCTGCAGCACGAGGGGGCTGCGGCGGCGGCGCACCGGCTCACCGAGGCAATCGGTCGTGTTGGGGGCAGGCCGATGATCGCACTCGACGCCGACTACCCGGCGGCGCTCGGCCGACTCAACGTCCGGCCACCGGTGCTCTACGTGCGGGGAGATCTCGCAGCGCTTGACGCACCGAGCGTTGCGGTCGTCGGTACCCGACAGGCGACCGGCTACGGCCGGTCGTGCGCCACTGCCATCGGGCATGAGCTCGGAGCTGCGGGCGTCACCGTGGTCTCGGGACTCGCCATCGGCATCGACGGGGAGGCGCACGCATCCGCGATCCGCGCCGGTGGCCACAGCGTGGCGGTGCTGCCGTCACCCATCAGCCGGATCTATCCACCGCGCCACCGCCTCCTCGCCGACCAGCTGGTCGCCACCGGTGGAGCGCTGCTCTCCGAGCTCGCGCCCGGGCAGGTGGTCGGGCGGCCCGACTTCGCGCGTCGCAACCGGATCATTGCCGGACTGAGCATGGCCGTGGTGGTGGTCGAGGCGCCGGATCGCTCGGGTGCGCTCCTGACGGCGAGTGCGGCCATCGAGTACGACAAGGAGCTGTACGCCGTTCCGGGGCCTATCGACGCGGTCGCCTCCCGCGGCTGCAACCGGCTCATCGCCGACCAGCAGGCGACGATCGTGACCTCCCCGGCAGGGCTGCTGCAGCACCTCGGTGCGCGACGCGCCGGCGACGAGTCGATCGCGGTGAGCAGCCTCTCGGATGCCGAGGCGGCTGTGCTCCACGCCCTGATCAAACGGAGCGGCTCGATCGAAGAATTGATGAGCCGAACCCAGCTGCCGACTGGCTCGCTGGCATCGGCGCTGACGCTGCTCGAATCGCGCGGACTGGCGACGTCATACGGCGGGGCGACATTCCATGTGACGCTCGTGGCACGCCGGATGGCACGGCATGGCTGACACGGCAGGTAAGCATGCGGCTATACTGCCCGCTGCCATTGCGGCTTCCCGGTGCCCAGTTGGGAAGTCAGTCCCGCAGGAGTCCGTGTCTATTGCATTCGATCCGTAACGCCCGCGCGGCCTACCGCGCCCCGTTCGAATCGCTTGGCAAGCTGCTGAGCAAGAATCGAGCCGCCGTCCGCGTCTCGATCACCGCCGTCACTCTCGCGCTCGTCTTCGCCGTCTCCCAGCAGGGAGTCAGCCGCGCCGGTCCCGAGCCGATCGTC
>JAICUY010000062.1 GCA_025935615.1 Steroidobacteraceae bacterium
CCACGCGTTCGTAGATGTGCGACAGCGGCAGCCAGGAGAGGAAGACGTCGTCCGGCGTGAAGTCGACGCACTGGATGACCGCCTCGTAGTTGAAGACGAGGTTGCCGTGCGTGATGACGGCGCCCTTCGGGTTCCCGGTGGTTCCGGAGGTGTGGATGATGGTCGCCACCGAGTCCCGCGTGAGGCGCTGCCAGCCCTCCTCCCACAGCCGACGGTGGCCGGGATCGGGCGGTGCCAGGTCGAACAGGTCGTCGAGCGTGATGGTTCCCTCCGGCGTCTTCCCGCGCGTCTCGATGACGACCACCTGCTCCAGCGTCGGACACTCCTCTCGGACCGATGCGACCTTGGCCGCCTGCTGGGCGTTCTCGACGAAGATGAGCTTCGCCCCCACGTTGTTGATGATGAACGCCGCCTGGTTGGCCTCGGACGAGGGGTAGATCGGGCACGACACCGCCCCGAGCGACATCGTCGCCAGATCCCCGACCAGCCAGTGCGGCCGCGTCCGGCTCAGGATGCAGACCCGATCTCCCGCGCCGATTCCGAGCTGCTGCATCCCGAGCGCCGTGTCGCGGATCCACTCCCACGTCTGGCGGTAGCTGGTGCTCGTCCATCCCGGCTGCTCTTCGTCGGCAGCGCCGCCGGCCATGCGGCGTGACTTGGGAAGCTTCCAGCGCAGGGCCTCGCGGTCCGGCTGGCGCTCGACGGTGCGGTGCACAAGCTCCAGGAGGTTGGCAGCCCGCTCCCCGGCCGGCAGATCGAGTGGCTCGAATGGCGCGACCTGGGCGGGGTGCGGCATCGGTCAGCCTCCGCGCGGTACGGCGTCCAGCAGCTGCTGGGCAATGATCAGGCGATGGATCTGGTTGGTGCCTTCGTAGATCTGCGCGCCCTTGGCGTCGCGCATGAAGCGCTCGACCGGGTTCTCGCGACTGTAGCCCGCGCCGCCGTAGATCTGGACCGCATCGGTCGTGACCCGCATGGCGGCGTCGCTGGCGAACATCTTTGCCATGCTCGAGGCGGCGTTGATCGGCTGGCCGGCGTCGCGCAGCCGCGCCGCGCGCCAGGTGAGCAGCCGGGCGGCCTCGACCGCGGTGGCCATGTCGGCCAGCATGGCCTGGATCATCTCCTGCTGCGCGATCGGCCGCCCGAACTGGCTGCGCTCGGTCGCGTAGCGGGCAGCGTGCTCGAGCGCCGCGCGCGCCAGGCCGACACACGCTGCCGCGATGCCGATGCGCCCCGAGCCGAGCGCGCCGAGCGCGACCTTCAGCCCGTCGCCCTCCTCGCCGAGCCGGTTCTCGACCGGCACGCGGGCCTCCTCGAAGACGAGCTCGGCGGCGGTCGTACCCCGGATCCCCATCTTGTGCTCGCGAGCGCCGAGCCGGAAGCCGGGCGTATCGCGCTCGACCACGAAGGCGGTGATTCCGTCGCGGCCGCGAGCGCGGTCGACCGTCCCGAACACGACGTAGACGTCGGCCTGGCCGGCGTTGCTGATCCAGATCTTGTTGCCGTTGAGACGGTACTCGTCCCCCTCGCGACGAGCGGCCAGCGAGATGGCGGACGCATCGGACCCGGCCTGTGGCTCGGTCAGGGCGAAGGCGCCCAGGTGGCGGCCGGCGGTCATCGGCGGCAGGAGGCGCTGGCGCTGCGCATCGGTCCCGCTCGAGAAGATACACAGCTGGCTCAGGACGTGGACCGACAGCGATACCGCCATGCCCATGTCGGCCGCGGCGACTTCCTCGCAGGCAAGGACCCAGGCGAACGTGCCCATCCCGGCGCCACCCAGCTCCTCGGGATAGGGCAGGCCGGTGATGCCCAGCTCGCCGGCGCGATCGAACAGTGCGCGGTCGTAGCGTTCCTCGGCGTCGCGCCCGGCGGCCCCCGGCGCGATCTCCCGCTGCGCAAACTCGCGGACGGTGTCGCGGACGCTGCGTTCCTCGGCCGAGAGGGCAAAGGGGTCGCGCGCGGCCGCGGGCGTCGGCGTCATGAGCCGATCTTGTTCCCCTGCTCGTCGTAGCGGTAGAAGCCTCGTCCCGCCTTCCGCCCGAGGTGCCCGGCGGCAACCATCGTCCGCAGCAACGGCGCCGCGCGGAACTTCGGGTCGCCGAAGCCGCGGTACAGGACGTCCATCACGCCCAGCATCACGTCGTTGCCGATGAAGTCCGACAGCTCCAGCGGACCCATCGGATGGTTGAGGCCGAGCCTCGCACCGGTGTCGATGTCCTCGGCGCTGCCGGTGCTCTCCATGAGGGCGAAGACGGCCTCGTTGATGAAGGGGCCGAGCATGCGGTTCACCAGGAAGCCCGGCATGTCGCGCGACTCGATCACCGTCTTGCCCAGCTCGGCGGCGAAGGCGCTGCAGGCCGCGTACGTCGCATCGCTGGTCTCTAGGCCGCGGATGATCTCGATCAGCTTCATGACCGGCACCGGCGAGAAGAAGTGCAGGCCGATGAACCGGTTCGGCCGGTCGGTGGCCGTCGCCAGGCTGGTGATGCTGATACTGCTGGTGTTGCTGGCGAAGATCGTGCCAGCGTCGGCCGTCTCGCTGAGCGCGGTCCACGTCTCGCGCTTGAGCGCCTCGTCCTCGAAGACCGCCTCGACGATCAGGTCGTGGGCAGGCGCCCCGGACGTGCCCATGGCGGTTGTGATGCGCTCCAGGATCTGGTCGGCGGTCGCCTGCTCCAGCTTCCCCTTGTCGACCTGGCGCTTCAGGTTGGAACCGATGCGGGCCTTGCCCTTGTCGGCCAGCTCCTGCGTCCGATCGGCGAGCGTGACCTGCTTTCCGGCCGCGGCGCTCACCTGGGCGATGCCGTGCCCCATAAGCCCCGCGCCGATGACGTAGATGCGTTCGATGCTCATTGCGCCGAAGGGTAGCAGGGCCTGCGCGGTGCCTTCGCGTCGCGTCGGACGCGTGGATCTTTGCCGGATTCCTGTCTTGCGGGGCTTATGCCGTCGCGCGGGCGCATTCGTTGACAGATTCCGCTCAGCGCGGAGTTAGGCACGGTCAAGCCGCCGTCGGACCACCGACGAAGCCCGGTTCACCCTTGCGGCGTCGCGTCGACATCCGCGCGGGAGCCGTCACCGCGGCCTAACTCCGCCACGGCAGGAAATTGTCACATCGCGCCATCGAACAGGCGCTCGGCAGCCGTCACCGGGTCGAGCTCGCGGGAGGCGACCGCATCGAGCGTCGCGTCCCACCCCTCCGCTGACGCGGCGCGCTGGAGCGCCAGGTCGGCCAGCGCCCGCGCCACCTGGTTCCGCGCCCGCTCGCGGCTCTGCGTCGGGGACCGGGCCGTCGAGCGGTGTGCGTCGATGGCGTCGGCCAGCTCGGCAACGCCCTCGCCGCTGGTGGCGGTGGTGATCACGATGGGCGGCGGCTTGCGCGCGAAGCGACCGCCGGCGCCGGACATCATGGCGCGCAGCTGCCGCGCAGCTCGGGGAGCACCGGGGCGGTCGCCTTTGTTGACGGCGATGACGTCGGCGACCTCCAGCAGCCCGGCCTTGATGGCCTGCACCTCGTCGCCCATCTCCGGCACTTCGACCACGACCGTCGTCTCGGCCAGCCGCGCGATCTCCACCTCGGACTGGCCGGCGCCGACCGTCTCGACCAGGATCGGGTCGTAGCCGGCCGCGTCGAGGGCTGCGGCGGCGATCCAGGTCGTGGCGGCCAGCCCGCCCAGCTCGCCCCGCGCGGCCATCGAGCGCATGAACACGTCGCGGTCGGCGGCGTGCTCCATCATCCGGATCCGGTCGCCGAGGATCGCGCCGCGGGTGTAGGGCGACGACGGATCGACGGCCAGCACACCCACGCGGCGGCCGCGCCGCCGAAATTCGGCGATCAGCGCGCTGACGAGGGTCGACTTCCCGCTTCCCGGCGGACCGGTGATGCCCACCAGGTGGGCGCCGTGACCGGCGGCGAAGAGCTGCGGCAGCATCGGTCTGACATCAGGCGAGCGAGACTCGATGGCCGTCAACAGGCGCGCCAATGGCCGACGCTCGCCGGTCTGCGCGGCGTCCAGCAGGGCCGCGAGATCGCTCACGCCCGTTGGCGCGCGTGCTCGCGGAAGTAGCGCGCGATCTGGCCGATGCTGGTCCCGGGCCCGAACACCTCGGCGATCCCGGTCTCCTTGAGGCGCGTGATGTCGGCATCGGGGATGATGCCGCCCGCCGCGATCAGCACATCGTCCATGCCGCGCTCGCGAACGAGCTCCACGATCCTCGGCAGCAGCGTCATGTGGGCGCCGGACAGGATCGACAGTCCGACGACGTCGACGTCCTCCTGCTCGGCGGCATCGGCCACCATCTCTGGCGTCTGGCGCAAGCCGGTGTAGATCACCTCGAACCCTTCGTCGCGCAGGCCGCGGGCGAGCACCTTGGCGCCACGGTCGTGGCCGTCGAGGCCCGGCTTCGCAATCAGGACGCGGATCGGCACGGAGCGCTGGTCATCGGTCATGGGCGAGCCCGATTCTATCCGGCACGCTTCTCGCGGGAGGCGCCGCACATGCGCCTGACCGTTGCCACGCTCAACATTCTGGGCACCGCCGATCGCTGGCCGGAGCGCAGCGTTCTGCTGCGCGACGAGTTCGTCGAGCTGGCGCCTGACGTCATGGCAATGCAGGAAGTCGAGTACGACGCCGGCCAGGACCAGCTCATCGACGACGCCTCGACCGATCCGTACGTTATCTATCGCGCCCACGAGGACGAGGCGGGCAGCGGCACTTCGCTGCTCGTGCGACGGTCCGCCTTCGCCGAGCCGATTCCGGACGAGGGGTCGCGGCTCGAGCTCGGTGACGGCCGTTCCGCGCTGGTGGCCGACGTGCCAGGTGCGGACGCCATGCTGCGGCTCGTGTCGACGCACCTGCACTGGGTTCCCGACGAGCCCGATGTCCGCTGGCGACAGGTAAACGCGTTGCTGGATTTGCTCGGCGAATGCGTGCCGGCAGCGGCGACGATCGTGTGTGGCGATTTCAACGCGACACCGGATGAGGCGGCCAGCGAGCGGATGATCACCGCCGGCTTCCGTTCGGCGTTCCTGCTGGCGAACGGCACCGAGCCGGAGTGGACGTATCCGACGCCCGTCACGCCGGCCGACGTGGCGGTCCGGCCGCCGTCGTGCATCGACTACGTCTGGGTGGCCGGTGCCATCCGCGTGCTCAGTGCCTCGACCGCCTTCGACCGATCATCCGGCGCCGAGGTGCTGTACCCCTCGGACCACCGTGGGATTGCGGCGGTGCTGGACGTCGGCTGAAGAGTTCGCGTCATAACCCGTCGATGCTGCGGGCGAGGGCGAGATCTTTATCGGTCAGGCCGCCCTCGCTGTGGGTCGACAGTGACAGGGTCACGCGGTTCCAGCGGATGTCGATGTCGGGGTGATGGTTGGCCGCCTCGGCCGCCTCGGCCACGCGATCGACGAAGGCGATCGCCGCGGCGAAGTCGCGGAACTTGAAGGTGCGGCGGATTGCATTGCCTGACTGCTCCCACGACGGAAGATCGGCCAGGCCGGCGCGCAGCGCCGCATCGGTCAATCGCATCAGGTCACGAGTGCCCGATCAGGGTCAGGAACTCGGTGCGCGTCTTCTCGTCCTGACGAAAGCGACCGAGCATGGCCGAGGTGACCATGCGGGCCTGCTCCTTTCGCACCCCGCGCATCATGGTGCACAGGTGCGAGGCCTCGGCCACGCAGCCGACGCCCTTCGGGTTGAGCTGCTCCATCAGGAACGCGGCGACCTGCTGGGTCATCCGTTCCTGGACCTGCAGCCGGCGCGCGTACATGTCGACCACGCGCGGGATCTTCGACAGGCCGATGACCCGGCCGCGCGGCAGGTAGCCGACGTGCATGCGGCCATAGAACGGCAGCAGGTGGTGCTCGCACAGGGAGAAGAACTCGATATCGCGGACGACCACCATCTCGTCGTAGTCGACCTCGAAGCAGGCACCGTTGATGAGCGCCTGCGCATCGGTCCGATAGCCCGACGTCAGCTCGTCATACATGCGCCGCACCCGGCCCGGGGTACGCATCAGCCCGTCGCGATCGGGGTCCTCGCCGATCTCCTCGAGCAGCGTGCGAACCGCCGACTCGAGCTCGCGACCGGGGAGCTGCGGATCGTCCATTCGGGCCATCCTAACAGTCCCTTCCGTTCTCTCCGCCGGCTGGGTAGACTCCTCGATGCCGGCCCGCCCGGGCTCTCAACCACACCAGACCGATGCGCGCGCCATGATCGTCCACCAACCCGTCTCTCGCGGATTCCGCCTCGGCCTTCCGAGTCTCGCCGGGCTTGCTCCCGACCATGTCGCGGCAGGGCTGGCGCCGCACCTCGACGACGGCTACCACTACCTGCGCCGGGTGGCGGTCGGCGGTGAGCGGCTGGAATCGGTCGTGGTCGGGCCGGGAGGCACCTGGACCATCAGCACCGCCCAAGAGGCGGGGCGCTATCGCAAGCGCAACGGCCACTGGTATCGCTGGAACCGTTCGACCGAATCCTGGGTGCCGTGGGGTGCCGAGCCGGTGACGGCGGCACGGCTGGCCGGGCATCGGCTGGAGCTGCACCTCGACCGGGCAGCGCTGCCCAGCGCGGTCGAACCAGTCCTGCTGATCACGCCCGACATCGAGGTCGCCTGGGAGCCGCTGGAACGCCCTGGCGTCCACGTCCATGAGGATTTCAGCCGCCTCGCCGGGCGCATCACCCGCGACGAGGTGCTCACGCCGGCCCAGGTGGATCGGATCGTTGCGCTGCTGGATCCACGGCAGCCACTTCCCCGCCTGGCGCCGTCCGCGCCTCACGGCTGATCCGCGGGGAGAGGCGCGAGCGCACCAGCGCCTCGAACAGCAGCACGATCGCCGTTCCGATGAGCCAGCCGCCGAGCACGTCGCTCGGATAGTGGACGCCCAGGTAGACCCGCGACAGCCCGACCAGGCCGACCAGACCGACGAGCGCTGCCACGATCACCGCTTTCAGCGCCCGCGGCAGGTCGCTGTGGATCACCAGCACGGCGAGGATTCCGTAGGCGACCGTCGACAACGCGGAGTGCCCTGAGGGAAAGCTGTAGCCGCGCTCGGTGACGAGCGGCGGCAGCAGATCGGGTCGCGCGCGGCCGACGCCGAGCTTGACCGTCGCATTGATCAGCGAGGCCAGGCCGATCGTGCCCGCCGCCGCGATCCCCAGCCAGGGCCGATGCGCCGCCATCTCGATCAGCAGCACGACCAGCGCCATGGCGACGATCCACGGCGTCGAGCCGGCTGTGGTCAGCCGTTCGAGGAACGCCAGCGGCGCCTGCAGCTGGTCGCTGCGCACCGCTTCGATGATTGAGACGTCCACCGCGCGGGTCAGGCCGGTCTCGATCAGCAGCGCCAGGACCGTGACCGCCGCGACACAGCCAAGCGCGACGAGCAGGATCCAGCGCAGCGTCGGATGCGAGCGGGCGGGCGGGGCGGCCATCCGGCCAGTCTAGGTGCGCTCCGTATCATGCAGCGGTGACGGCCGAACCAGCGCTCTCGAGCTCTCCCGACGACGATCCCGGGACACGTTCCGGCGCGGTCGTCGAGCTCGAGCACCTTACCAAGCGCTACGGTCCCTCCTCGACCCCGCCCGCCGTCAACAACCTGTCGCTCACCATTCCGGCAGGCGAGATCTGCGTGCTGGTCGGCCCGTCGGGATGCGGCAAGACGACCACCATGAAGATGATCAACCGCCTCGTCGAGCCGACCGGCGGGCGGGTGCTGATCGACGGTGAGGACGTGGCCGGCCTGCCGGCGGTCGAGCTTCGACGAAGGATCGGCTACGTGATCCAGCAGGTCGGCCTCTTCCCGCACCTGACGGTGGCGGACAACACTGCGGTGGTCCCGACGCTCCTGCGGTGGCCGGCGCCGCGCATCCGCGCCCGCGTCGACGAGCTGCTCGACCTCGTCGGCCTCGAGCCCGCCGCGTACCGCGACCGTTACCCCGCCGAGCTATCGGGCGGCGAGCGGCAGCGGATCGGCGTGGCCCGCGCCCTGGCGGCCGATCCACCGGTCATGCTCATGGACGAGCCGTTCGGCGCGGTCGACCCTATCCGCCGCGACCGGCTGCAGAACGAGTTCCTGCGCCTTCAGGCGCGGGTGCGCAAGACGATCGTCTTCGTCACGCACGACGTCGACGAGGCGATCAAGATGGCGGACCAGATCGCCATCCTGCAGGTCGGCGGCGTGCTGGCCCAGTACGACACGCCGGAGGCCATCCTGGCGCAGCCCGCCAGCGAGTTCGTCGAGCACTTCGTCGGCGCCGACCGTGGCCTCAAGCGCCTGTCGCTCGGCCGCGTCCGCGATCTGCCCCTGCTCGAGCCGGTCCTGGCAAGGAGCGGCGAGACGGCGGCCGAGGTTCAGCGCCGTCTCGACGCCGCCGAGGTCGACTACGCCCTCCTGGTCGACGCCAGGAACCGGCCCGTGGGTTGGATCGAGGCCGGCCAGCTCGGCGACGGTGAGGTCCGCGACGGCCGCCTGCCTGAGGATCTGGCCATGCCTGGCGCCCCCCTGCTCATGCCGGAGTCGACCCTGCGCGACGCCCTGTCGGCCATGCTCGGCTCGAGCGTGCAGCTCGGCGCCGTGGTCGACGAGCACGACCAGGTCATTGGGCTTATCAGTGTCGACCAGATCGCCCAGCTGATGCGGCGGGCACCCGATGACGCCTGACGAGCCGCTCATCGACTTCGACTGGGTCGCCCGCAACCTCGACGAGATCGCCAGGCGACTCGGCGAGCACCTGGTGATGACCGGCATTGCCGTGGTCGTCGGCTTCCTCATTTCCTTCGCCCTGGCGCTCGCGATCCGTCGCTCGCGACGCCTGTACGGGCCCATCCTGGCCGTGTCGGGCGTGCTCTACACCATTCCCAGCCTCGCGCTGTTCGCGCTGCTGATCCCGATCACCGGCCTGTCGCTGCTGTCCGCCGAGATCGCCCTCGTCAGCTACACCGTGCTGATCCTGGTGCGCAACATCGTCGCCGGCCTCGAGTCGGTACCCGCCGACGTGACGGAGGCCGCCATTGGCATGGGATTCACTCCGCTCGAGCGGCTGCGGCGGATCGAGCTGCCGCTGGCCGTACCGGTCATCGTGGCAGGGCTGCGCATCGCGACGGTGACCACCGTGGGCCTGGTGACGGTGACGTCGCTGATCGGGCAGGGCGGCCTCGGCTACTTCATCGTGGTCGTCGGCATCCGCGACTTCTTCCCGACTCCCATCTACATCGGCGCCGGCCTGTCGATCGTGCTCGCGCTGGCCGCCGACGTGGCGCTGCTGGGCATTCAGCGCGCCCTGACCCCGTGGGCGCGGGCAAGCGGCGCCGCCTGATGGACCTGCTGTCGTCCTTCCTGGCCTGGTTGACCGATGCGTCGCACTGGACTGGCGACACCGGCATTCCGGTCCGCGTCGGCGAACACCTCCTCATCTCCGGCATCCCGCTGCTGGTCGCGATCGTGGTGGCCCTGCCGGTGGGCCTGTTCATCGGTCACACCGGGAAAGGCGCGCTGCTGGCCGTCTCGCTCGGCAATATCGGCCGGGCACTGCCGTCGCTCGGCATCCTGGGCATCATCCTGCCGCTGACCCTGCCGCTCACCGCCGGCACCGATATTCCGCTCGGACTGCCGCCGAGCCTGATCGCGCTCTTCGCGCTGGCGCTGCCGCCGATCATCACCAACTGCCACGTCGGCATCCGCGAGGTCGACCGCGATCTGATCGAGGCGGCGCGCGGCATGGGAATGCGCGAGACCCAGGTGCTGACCCGGGTCGAGCTGCCGCTGGCCACGCCGGTCATCCTGGCCGGCATCCGAACATCGGCGGTCCAGGTCGTGGCCACCGCAACGCTGGGCGCGGTGCTGGGGATCGGCGGCCTGGGCCGCTACATCCTCGACGGCATCAGCCAGCACGACGACGGTCAGCTGATCACCGGCGCGGTGCTGGTCGCGCTGCTCGCCATCCTGACCGAGCTCGGTTTCGCCGCGCTTCAGCGCGCATCGGTCTCGCCCGGCCTGCGTTCGACGGGTGACCGCGCGTACGAGGTCGCCGGCCAGGCGCCTCGTCCGCCGGCGTAACCGCCGTCTGAACCGATACCCGTTATCAGCGCTACACAGTTCGACTGATAGACTCGGTCGTCGCGCCGCGTCCGCGGCGTGGGACGCATCTGATAGGAGGACCCAATGCGGATGTACCGCACGCTCGCCCTCGGGGCGTCGATGCTGGCGCTGGTCATCAGCGCCTGCACGACGGGAGGGGGCGGCAGCACCGCATCGCCGGGCGGCAGCGCGCCGGCGAGCAACGAGCAGAAGCCGAAGGTCGTGGTCGGCTCGGCCGACTTCTACGAGTCGGCGCTGGTGGCCGAGATCTACGCCCAGGCCCTCGAGGCACATGGCTACAGCGTGGAGCGCAAGCTGAACATCGGTGCGCGCCAGGCGACCAACGAGGCACTCAAGTCAGGAGAGCTCAACCTCATGCCGGAGTACATCGGCAGTGAGGCACGCGAGCTGAAGGCCGAAGCGACCGGCGACGCGGACGAAACGGCAGCCAACCTGAAGACGGCCCTCGAGCCGCTGGGGCTGACCGTCCTCGACATCGCGCCGGGGCAGGACCAGAACGGCTTCGTGGTCCGGCAGGAGACCGCCGACGAGCACAGCCTGACCACCATGAGCGATCTCGGTCCGGTCGCGGACCAGCTGAAGTGGGGCCTTCCCCGTGAGTGCTCGACCAATCCGTCCTGCGGCCAGGCGCTGAAGGACGCGTACGGGATCGATATCTCCAAGCTGAACGTCACCAAGATCGATCCCTGCAGCGCGGCGATGGCCACGGCGCTGACGTCGAGCAATATCGACGTCGCCGAGCTGTGCACCACCCAGCCGGATATCGAGCGCTTCAACCTCGTCCTGCTGCAGGACGACAAGCAGTCGCAGCCGGTCGACAACATGGCGCCGGTCGTGCGCCAGGACCTCCTCGACGCGGCACCATCCGACTTTGCGGAGACGCTCAACGCGGTGTCGGAGAAGCTGACCACCGATGCCCTCACCAAGATGGGCGTGGCGGTGGCCGTCGACCACGACAACGCCGAGGACGTCGCCAAGCAGTTCCTCGAGGACAACGGCCTGGTCTAGCGTTCGTTCGACGGACCGATGGGGCGGCAGGCCGACCGGGCTTGCCGC
>JAICUY010000078.1 GCA_025935615.1 Steroidobacteraceae bacterium
GACCTTGCTGATCGCCTCCTTGGCGGCCCAGCGCCCGGCCACGCACTCGATCCGCGTCCCGCAGTAGCGGTTCTCGTGCTCGGTCAGCACGCGACGCCGGAAGCGGTCGGGATAGCGTCGCAGCACGCCGCGGATCCGCTCGATCTCGACCAGGTCGATCCCGATCTCGTGGCGGGTCATGCCGGCGCCGCTACTCGACGGTGACCGACTTGGCCAGGTTGCGCGGCTGGTCGACGTCGGTGCCGCGCGCCACCGCGACCTCGTAGGCCAGCAGCTGGAGGGGCAGGATGGCGATCACCGGCATCACCTCCTCGAGCGTCTCGGGCACGTACAGCACCTCGCCGGCGTAGCGGCCGATCTCCTCGTCACCCTCGCTGGCCACGGCGATCACCGGCGCCTCGCGGGCGCGAGCCTCGGCGACGTTGCTGACCAGCTTGTCGTACGTGGCGCTGCGCGTCGCGACCGCCACCAGCGGCGTCTGCGGGTCGAGGAGCGCGATCGGCCCGTGCTTCAGCTCGCCGGCGGCATAGCCCTCGGCGTGGACGTAGCTGAGCTCCTTCAGCTTGAGCGCGCCTTCCATCGCCACCGTGTGGCCGAGCCCGCGACCGATGTACATGACGTCGCGCACGCCCGCCATGCGGCGCGCCAGCTTCTTGATGCGCGGCGCGCTGCGCAGTGCCTCGGCGGCCTGCGCCGGCAGCTCGCGCATCGCCTCGCCGATGATCCGCTCGTGGTGCGGGCTCATGCGGCCGCGCAGGCGAGCGAGGTGCACGGCGATCATCTCGAGAACGACCACCTGGGTCACGAATGCCTTGGTCGAGGCCACGGCGATCTCGGGGCCGGCCTGCAGGTAGCAGACCGCATCGGCCTCGCGAGTGATGGCGCTGCCCACCACGTTGGTGACGACCACGATGGTGGCGCCGCGTTCGGCGGCGAGCTTCTGGGGTGCCAGCGTGTCTGCTGTCTCGCCCGACTGGCTGACGCTGATCACCAGCGTCGTGTCGTCGATCGGCGGCGGCGCGTAGCGCATCTCGCTGCCGACCTGGGCCACCGCCGGCAGCCCGGCCCACTGCTGGATCAGGTGCGCGCCGGCCTGCGCGGCGTAGCCCGCCGTGCCGCAGCCGACGACGTAGACGCGCTCGACGCGCTGCAGCTTCTCCTCGATGGCCTCGAGCTCGAGGAGCCGCACCGTAGCGCGCTCGTCCACCCGTCCGCGCAACGCCTCCTGGATGGCGTGCGGCTGCTCGTAGATCTCCTTGAGGGTGAAGTGCGGGAAGCCGCCCTTCTCGGCGGCGGAGATGTTCCACTTGATGCGCGTCACGTCGCGCTGCACCTCGTCACCGTCGAGCGACACGATGCGCACGCCCTCCGGCGTCACGTCGGCGATGTCGCCCTCGTCCAGGATGACGACGTTCTTGGTGTGTTCCAGGATGGCGGGGACGTCGCTGGCCAGGAAGGCCTCGCCCTTGCCGAGCCCCACGATCAGCGGCACGTTCATCCGGGCGCCCACGATGCGATTCGGATGGTCATGGTGCATCACGCCGATGGCGTATGCGCCGCGCACCTCGCGCAGGGCCAGCCGTACGGCCTCGACCAGGTCGCCCGAGTACTTCTCCTCGATCAGGTGCGCCAGCACCTCCGTATCGGTCTCGCTGACGAACCGATGTCCGGATGCGCGCAGCCGCTCACCGAGCTCGCGGTAGTTCTCGATGATGCCGTTGTGGATGAGCGCCAGGCGCCCGCTGCAGTCGGTGTGGGGATGGGCGTTGGTGTCGTTCGGACGCCCGTGCGTCGCCCAGCGAGTGTGGGCGATCCCCGGGTGCCCGGCCGGCGCGCTGCCGTTGAGGTGGTCGGTCAGGTTGGTGAGCTTGCCGGCCCGCTTCTCGACGAAGACGTCGCCGGTATCGGTCAGGAGTGCGATGCCGGCCGAGTCGTAGCCGCGGTACTCGAGCCGGCGCAGGCCGTCGAGCAGGATGGGCGCAGCGTCACGCGGGCCGACGTAGCCAACGATGCCGCACATCTCGCCTCCTCGGGGCTGCCCCGCTCAGTTCAGCCGCGCCCGAGCCAGGTCGTCCAGCTCCTGCGCGATCCGCTCGATCTCGTCCGGGTCGTCCCCCTCGACCATGATCCGGATCTTCGGCTCGGTGCCCGAAGGTCGGACCAGGATCCGCCCGCGGTCGCCGAGCGTGGCGCTCGCCCGCGAGACCGCCTCGTTGAAGACCGGGTCGATCTCCCACTGGTCGCGGTGCCGGACGGCCGAGTTTAGCATCACCTGCGGAAGCCTCGGAATTCGGCCGGCGAGCTCGGAGAGGGTCGCTCCCGGCGTTGCGCGCAGCGTCCGAATGAGCTCGATCGCGCTCAGCAGTCCGTCGCCGGTGGTCGCCACGTCGCGGAAGATGATGTGCCCCGACTGCTCGCCACCGAGGACCGCGTCGGCGCGTTCCATGGCGTCGAAGACATGCCGGTCGCCGACCGGCGTGCGAAGCAGGCGGCCGCCGGCCGCGGTGAGGGCGCGCTCGAGGCCGCCGTTGCTCATCACCGTCGCGACCAGGATCCCGTTGCGCAGTGTCCCCGCCGCCAGGCGGTCGAGGGCGCAGATGCCCATCACGGCGTCACCATCGACGATCGCGCCGCGCTCGTCGACCGCGATCAGCCGGTCGGCATCGCCATCGAAGGCAAGCCCGATGTCCAGGCCCTGCTCGGCCACGACGCGAGCCAGCTGCTCGGGATGTGTCGAGCCGCAGTTCTGGTTGATGTTCGTGCCGTCGGGTTCGGCGCACAGGACGGTCGTCGCGGCGCCGAGGGATGCGAACAGCGCCGGCGCAATGACGCTGGCCGAGCCGTTGGCACAGTCCAGACCGATGCGGAGGCCGGCCACCGCATCGCCGGCGATCTCGCGCAGGTGCGCGCAATAGGCCTGCACCTCGGCGTCGTCGCGACGGACGCGGCCCAGGCCGGCGTTCGTCTGCCCCGGCAGCGCATCGGCCCGGAAGATGAGCCGTTCGAGCTCGTCCTCCACCGCGTCGTCGACCTTGCGGCCGCCGGAGATGACCTTGAGGCCGTTGTCCTCGGCCGGGTTGTGCGAGGCGCTGACCATGATTCCCGCCGCGTGCGAGCCGCTGCCCGCGACGAAGGCGAGGCATGGAGTCGTCACCACGCCGAGCTCGACGACGTCTGAGCCCACCGACGTCAGCCCGGCGGCGAGCGCGGCGACCAGCATGTCGCCCGAGCGGCGGGTGTCCTGGCCGATGACGACGCTCTGCCCCTCGCCGTCGAGCAGGAAGCCGACGGCCCGACCGAGCTCATAGGCAAGGATCGGTGTGAGATCGACGTTGGCCGCACCGCGGATCCCGTCGGTGCCGAACAGGCGACCCATCTAGGAGGCGGGGGTCGGCGAGGGTTTCGGCGCCACGATCGTCACGTCGATCCGTGCCGGCGAGATGTCGACCAGCTCCACGCCATCCGGCAGCGTCACGCTGGCCGGGACGCTGTGCGTGCCGGGATCGAGGCCGCGCACGTCGACGAACGGCGTCAGGTCCGCCGCCGACAGGCCGTCAAGCACGCCAAGCGACCCCGACACGGTGACCGCGACCTGGTCAAGCGCGGGCAGGCAGGCGTCGCCGCCTGACGTGCCACGGCAGGTCACGCCGGTCACGAAGGTGCGGCTGCCGGCCGCAGGTTCGACTTCCACCGTGACGCGCACCTGCTCCGGCTCGCCGTCCGCCAGGGTCGTGCCGTCGGGGATCACCAGCGTCACGCGGAACTCCTTCGTCTCGGACAGATCATCGATCGCCAGGGGCTCGGTCTCGACCGCGGTCACCGACCCGAGGACGTCCGGCGACCCCTGCAGGGTGACAGTCGCCGGCCGGGCCAGCACCGACCGGATCTGCCTGCCGACCGCGGGGGAGCCGTCGATCCGCGGGCGGACCGGAAGCGTCTTGCTGGTCTGAACCTCGGTGACATCAATCGAGACGCGCGCCGAATTCGGGGTCAGCTCGACCGATTCGACGCGCTGGCCGTCGACGTCGACCGGCGTCAGGTCGAACTCGCGCTCGACCGAGATGCCTGACGCGTCGATGCTGACATGAGCGACGGCACGCACCACCTGCGCAATGCGCGAGCTGGCACCCTTGACCTGCACCTCTTCGGGCGTGACCTGCGGCGGACCGATCTCGAGCCCGTCCGGCACGCTGCCGCGATCGACGACGACCGGCACCGTCTTGGTGTCGAGGGTGTCGAGCGTGACCGACACCTCGCGCGGCGTGTACCCCAGGATCGTGACGTTGTCGTTGAGCGCCCGCACCGTGATCGGCAGCAGCTGGGGCTCGCCGGGATGCTGCTGGTCGTACTTCGACAGGTCGACCTCGGCCGCGAAGCTGTCGACGGCGAGACGGCCCTGATCGACCGCGACCCGATAGCGCACGTCGACGGTCTGGAATGGCGCGCCGATATTGACGTAGGTCGTGGGCTGGTCGATGGGGCGCACCGGCACGCCGCGGAGCGTGTCCTCGGCGAACGAGCCGGAGTAGACCAGGCCGGTGTAGAGCACCATTGCCAGCGCCAGCGCGCCGAGCTTGAGGGTCCAGTTGCGGAGCAGCCAGCCCATCAGCCGCGGCGCTCCCCGGATGCGACCCGACCTTCGGCGCTGCGCTCGGCAACCGGAGCGTTGATCACGCGCTCCTCAGGATCCATCGGCTGCTCGTCGCGCGGCTCGGGCTCGCCACCCATCCCCCAGCGTCCCTCGAGCGTGCGGCGCAGCCGCGGGACGGCGCGGCGGGGCGCCTGCGGGCGGATGAGGTTGAAGATCCGGCGACGAAGCCGCTCCTCATTGAGGTTGCGCTCGATGCGGCCGCGCATCACCAGCGAAATCGAGCCGGTCTCCTCGCTGACCACCACCACCAGCGCATCGGTCTGCTCGCTGATGCCGATGGCGGCACGGTGGCGGGTCCCGTAGCGCTCGGAGTCGAGGACGTTCTGCGACAGCGGCAGCAGCACGCCGGCAGCAAGGACCTTATCGCCGCCGATGAGCACCGCCCCGTCGTGCAGCGCCGTGCCGCGATAGAAGATCGTCACCAGCAGCTCGGCCCGCAGGTCGGCGTGCAGCGGCACGCCGGATTCGGTGGCCAGATCCTGGAGCCCCGTCTCGCGCTCGATGACGATCAGTGCACCGTGCCGCGACCCGGCCAGCAGCCGCGCCGCGCGGCTGATCTCGCGCGCCACCCGCTCGGCTTCTGCGACCTCGTGCGAAACGAAGAAGCGGTTGACTGATCCGACGCGGCCGATCTGCTCCAGCGCGCGACGGAGCTCGGGCTGGAAGACGACCACCACCGCGAACAGGCCGACCACGGCACCGGTCTGCAGCAACGTGCTGAGCAGGCGCAGGTCGAGCGCCTGGGCGACGAGGTAGACGAAGTACAGGATCGAAAGCCCGATCACGATGCGCACGGCCCGGGTCCCGCGGATGAGGATGAAGACCCAGTACACGACGAACGCGACGAGGAGGATGTCGACCAGCGAGAGCCAGCTCAAGCTGTCGAGGAATTGTCGGATTGCGTCGAGCACGATTCGAGGTGGCGACCTGAGCGGCGTCCGGCGCCGATGATACCAAAGGGCCCCGGCGATTCCGCCGGGGCCCATCGGTCGAAGGTGAGCTAGCGCTTGGTGTACTGCGGTGCCTTGCGCGCCCGCTTGAGGCCGTACTTCTTGCGCTCCTTGGCGCGCGGGTCGCGCGTCAGCAGGCCCGCCTCGCGCAGCGCCTGTCGCGCATCGGGATGCGCGCTGAGCAGCGCCCGGGCGATGCCGTGACGGATGGCGCCGGCCTGGCCGGTGAAGCCGCCGCCGGCGACCAGGATGCTGGCCGAATAGCGGCCCTCGGTCTCGGTGACCCGGAACGGCTGGCGCAGCTGGGCCATTGCCCCGGTGCGGCCGAAGTACTCGCCGGCGTCCTTGCCGTTGACCAGCATTGCCCCGTCGCCGGGCAGCAGGCGCACCCGCGCGACGGCGGTCTTGCGCCGACCGGTGCCGTAGATGTAGCTCGTGCTCACGTCGTCCTCGTTCCTCGTTACAGCTCGGCCGTGCTCGGCTGCTGCGCCTGGTGCGGATGCTCGGACCCGCGGTAGACCTTCATCTTCTTGAACATGGCCCGACCCAGCCGATTCTGGGGCAGCATCCCCTTCACCGCGCGCTCGATGGCGAGCTCCGGCTTGCGCTCGAGCAACGCCTCGAGGCTCTCCTCGCGGAATCCGCCGGGGTAGCCCGAGTGTCGGTAGTACCGCTTCTGCTCGAGCTTGTTCCCGGTGACCTTGATCCTGGCGGCGTTGAGCACCACCACGTGGTCGCCGGTGTCGAGATGCGGCGAGTAGATCGGCTTGTGCTTGCCTTCGAGCAGGGTGGCGATGCGCGTCGCCAGACGCCCGAGGGTCTGGTCGGTCGCATCGACCACCCACCAGTGGCGCTCGATCTCGCTCGCCTTGACTGCGTATGTTTTCACGTTCCTGCTCTCCGCTTACCCGATTCGGTTTCCCGATTCGCTGTTGTGCTTCGTATTCGAATAGATGACCCGCTCGAGGGTCAGGCCGCGCGCCGGTGCCGCCCGGCCGCTGAGCGCCCGCTCGCCGGACCGCTCGCCGCTGGCCAGCAGACCGTCGACGGCGTCCGCCGGCAGCGCGCCGCGACCGACTTCGATCAGGATCGCGACCATGCTGCGCACCATGCGCCGCAGAAAAGCGTTGGCCACGACCCGGATCTCGAGCAGCTCGCCATGGCGGGCTACGGTCACCTCATCGAGGCGCCGCACCGTCCGTCCGTGCGGATGGCTGCCCAGCGCGGCGAAGTCGCGCTCGCCGGTCAGCCGCTGTGCCGCGACGCGCATCGCCGCGACGTCCAGCCGCTCGTCGATCTCGAGCGTCCGATGCCGTTCGGTCGGCCGACGCCCTCCACCATCGCGGATGCGATAGCGGTAGACGCGAGCCACCGCCGAGCGTCGCGGGTCGAAGCCCTTTTCGGCGGCCCGCAGCGAGCGGATCGCCAGGTCCGGCGGCAGCGCCCGGTTGAGCCGCCGTCGCAGCTCGCGCCAGTCGAGCCCTGCGCCGCGCGGGCGCCGGGCCAGGCAGAACGACACGACCTGTCCGGTGGCATGCACCCCGGCATCGGTTCGCCCGGCGAAGCGGATTCGCACCCGCTCGCCGGTCAGTCTGTTAAGCGCCCCCTCGAGCTCGCCCTGCACCGTCCGAAGCTTCGGCTGGTACTGCGAGCCCGCGAAGGCGGTCCCGTCATACTCGATGACGGCGCGCGCGCAGCGTTGCGCGACGGCCGGCATCGGGCTGTTCAGTTGGTGGGCTGCCGCCGCCTCAGACGAGCTCGATCTGGACGATCGAGGCGGCGTCGCCGAGGCGTTGTCCGAGCTTCACGATGCGCGTGTAGCCCGAGCTGCGGTCCGCGTACTTGTCGGCCAGCTCGCCCATCAGCTTGTCGACGATGAGCGGCTCGTGCGGCATCTGGGCCGCAAGTGCCCGTCGCGCGCCGAGGTCGCCTCGCTTGGCCGTGGTGATCATGCCGTCGACCACGCCGCGCACCTCCTTGGCTTTCGCCTCGGTGGTCTTGACCTTCTCGTAGCGCAGCACGGCGACCGCCAGGTTGCCGAGCATGTGCAGCCGGTGATCGGTCTTGCGGTTGAGCTTGCGTCCGGCGGTGCGGTGCGGCATCCGGCCTAGGCCTCGCGATCCGCTTCGGCGACCATCGCCTCGTCGAGCTCGGCCGACGCCGGAAGGTCGGCCTCATCGACATCCGCCGAGCCGGCGCCCTCGGGCATGCTGAAGCCGCGCAGGGCGAGCCGCTCGCGCATCTCGTCCAGGCTCTTCTTGCCGAAGTTGCGCATCCGCAGCAGCTCGTCGTCGCCGAGCGCCAGCAGCTGGCCTATCTTGGTGATGTTGTTGCGCTTCAGGCTGTTGTAGGCGCGCATCGACAGGTCGAGCTCCTCGATCGGCGCGTCGAGCAGGTTTGCGCTGGCAGCGGTGCTGGCCGGCTCCGCCTCGCCCGCCGGCCGGCGGCCGATGTCGGCGAAGCGACCGAACTCGCGCACCAGGATCTC
>JAICUY010000098.1 GCA_025935615.1 Steroidobacteraceae bacterium
AATAACGTCTTCGTCTTCCCGGGCCTCGGGCTCGGCGCGATCGTGGCCGAGTCGAGCCGCGTCACCGAGTCGATGGTGGTCACCGCGGCCCGTGCCCTGGCCGATGCGGTCTCGCCTGCACGTGTCGCCGCCGGGGCGCTCTACCCCCCGGTCACCGACCTGCGGGTCGTGGCCCGCGCCGTTGCGGTCGCGGTGGCGGCCGAGGCGCGGCGCTGTGGCGTGGCCGAACTGGACGAGAGCGTCGACCTCGAGGCCGAGGTCGACGCCGCCATGTGGTGGCCGGACTATGCCCCGTACCGGACGGCGACGACCGCCGCGACGAGCCCGGAGGCGCTGGGGTAGGCGCTAGGCGCCGCCGCCGTTGGTGGGGCCGCCCGTGTGGCCGCGCCACATCCGCGACCACTACCCGGCCTCGAGTGCCGGTTGCAGGCAATTCGTAACGGCTTGCGTCACGAATGACCTGTCCGACATGCCTCGCCCAGTCAGTCGGCCAAGTCCCACGAGCGCGGGCGGGGAAGCGCCTCCCAGTCGGGGCGCGTGATGGCCATCAGGATGACGTCGTGGTGGTTGCCGCGGTGGAAGCGGCCTTTGCGCAGCACCGCCTCCTGTACGAAGCCCGACTTCTCGTACGAGCGGATGGCCCGCGGGTTGTAGTCGAAGACGTGCAGGTAGATGCGCTCCATGCGCAGCTCTCCGAAGCCGAAGTCGCACAGCACGTTGACCGCATCGGTGCCGAGGCCGCGGCCCCAGGAGCCGCGGAAGAGGAAGATCGCCAGCTCCGTGTTGCCGTTCACGCGGTCAACGTTGCGCAGCCCGCAGCTCCCGATCTCCTCGCCCGATCCCAGCTGACAGATCACGAACTGGAAGCTCGATTCGCCGAGCTGCGGCCGCATCATCTCCCACCAGTGCTCCGACGCCTCGCCGCCAATGGGCGTCTTGAAACCCGCGAAGTGAGCAAGCTCCTGATCGTCGAGCGGCTCGCGGACGTCCGCCTTCTCCATCGGGCGCAGCCAGACGTGCTGACCGCGGAGCATCGGAACCGGCGGAGCCTCTGTCACGACCGCATGATACGCATGCCCCGCGTACCATTCGCCAATGACCGAAGTCGCGATGCTGATCAACGGCGAGGCCCACCCGAGCGCCGACGGCCGCACCTTTTCGACCTACGAACCGGCCCGCGGGTCGACACTGGCCGAGGTCGCCCGTGCAACGACCGATGACGTCGACGCGGCCGTTTCCGCGGCGCGCACCGCCCTGAGCGGTGCCTGGGCCAAGACCTCGCCTGCCAAGCGCTCGCGGATGCTGGCCCGCCTGGCCCAGCTGATCGAGGGACAGGCCGATGCGCTGGCCGAGCTCGAGTCGCGCAACAACGGCAAACCGAAGTGGCAGTGCCTGGCCGAGATCCGCCAGGCGGTGAGCGACCTCGACCTGTTCGCCGGGGCGGCGCAGCACATCTACGGCCGGTCCTTCGCGGTCAATCCCTCGGTGCTCTCGTACACGCTGCGCGAGCCGGTCGGCGTGTGCGCCGCGATCATTCCCTGGAACTACCCGCTGATGATGGCCACCTGGAAACTCGCGCCGGCGCTGGCGGCCGGCTGCACGCTGGTGCTCAAGCCGGCATCGGCCACGCCGCTGACCGCGCTGGAGCTCGGCAAGCTGGCGCTGGAGGCCGGCATCCCCGCCGGCGTCTTCAACGTCGTCACCGGACCTGGCGCCGAGGTCGGGGAGGCGCTGGCCGGCCATCGCTGGATCGACAAGATCGCCTTCACCGGCGAGACGGGCACCGGGCGGCGGATCGCGACGATCGCGGCCCAGGGACTGAAGCGCGTCTCGCTCGAGCTCGGCGGCAAGTCACCGAACCTCGTCTTCGCCGATGCCGATATCGATGCCGCGGTGCTCGGCTCGCTGTGGGCCATCTACTACTCGGCCGGGCAGTCCTGCGAGGCTCGCTCTCGCATCCTGGTCGAGGAGTCGGCCCACGACCGCTTCGTCGAGGCCTTCGCTGGCAAGGCGGCCGCGCTGCGCATCGGGGATCCGCTGCTCGACGAGACGCAGGTGGGCTCCATGGTCTCGCGCTCGCAGGCCGAAACGGTGCTCGGCTTCGTCGACGCCGCCGTCCAGGACGGGGCGCGGCTGGTGACCGGGGGCGCCCTGGACGGCGAGCTCGGGCCGGAGCTCGATGCACGGGCCTACGTTCGGCCGACAGTGCTCGACGGAGTGGCGAATGACAGCCGCATCGGCCAGGAGGAAGTGTTCGGGCCAGTCGTCACCGTCACCACCTTCACCGACGAGGCCGAGGCCGTGAAGCTGGCCAACGACGTGCGCTACGGGCTGGCGGCCACGATCTGGACGGGGGACTCGGCGCGCGGGCTGCGCGTCGCCGCTCGCGTGAGGGCCGGCACCGTTGGCGTCAACCAGCCGTTCGCTGCCTTCCCCGGAGTGCCCTTCGGCGGGTTCAAGGAGTCGGGCTACGGTCGCGAGATGAGCATCGACGCCCTCGACCTGTATACCGAGCAGAAGGCGGTCCTGGTCAGCACCTCGCCGAAGCCGCTCAACCCGTTCGGGATGTAGCGCGTGCGCAGCGAGCTGCTGGCCGAATTTCCGGACTCGTTCGAAACCGAGCGCCTGTTCATCCGCGCCGCCGGGCGGGAGGACGCCGCCGCGGCGTATGCCGCGGTCAGCGCGTCGCGGGCCGAGCTCACGCCATGGATCTCGTGGGCGGAGCAGGAACCGGATCTGGATGCTGTCCGAGAGAGCCTCGTTCGGGCGCGGGCGCGCTTCACCCTTCGGGAGGACCTGCGGTTTCATCTGTTCCTGCGCGAAGATCGGGCGTGTTTCGTGGGCTCAACCGGCTTGCATCACATCGATTGGAGCGTTCCTCGCTTCGAGATCGGCTACTGGTTGGACACGCGCTTCACCGGGCAGGGATTCGCGACCGAGGCGGTGCGCGGCATCACCGACTTCGCCTTCCGTGAGCTCGAGGCGGAGCGGCTCGAGATCTGGTGCGATCCGCGCAACGAACGGAGCGCGGCGGTCGCTCGGCGGTCCGGCTTCAGGCAGGAGGCGCTGCTGCGGCACAACGAACGAGACACCGCCGGCGAACTGTGCGACTCCCTCTGCTTCGGGCTGCTGCGCGAGGAGTGGCGGGCCCGCGGGCGCGTCCAGGCATCCGGATTCACGCCAGGCGACCGTTAGGCACCCTCATGGGCGCCCAAGCGGTCCCGATTCACGTGAGCCGTGAATTCGGACGCAGGCGCAGGCTTGAACTGACATCGGTCCACGTCTGGCTCGGCGATAACGGTCGTGTCACGTGAATTCGGACCGTCCGCAGTTGCCGACCCCCGTCCGCGGGATCGTTTGCAGGCGGACCGCGCACGCCGTACCGTGGCGAGAACGATGACCGACTCCCTGGCGGCGTGGTACGGACGGTTCCCGGAAGGGTGGTGGGGCTACCACTGGACCGCACCGCGCCCGATGTCGGTGGTCGAGATCATCCGCTCCGGATCCATCGACGCTCGCCTGATGGCGACGCTGTGGGCCGTGGTCGCGAGGCGCCGCAGCGTGATGCTCGCCTCCGAACCGCCGATGGCCGGCAAGACGACGACCCTGTCTGCCCTCGTCGACTTCCTGCCGCCAGGCACCACCGGCGTCTTCCTGCGGGGCTGGTGGCAGGACGACAGCTGGGTCGACGAGCTGGGCGCGGATTCTGCCTACATGCTCATCAACGAGATGAGCGATCACCTGCCGATCTACGTCTGGGGTCGCAACGCGCGTGGCGCGCTGATCCTGGCCGGCAAGGGCTACGGCCTGGGCGCCACCATGCATGCCGACTCGCTCGACGAAGCCGTCGCCTGCCTCCGTTCCGAGCTTGGAGCGACCGATGCGGATCTCGCCGGCCTGACGATCTACCTCCAGTTCAGCGCGTATCGCACCCCGGCCGGGATGTACCGCCGCTGCGAGGAGGCCTGGCACCTGCGCCTCGACGATGCCGGCTGCCTGGCGCCGGTGCGACTCGCCGCCATCGAGGGCGAGCGCTCACCGATCCTGACCGGCGCACAGCGCTTCCCGGCGCCTCCCACCCTGGCCACCGACGGGGGACGCGCGCATCGGCCCTTCGTCCACGATTCTGACGCCTACGCCGTCCTGGCAGCCAGCCTTGGCCTGGAGGCCGATGCGCTGGAGGCCGAGCTCCTGCATCGGTCTGCCTTCCTGACCGGCCTGGGGGAGCGTGGCATCTGCGATCCCGCCGCGGTGGCGTATGCGCTGGCCGACTACCCGTCGGACTCATCCCCTGACTCATCCCCTGACTCATCCCTCGATTCGTCCCAAGGAGCGACCTCATGACCCGTCCGAGCATCAGCACCCTCGCCGAGCTGCGCGAGACCGGCTACCGGCCGCGCTCGGTCAAGGAGGAGATGCGGGCCAACCTCGTCGAGCGGCTGCGGCGCGAGGAGCCGCTGCTGCCCGGCATCCTGGGCTACGACGAGACCGTCCTGCCCCAGATCGAGAACGCCATCCTGGCCGGGCAGGACATCATCCTGCTCGGCGAGCGCGGGCAGGCCAAGTCCCGCATTGCGCGGTCGCTCGTGGGGCTGCTCGACGAGTGGATTCCGTACGTTGCCGGCGCCGAGCTGCACGACGACCCATTCGCGCCGGTGTCACCTGTCGCCCGCGCGTTGGTCGAGCAGGCGGGCGACGCCACGCCGGTCGCCTGGCTGCATCGCGACGACCGATACGGCGAGAAGCTGGCGACGCCCGACATCTCGATCGCCGACCTGATCGGCGAGG
>JAICUY010000045.1 GCA_025935615.1 Steroidobacteraceae bacterium
CATCCAGGTCACTTCGGTCGAGGCGTCGTCCAGCGAATCGGCCGAGATCAGGATCTCGAGCAGCGACGTCTGGCTGCGCTCGTAGGCGGCGCGCAGGTGTTCCTGCAGCAGGGATTCGCGGCCCTGCAGCTCGCTCGTCTGCTCGACGATCTGGGCGGCAACCTGGTCGAGCTGCGCGTCGAGCGTGGCAATCCGGGCGCGCAGGTCGTCGAGCTGGGCCTTGATCTCGGCGATCTGGTCGGTGACCTGGCCGAGGACTGTCTTGACGTGCTCGTACTGGGCCGTGACCTGGGCAAGCTCGGCCTTGGCGATGTCGAGCTTGTGCGACAGTGACGCTGACTGCGCCTTGAGGTCCGACAGCCGGGCACGCTGCTCGGTGAGCGTGGCGTGCAGCTGTTCCTGCTGCTGCCTCGCTGCGGCGAGAGGATCCGCCGCCCGGGCCGGGTGACGGGGAGTGGTGGAGACGAGGATCGTACCGACCGCCACGAGGGCTACGAACGTGGCTGCCAGCCGGTTCCTCCGCCTCATTCGGTGCGTTTCCGAACGTTCGGCAAGGTTGCAGTGTGCCCCTACTGCGACTTCCGCTCCCCCGATGCTACGCCGCCTCCGCGGCCGAATGACGGCGACGAAGGTACTACACCGTACTACACCGTGTCACGCATCTCGGAGCCCGCTGCGTGTTCCTGCTCGACCACGTTGGCGCGCGCCACCTCGGCTCCGAACAGCAGCACGATGCTGGCGAAATAGAGGAAGACCAGCAATGAGATGCCGGTCGCGATTGGTCCGAACGCCGAGTCGTACCGCGCGACCCGGGTCGCGTAGTAGGTGAAGCCGAAGCGCAGGATGCCCCACAGGACGGTGCCAACCAGCGCTCCGGGCCAGACCTCCGCAAAGGTGACCGGTCGGTTCGGCACGACCCGATACAAAAGCAGCAGGGCGACGAATACGAGTACCAGCGGCACGAGGAGGCCTACCAGGTACAGGGCCAGTGGCCCGCCCGGAATCGCGGCCGCCATGTCGCCCGTCATCTGCTCCAGGATCCCGGCGGCCAGTCCGATCAGCACCGCGGCGAGGCTCAGCGCACCCGTAATCGCCATCAGCCCCAGCCCGAGCAGCTTGTCCTGCCAGAAGGGCCGCGGGGGCGTGTGCTCGAAGGCCCGCGAGATGCCGCGGCTCAGCGCCGAAAAGACACCCAGCGCTCCCCAAGCAAGCAGGACCAGACCGATGATCCCGGCACCGCCGCGCGCCTCGATCACCTGCTCGATCACGTCGCCGACGGTCGACGCATCCAGTGGCGTGGCCGCCTGGATCTGCTGCAGCACGTAATCGCGCGCGCTTCCCTCGCCCAGGAAGAAGCTGAAGGTGACGACGCCCAGCACCAGCAGCTGGAAGATCGACAGGATGGCGAAGTAGGCCATGCTGCCGGCGTACTGCAGGCCGTCGTGCGCCATGAAGCCAAGCACCGCGCGCCGTGCGATGCGGAGGCTTCGGTGGCGATCGATCCATCGGTTGGCGGTAGCCAGGATCTGCTTGGCGCGGTCGATCATCGTGGTGGTGGCCGGTCGCAAGGCTCGTGCCCCCGCAACCGGCAGGCTACCCTGTTGTCATGCCGACCGCGAAGGAGACGCTCCTCCTCGACGGGCACGAGGTGACCGTCACCAACCCGAAAAAGGTGTTCTTCCCCGAGGCCGGCATCACCAAGCTCGATCTGGTCGAGTACTACCTCGCGGTGGCTGCTGGCGCCCTGCGCGGCGTCCGTGACCGGCCGATGGCGCTGAAGCGGTTCGTCGACGGCATCGGCGGCGAGGCGTTCTTTCAGAAGCGCGCGCCCAAGTCGGTTCCCGACTTCGTCTCAACGGTCGAGCTCGCCTTCCCCTCGGGGCGCACCGCCGACGAGGTCGTGGTCTCGAATCGCGCCGCCCTGGTGTGGGTCATCAACCTCGGCTGCGTCGACCTCAATCCGCACCCGACACGGGCCGACGATCTCGAGCATCCCGACGAGCTGCGGGTCGATCTCGACCCCGGCCCGGGCGTAGCGTGGGAGGACGTCCGACGCGTCGCGCTCGTCGTGCGTGCGGTGCTCGATGACCATAAGCTGACCGGCTGGCCCAAGACCTCCGGGTCGCGCGGCATTCACGTCTATGCCCGCATCGAACGCCACTGGGAGTTCAGCCAGGTCCGCCGTGCCGCCCTCGCCCTGGCGCGCGAGGTCGAGCGTCGAGCGCCGGAGATCTCGACCAGCAAGTGGTGGAAGGAAGAACGCCACGGCGTCTTCATCGACTACAACCAGAACGCCAAGGACCGCACCGTCGCGTCCGCCTACTCCGTGCGGCCGGTGCCCGATGGGTGCGTCTCCGCGCCGCTCACGTGGGACGAGGTGCCCGATGCCGAGCTCGGCGACTTCACGCTGCACAGCATGCCGGACCGATACGCCCGCCTCGCCGACGTGGGCGCCGGCATCGATGACGCCGTCGGCTCGCTGGACGCGCTGCTCGAGCTGGCCGATCGCGACGAGGCGGCCGGGCTCGGCGATGCGCCCTGGCCGCCACACTACGCCAAGGCCGCCGGCGAGCCACCGCGGGTGCAGCCTTCGAAACGGCGGATGGCGTGGACCGATCCCCGACAGCCGACCGATCCGTCATCGCCCCGGGGACGTGCCGGGTCCGTGGCTCCGGCAACCGCATCGGCCTCGATGCGGCGCGCGGACGGGACCGTTGCGCCGACCGGCCGCCGTCGATCGAAGCATCCGCTGCTCGTCGTTGCGCAGGCCAAGTCGAAGGACGACGCCCTGGCCGGGCTGGAGCGCTGGAAGGTGCGTCATCCTGACGCCGCCGCTCATCTCGCGGTCGACGACGTGCTCGTCGACGGCATGCGCGGCCGTTCGTCGCTGTGGTATCGCATCCGCGTCAATCTGCGCCACGTCCCGGAGGGTCAGCGACCGCCCGAGGAGCCGCCGGATCCCGACTACGACCCAGCCGTCGAGTGGCTGGGCGCACCCGAAGACGGAGGCCATTGACGGTATAGCGCACGGGGGGCTCGGCCGCGAATAACGGTGAGTTCTACATTCGGCGCGTCTGGGAGCAGCACGGGCGGTGCTAGAACCGGGTGCTCATACCTTCGACCGATGCGGGCGCACATCCGTCGAACATAGAACGGCCAGTGCTATGCCGGCGACTCCTCGCGACGTGTCACACCTCGCGCGACGCAGGCGTCGAGTGCGCGATGATCGGTTCCTTGGGAGTCGTGAACGAAGCCACCGGCATCCCCCGCGCCGACCTCGCCGACCTCGATGCGGCGTTCGAAGCACTGCGCCCGCGCCTGACGCGTCTGTGCGGCTCCCTGGTCGGCGCCGCCGAGGCCGATGACGTCGTCCAGGACGTCTATCTCGTGGCACGGAACCGCATCGGCCAGCTGACAGATCCTGCGGCGCTCGACGCATGGCTGCGGCGCATCGCCGTCAACCGCTGCTACGACCACCGGCGTCGGGCACGGCGCCTCGTCGAACGGCTGCCGCTGCTTGTCCGCAGCGCGCCCGCGCCACGCGACAGCGGCCTGGCGGAACTGGTCGAGCGACTGCCGCAACGGCAGCGGACGATCGTGGTGCTGCACTACGCGTACGGCTATGGGCTGCACGAGATCGCCGAGCTCCTCGGCCTGACCCACGTGAACGTGCGAACCATCATCGCCCGGGCGCGACAGCGCCTGCTCGCCGATTGGCAGGAGGGAGATCGGTGAGCTGTCGCTGGACCGATGCGATCGTCGCCGGCCTGACCGGTCCTGATGCGCCGGGCATTGACGACGAGGCACGCCGGCATCTCGATCACTGCGCCCGGTGCCAGGCCGCGGTCCGCCGCGCGGACGGGCTCGACACCGAGCTCGGCGTCGAGCTGCGGCACATGCGGACCGACGAGCTGCCGCGCTCCGTCCTCGCAGCTCCGGCACCGGAACCTGCGCGGGCCGGCTGGCACAGGCCTGGAGTGCTCATCGCCGGAACCGCGACCGTGGCGGTCGCCGCGCTGCTGGCCGGCATCGCCCTGGCTCCGCCGCGACCCGTTTCGAACCTGCCGTTCGGCGCATCGGGTCCGCAGGCCTCCGGGGAGGCGTCGGCCAGCGCTGGTCAGCCGTCCGGGACGCCGGCCCCGAGCGCACCGCCGACCGCAGCGCCGGCTGGTGACCCCCTGCGGGCCGGAGAGATTGCCGCCGTGGTGGATGAGCCGCTCGTGGTTCGCACCAGCCCGGGAACTGCCGATGCGGCGACGATCACGACCGATCGGCTCTGGAAGGGGCAGCGCGTCCGGCTGCTGGAAGGCCCGGTCGAGGCCGATGGCTACCCGTGGTGGCGCGTGCGGATCGGTGAGATCGAGGGTTGGGTGGCGACCGAGGAGAAGGACGGCTCCAAGCCGTGGATCTCGCCGCTGGGAAACGGTGACATCCTGTACGCGGCCCCCGATCTCGAGCTGCGCCTGGTGGCGCCGGACGGGGCGGACGATCGCCCATTCCTGACCAAGCCGCTGAGTGAGCTGCGGCCGGCGATTAGCTGTCGCAGCACCGTCACTGGAACCTGGAGCGCCGATGGGACGTTCGCGATCGTCGTCGATGCGCCGGCCTGTGACGGCTCGATCTACCGCGTCGATGCCGACGGGAGGACCGGGACACACCTCGCCGACGGGCTCGAACCGGCGCTCAGCGGCGACGGCGGTCAGATGGCGTTCACGCCGCAGGTGACGTTCAGCTGTGCGACAGCCTGTCCGGTCCCTGGTTTGCCGGACGCCGCGGACATCCAGGTCGTGCCGAGCGACGGCTCGTCCGGCCCCCAGGCCGTTGGCGATTCGGATCAAGGACTCATACCGTCGCACCCGACCTGGGCTCCCGATCGACGTTCGGTCGCATATGCCGGCTACGCCCCCGATGATGCGGGTGGCTCGAATCCCGGCGTGTACGTCACCGATGAGAGCGAAACCCGGCGAGTCACCGACGGATTCGCGCCGACGTGGTCGCCGGACGGCCGCTGGATCGTGTTCGGTCGACCGACGGCGAGCGGCCTTGACGAGCTGCTCCGCATCCATCCTGACGGCAGCGCTGAGCAGGCACTGGGCCTTGGCGATCCCGACTCGGTTGCCTTCTCGCCGGATGGAGAGCTGCTGGCGGTCACCGGGGCGGTCGCTGCGGAACACCATTTCCTCTCGGTGACAGCGTTCGGGCAGCCGATCGAGAGCGGTCGACTGGTCGACGAGGCGTACGACGTCACCTGGTCGCCGGATGGCGAGCGCCTTGCCTGGTCGGCCTGGGATGGCAGCCAGATGGCGATCTGGGTCGCGAACGCCGACGGTACCGATGCGCGAGCGATCATTCCAGGCCAGGCTCCGGCCTGGCGCCCCCTGATCGGAGGCTAGGTTCGGCGTTCAGGCCGATTCGACCCGAAGCCCGAGATCACGGTCGAGCAGGACAGCCAGGCGACCGACCTCCACGCCGATTGCGCGGCGGGGCGGCGCGCCACCCTCGCCGAACCAGGCCACTTCGACCGTGTCGTCGGCGAGTTTCCAGGTGCCGGCAACCACGCCGCCGCGCACCACGATGGGCGAGATCCAACCGCTCTGTCGGCTGACGGCTCCGCGGCGAGCCGGCGCGATCACGTGCGGATCGTCCGTTCCCGCGCCAAGAACCCATTGGTCGAATCCGGGCAGCAGCCTGATGGCGTGCGACGGCTCGGCCTCCAGCAGCCCGTCGAGATCGTCCGCGGCGACGTAGGCCTCCTCACCGTCGACGTCGACGTGGGCGAGCTGATTGGCGGCGGCGCGCCACCAACCGTCGACCTGGCGCTTGGAGAGGCGGCCCATCCAGCGGTGGAAGCGATCGGCCGTGGCGGGGCCATACGCCCGGAGGTAGCCAAGGATGGCGCGCCGCGCCGCCTCATCGGCATCGTGCAGGGCGGACCACGACGCGGAGGCTCGATCGGGCCGGACGAAGGTCGGGCGGCCGTCACGCATCGGTCCGAAGGCGAGGATGCCCTGCCAGGCCAGCGGCTTGAAGGCAGTCCCCCACGACTCGCGCAGCGGCGTCTCGACGTGGTCGAGCCCGGGCGTCGAGCTGAGCGCACGAATGAGGTCCTCGCGCGACATCGGTCCGCCGGCCAGCGCCTCGTGGGCGACCTCCGTCATGCGACTGATGACCTGGGGCGTCAGGCCGAACCACTTCGACCAGGCTGGCTTCTCCCAGGGGCGTCCGGCGGCGATGAGCGAGAGGTAGGTGCCGGCGTCGTCGGGCGCCAGCAGGTGCAGCGTCCCGCGCATGGCCCAGGTCCGGACCAGTTCGCCGTCGGCGAGCAGGGTGTCGACAGACCCGGTCGGCGCCGAGCTGCGGACCCGCACCACCAGCTCGGCCGATGAGGGCACCTGGGCCTGGACGCCGCACAGCTGCCGGACGACGTCGACCGGGTCGTGACCCGCGCGATCGCCGAGGAGGTGGCGCTCCATGCGCCATGAGAGCGCCTGCGCCCACGTAAGGCGCGGAGGCGTGCTCACGCCCGCTCCAGCCGCTCCCGCAGCCGATCGCGCACCGCCGGCCATTCGTCGCACAGGATCGAGTAGTAGACCGTGTCGCGGATGAAGCCGTCGGCGACCGCCATGTGCCGGCGCAGCACGCCCTCGCGCATCGCCCCCAGCCGCTCGATCGCCCGCTGGGATCGCTCGTTGCGACCATCGGTCTTGAGCGCGACGCGACCCGCACCGAGCTCATCGAAGGCATGGGTCAGCTGCAGCAGCTTGGCCTCGGTGTTGAGTGCGGTCCGCCAGCGCGACGGCGCCAGCCAGGTCCAGCCGATCTCCACCCGCTCCGACCGAACGTCGATGTCCCCGAAGCGCGTCGAGCCGACGACCCGCCCCGACGCCAGCTCGACGGTCGCCCACGCGACGTAGCGCCCTTCGGCAACACCCGCCGCCGCCTCGCCGAACCAGGCGTCCCAGCCGTCGGCCGGAATGCTGAGGCCCATGTACCGAAACGCGGACGAATCCTCGGCGGCGGCCGCCTCGAGATCGGTCTGGTGCTCGGGACCGAGCGGCTCGAGCCGGACGAACCGGCCCTCCAGGACGACCGGCGACGGCGTCTTCAACCGGGTGTGGCGACCGCGGCCTCCACCCAGCCGGGGATCTCGCGGCGCAGCGTGGCGAGCGGCAGCGAGCCGTGACCGAGCACCTCGTCGTGGAAGGCGCGCAAGTCGAATCGGTCTCCCATCAGGCGCGAGACCTCCTCGCGCGCACGCTCGATCTCCCGCTGACCCATCTTGTACGACAGCGCCTGGCCGGGCCAGATCGTGTATCGGTCCACCTCGATGGCGGCATCGACCATGGGCAGCGTGCCGCGCTCGTGCATGAACTCGATCGCCTTCTCGCGGCTCCAGCCGAAGGCATGCAGCCCCGAGTCGACGACCAGCCGCGCGGCGCGGAAGGCCTGCGTGTCGAGCATGCCGAAGCGCTCCAGGTCATCGAGGTACAGACCCATCTCGTCTGCCAGCCGCTCGGCGTACAGGCCCCAGCCCTCGCCGTAGGCGACGCCGATCATGCGCGAGCCGACAGTCCGGAAGCGCGGCAGCCCGTCGAGCTCCTGCTCGATCCCGATCTGGAAATGGTGGCCGGGCGTCGCCTCGTGGTAGGTGATGGCGGCAATCTTGTGCAGCTCCCGCTCCTGCGGCTCGTAGGTGTTGATGTAGTACTCGCCCTGGCGCGAGCCATCCAGCGCAGGTGGCATGTAGAACGCCGGTGCCGACTCGCGCTCGCGATACGGCTCCACGGCCTTGACGATGCAGTCGGTGGTCGGCAGCCGCCCGAAGTACTGCGGCGCGACCGCGTAGGCACGCGCCGTCTGGGCCGCCGCCATCTCGACGATGCGGGTCGGGTCGTCGGTGTGGTTGTCCGGGGCGCCGGACAGGAAGGCCGCCAGGCCGTGGCGGTCCTCGTGACCGAGCTTGTGGGCGATCTCGTCCTTGGCGGACTCGATCTGCTCGAGATCGTCCAGCCCGAACTGGTGGACCTCCTCCGGCGTGGCGGCGACCGTGGTCATCATCCGGATCGCCAGCCGGTAGGCGTCCATGCCATCCGGCGTGGTCGACAGGCCGGGCTCCGGACGCGCGTGCGACTCGTACTCGCCGGCCAGGAAGTCGCGCAGCCGCTGCAGCACCGGGTAGATGTCGCTTTCGGTGCTGGCGCGGACCCGTTCGCGCGCTTCGTCGTCCGCGACGCGCGCCTGGGTGACCGATGGCGACTCAGTCACCGGAGTGGCCAGCATCCGCTCGATCTGCTCGATTGCGCGGCGCACCGGCACGGCGGCCGAGGTCCGACCGTCGGCGATCCCCTCCCGCAGCGTCGCGATGTGCTGGTCGACGAGCCTGCCGAAGGCCGCGTAGCGGGCCAGCAGCTTGTCGAGCCGCTCGGGCGTATCGGCGGCCTGGTACTGCGCCACCAACGGCGGCAGGGTCTGTACGCCGCTCATGTGGTCGACCGCCAGCTGGTACTGCTTGCGGTCGAGCGCCTCGAGGTAGTTGCGCGCCACTATGCGCAGCATGTCGGCGGTGATCACCTGCTCGGTGTCGAGTCCCGAATGGTCGATCCCCTCCAGCGCGTCGAGCACCTCGTGATACGCGTGTGCCTCGGCTGCGCGGCCCTCGGGACCGATGTCCGGCAGGCGGTCGTCGTAGCGATCGTCGCCGAGGATCGTAGCCTCCAGCGGATCGCGTTCGAGCACGCCCTCCCAGAACCGGTCGGCGAGATCATTGACAGCCTGGTTGGGGTCGAGGTTCGAGTCTGCAGCCACGCGGCGAATCTCCTGGTACGTGATCAGCTCGGGCGAACGCAAAGTCTAGACCGATGCGGGTGAATGGTCCGCTTTGCTCGTCTCGCGGGCGCGCATCCCACAGCATGCAACGTATGACCAACAACGGTCGGATGAGCCTCACGCGGCGCGCGCACGAGCCTTGAATGGCGGCTGGATGTCTCGCAGGCTGGAACGCCTGACCGATCGCGAAACGGCCGTACCGGGTATGGCGTCGGTTCGGCGGTCAATCGTTCCGTAGGTGGGAACGAGGCCTCAATCAATCCGGCGCACCATGCGCGCCGGATTGCCCGCCACGACCGTCCGCGGCTCGACGTCGCGGGTCACCACCGCCCCCGCGCCGATCACCGCCTCGACACCAATCTGGACGCCCGGCAGGACGAGGGCTCCGGCGCCCAGCCAGGCGCCGTCGCCGATGGCGATCGGTTGGCCGGACTCCCACCACGCCCGGCGCTGCGCGGCGTCAAGCGGGTGGGTCGCGGTCAGCAGCTGCACGTTCGGCCCAATCAGCACCTCGTCTCCGATCTCGATGGCGCGTACGTCGAGGAAGATGCCGCCGTAGTTCACGAAGCTGCGCGACCCGATGTGGACGTTGTAGCCGTAGTCGCAGCGGAACGGCGGCTCGATCAGCGTGTCGTGGCCGATTTCCGCCAGCAATCCGTGCAACAGCGCCAGGCGGCGCTCGGGATCGGCGGCCGAGATCGCGTTGAACCGCTCGAGTGCCAGCCCGCAGCGGCGCCGCTCGGCGATCAGCTCCGGATCGTCGGCGCGATACAGCTCGCCGGCCAGCATCCGCCGCTTCTGGTCGTGCGGCGGCTCGTCGCTCACCGCGCCCTCAGCGACCGCCGAACAGGTCGGACAGGAGCGCCGGCGGCGTCTCGTCCAGCTGGTCGTAGCGGCACGACTCGGGCGACCGGTCGGGCCGCCAGCGCTGGAATGTCGAGGCATGCCGGAATCGGTCGCCCTGCAGGTGGTCGAACGCGACCTCGCACACCAGCTCGGGACGCAGCGGCTCCCAGGACAGGTCCTTGCCCCGGTTCCAGCGCGACGTCGCGCCGGGCATGCGCCTGCCCTGCTCGGCGGCCGCGGCCTCGGCAGCCGCCCAATCGCCCCAGGGGTGGTCGCGCAGCGCATCGGTTCGGTAGGGAGCCAGGAATTCCACCAGCTCCCTGCGCTTCTGGTTGGTGAACGAGGAGGTGACACCGACGTGCTGCAGCTGTCCGGCGTCGTTCCACAGGCCGAGCAGCAGCGAGCCGACCATGGTCCCCGGCCCGTTCTTGTGCCAGCGAAAGCCCGCCACCACGCAGTCGGCGGTCCGCAGGTGCTTGATCTTGACCATCGCCCGCTCGCCCGGCTGGTAGCGCAGGTCCTGGCGCTTGGCCACCACGCCGTCCAGCCCGGCGCCCTCGAAGACCTCGAACCAGCGCTGGGCCGTGTCGGCGGAGGTGGTCGCCGGCGTCAGCAGGACCGATTCGGGCGCATCGATCAGCACGGATTCGAGCCGAGTTCGCCGCTCGGCGAGCGGTCGGTCGCGCAGGTCGTCGGCATCGGCCAATAGGTCGAAGCCAACGAATGAGGCCGGAGTCTCGGATGCCAGCAGACGCACGCGAGAAGCGGCAGGATGGATGCGCAGCAGCAGCGCGTCGAAGTCGAGGCCGCCGTCGCGGGCGATGACGATCTCGCCGTCGAGCACGAAGCGCTGCTGGCGAACGCCGAGCAACGGCTCGATGAGCTCAGGGAAGTATCGGTCCAGGGGCTTGCGGTCACGCGATTGCAGGTAGATCTCATCGCCGTCGCGGAAGACGATGGCACGGAACCCGTCCCATTTCGGCTCGTAGAACCAGCCGTCGCCGTCGGGGATGGCCGGTTGCGACTTGGCCAGCATCGGCTCGATAGGCGGCGCGATGGGGAACGGCATCGCCCGATGATAGAGGAGGACACATGGCGATCGAGATTCAGTTCCTGGGCGCGGTCGGAACCGTCACCGGTTCACAGTTCCTGGTGAGCGTCGGCCAGCGGCGCGTGCTGGTCGACTGCGGCATGTTCCAGGGATCGCCCGACGAGATCGCCCGCAACCGGATCCCGTTCGCCTTCGAGCCAGCGTCCATAGACGCTCTGCTGCTGACCCACGCGCATCTCGATCACTGCGGCCGGATCCCCGCGCTGGTGCGTGCCGGCTACCGGGGCCCGATCCACGCCACCGGCGGCACGCTCGACATCGGAGAGATCGTGCTGCGCGACTCGGCCAAGCTGCAGGAGGAGGCGGAGAACCGCTGGCGGCGGCGCCACCCCGTGGAGGACGCCGCGACGGAGGAGGCCGACGAGGCAGCCGAGGCCGAGACTCAGCAGCCGATGCCCGAGCGACTGCGAAACGCCAGGCCCGAGGCGCGCGCCGAAAGCCGCGAGGCGATCTATCGCATGGCCGACGTCGAGCAGACGATCACGCAGTTCAGACCGGTCGACTACGAGGCCGCCTTCGACGTGATCGACGGCGTGCGAGCGACATTCCACGACGCGGGCCACATCCTGGGCTCCGCCATCATCGAGCTGGCGCTGCGGGATGGCGACCAGCAGCTGACGGTCGTCTTCTCCGGCGATCTCGGCCGCGACCACACGCCCATCCTTCGCGATCCGACGCCGATCGCCCACGCCGACTACGTGCTGGTCGAGTCGACGTACGGCAACCGCGAGCACGCACCCCAGGAGGAAGCGACCAACGAGCTGGTGCAGGCCATCTCCGAGGTCGCCGACTCCCGCGGCGTGCTTCTCGTGCCGTCGTTCGCCGTCGGGCGCACGCAGGAGCTGGTGTGGGTGCTGGACGAGCTGCTGCGCGAGGGCCGTATCCCGCACCTGCCGCTCTTCCTCGACTCACCGATGGCCTCGCGCGCGACCGATGTCTACCTTCGGCATCCGGAGGAGTACGACGAAGAGACCTCGAAGCTGCTGCGGTCGGGCGAGTCGCCGATCGAGTACCCGGGCGAGACGTTCACCAACAGCGTCGAGCAGTCGAAGTCGATCCCCCACCAGGAGCGGCCGATCATGGTCGTCGCGTCGTCGGGGATGCTCACCGGCGGGCGGATCATCCACCACCTCAAGGACTTCCTGCCCGACCCGAACTGCACGCTGCTGTTCATCGGCTACCAGGGCGAGGGCACGCTGGGCCGGCACCTCCAGGAGGGGGGCAAGACGGCCCGTCTCGACGGCCAGGAGTACGAGGTGCGCTGTCGGGTGCGATCCATCTCCGGCTTCAGCGCCCATGCCGACGAGCACGAGCTGGCCGCATGGCTGTCGCACTTCGCCTCCGCCGGCGAGCGTCCCGACGGCATGCCCAAGACGATCTTCATCGTCCACGGCGATCCCGATGCGGCGCAGGCCCTCGCGACGCAGGTCCGCGACCGGCTCGGCATGCATGCCCACGTGCCGCAGTACGAGGAGCGGGTCTCGCTGACCTGACGGGCGACGATCGGCATGCGCGCTGCATCACGCGCCTTCCGCGATATCACCTAACCCAACCGCAGTGCACCTGCCGCTAGCCGTGCGGTCCGGACTTCCGCAGCGTGACGTCCGGAAAGGAGCTCCTCGTGCGCGTTCGGCCGCAGCCCCCGCGATCCAGGCTTCGTGCGCTGGTGGCGCGCGCCGGAACGCACCGGGTACGGACGGCCGCCTGGCTGCTCATCATCGCCACCTGGACGGTGCTGCTCGGGGTGATGCTCTGGCGCGGAAGCGCCGCCGGCGTCGACGCGCTGGCCTACTGGCTCGGAACGCGAACGTGGATGGCGGGCGGCGATCCCTACATCGGGACCTGCCCGCTGTGCTACGCCTACGCGCCGTGGGCGGTGCCGCTCTTCGCGCCCTGGGCGATCCTTCCCTGGCCGCTGGCGTTCGTCGTGTGGCGACTGGTGACAGTGGCCGGGCTGGCCTGGACGACCCTGTGGGCGGCGCGGCGCCGGCCACTCTCGACCGCACTGCTCTTCGTGGCGCTGAGCGTGCCGATCGGCATCAACCTCGACACCGGCAACGTGACGCTGCTGCTCGTCCTGCTGCTGTGGGGTTCGCGGCGGTTGGGGCCACGCGCCGCAGGCACGGCCTGGGGTCTCGCCACCGGCTTGAAGTGGGTGACGGCGCCGCTGTGGGTGCTGCTCGCGCCTGCCGCCCGACGCGCGGGACTGGCCGCGCTCGCCGTCACCGCGCTTGCCGACCTGGTGCTGTGGACGGGCACGCTGCGCCAGGTCCTGACCGTGGCCCACATGGACCGGCCGTTCCCCTTCGATTACCTCGTCCTGGTCTGGGCCACCGTCCCCTGGATCTGGACCGATGCGAGCCTGCCCGCCCGTTTGCGCGCGGCCGTCCGTCGCTCGCAACTCGCCTGGCGCCGCGTCGCCCGTCGCCGGCGTCCGGCACCAGGCGTGTGGAGCCGTGGTGGATAAGTCGGCCGCTCGCGGCCCGTTTGGTGGATAACCCCCCTTGGCGGGAGGAGGCCCCCCCACTATCGTTGATGGCGTCCCGAAGGGGCCGACTCGACTCAGAGATTGCATCAAGAGTCGGTGAGGTTCCTTCGGGACGTTTCGTTCTGTCCGGATCGCAGGTTCCGCAAATGCGATCAAGCCCGGCGGCCTCCCCGTCGGCCATGATCCTGGCATGAGCGCGGCAACCGACACCTTCGCGGCCTTCGTCGGCGTCCTCTCCGACGCGCTGGACGACGACGGCGCCACCGGGGACGTGCTTGCATCGCGCCTCTTCTTGTCGCGGTTCCACTTCGATCGCGTCATCTCCGCGGTGGCCGGCGAGCCACCCGCCGCCTTCCGGCGCCGGATCCTGCTCGAGCGCGCGGCGTACCGGCTGGTGACTACCCGACGTCGGATCATCGACGTGGCAGTCGAGGCCGGCTACTCGTCGCACGAGGCATTCAGCCGCGCCTTCGCCCGCAGCTACGGCTGCGGACCGCGTGACTGGCGCCGGCATCCGCGCCGCATCCAGATCGAAGCGCCCAGCGACGTGCATTTCCAACCACCCGGCAGCCTGCGGCTGCCGGCCGCCAGGAGGATCACTGCCATGGATCTGTTGACCCGGATGGTCGAGCACCACGTCTGGCTGCTGGGCCAGATGGTCGAGCGCGCCGAGCGCCTGACCGACGACCAGCTCGACCAGGTCATCGAGCTCTCCGTCGACGAGGAGCAGCAGACGCTTCGCTCGCTGCTGTCGCGCCTCATCGGCCAGATGGACATGTGGAACGCCGCCATCGCCAGCCGCGACTACGACTGGTCGGTCGAGAAACACGAGAGCGTGGCCGGCATGCGACGACGGCTGGCCTCGGTGGGGCCGGCCTTCCTCGACCAGGTGCGCGGCGTCGTCGCCGAGAATCGGCTCGACGACACATTCGTCGACGCCCTGTGCGAACCGGCCGAGGTGTTCACCTACGGCGGCATGATCGCCCATGTGCTGACCTTCGCCGCCCACCGGCGGACGCTGGTGGTGCTGGCCCTCGACAACGCGGGCATCGGCGACCTGGGCTGGGGCGACCCGATGAAGTGGGTGGCCGAGCCAGCTGCGTGATCGAACGTCGGCGGTGGCGAAGGATTCGGTCGGGGCACAGCGACTAATGTGTGATGAGAAGCACTCCTGCCGCCACCTGGGACAGCCCAATGACCAGTCTGGCACTCGTGTTGGCCGACGACGTCGCCTTCCGCGACTGGTACGACCGCACCCTGCCGCATGTCTACCGTTACCTGCTGACGCGCTGCGGCGGTGAGACGCAGCTCGCCGAGGACCTGACGCAGCAGACCTTCGTGGAGGCGGTCCGCAACCCGGACCGCTTCGACGGCCGCTCGAACATCGTCACCTGGCTGTGCGCCATCGGGCGCCACAAGCTGGTCGACCACTATCGCCGCTCCGGACGCGAGGCACGCCGCGGCGCCGAGCTCGTGCTCGTGTCGCACCATGACCCGTGGTCCGACACCGAGACGCGGGATTCCGTCGAACGCGTCCTCGCCCGACTCCCCGGCGATCAGCGCCTGGCGCTGGTCTTCCGTTACCTCGACGACCTGTCGGTTCGCCACGTGGCGGCCGCGCTCGGCCGCAGCGAATCGGCCGCCGAATCCCTGCTCAGCCGTGCGCGCGAATCGTTCCGCCGCGCCTACGAGGCACAGACCGATGCATGACGACCAGCTCCGCCGGCTCTTTCATTCGCTCGAGCGCAATGACGAGCCCGATCCCGCCTTCGCCGATGCGCTCTTCAACCGGCTGTCGTTCACCGCGCAAACGCCGGCTCGCAGCCGGGCGCCCTTCCTGCTGCTTGCCGCAGCGCTGCTGGTCGCCGCGCTGGGAGCCGGCGTGGCGGTTGGCAGTGGGCTGATCAAGCTTCCGGGCTTGTCCCGGGAACCACTTCCCGCTCCCAGCGCCTCGCCCGCGGAACTCGCGAGCCCGACGCCGACCGTCGTGCCGAGCAGCAGTCCGACTGCCGAGGCGACGCCGACGCCGACTACCGTACCGGGCCTCGCGCTCAAGGCCGACGAGATCGTGGAGTCAACCGTGGACGGCCTCATCGTTCGCATCGGTACCGGAACCAGCAGCGAGAAGGTGGGATCGCTGGCTGCGGGCCAGCAGGCGTTCGTCGTCGGCGGCCCGCGACAGGTCGACGGCTACGCGTGGTATCGCCTCAGCGGGCTCGGCCTGCCGCAGAACAGCGGCTGCACCGGAGAGGAGCCGACTGAGCCCTTCGGCTGCCCGGTGTGGAGCGGTTGGGCGGCCGTCGCGGACCTGGATGGCACGCAGTGGCTGAAGCCGAGCAGCATCGACTGCCCGTCGCCGCCCGACCCGTTCGACACGGAGAGAACTCCCATCCAGCAGCTTGCCTGCTACGGCGACACCAGCCTCACCCTGCGGGGCTACTGGCCCGTCCCGCCCAAGGGAAATCCCGGCATCTGCCCGATCGCGGAGGACGAGCCGTGGTCCTGGCTCGCCTGCAACCCGAATCTGACGCATGTGACTGCTTCGGAGGACGCCGGCTATCTCGAGGTGCCGATCTTCGTGGTGGCCGTTCCACCTGAGGTGACCATGCCCGAGCCCGGCCAGTGGATCGAGATCACCGGCCACTACGACGACCCGAACGCCAAGGACTGCAACTTCGGCGAAGATCCGGCAGCCTCGATCCTCGACTGCCGAACTCAGTTCGCGGTCGAAAACGCCCGGCCGATAGCTCCCCCAGCCTGAGGCTGAAGCAGCCAGGCCCGATAGCTGGGGCGAAAGCCGAGGTCGCGCAGCGCATCGGCCAGGGAGGACTCGGCCACCGGCAGGCGGTCGACG
>JAICUY010000026.1 GCA_025935615.1 Steroidobacteraceae bacterium
CGAGCAGAGCCTGGCCCGGCTGCTGGCACGGATGGAGGATCTCCGCGCCAGGATCGCCGAGCTCGAGCGACAGCCCGAGGAGTACGGGGTGGCGCGAGCCGAGCTCGAACGGGTTCGCGCTGAGCGCGACCGGCTCCGCGCCGAGCGAACCCTCGCACTTGAGCGACGCGAGCACCTGCGGCGGCTGATCGCGGCCCAGGAACCGGCCGCGCGCCTGTCGGCCCTCGAACGCGAGCTGGGCGCACCAGATCCGGCCCTCGACGACCTCCCGCTCGATGCGGAGGCCGTTCTCGATCGACTGCTGGCGGCTCGCGAGCAGGCGGCAGCGGCACTGGCACAGATCTCCCAGTCATTCACCGATACGCAGCGCCGGCGAGCGGCGATCCGCGAGAACCCGCCGCTGCTCGAGCAGCTGGCCGAGATCGAAGCGCTGCGCGACGAGCGAGTCACCCATCAGCAGCGCGCAGCGCAGATTGCCGACGTCGAAGCCGGCCTGGCGCGGCACGAGGCCGAGATCGGTGGCGAGCTGCGCCGGGTCGGCGGCTGGAGCGAGGAGCGGCTGCTCACCGTCGACGATTCGATCCCGGCGCTGGAGCGGATGCGAACCCTCGACGAGCGGCTCCGGCAGGCGGCCGCCACCGACGGGCGGGCGGGCCAACAGCTGGATGCCGGCCGGCGCGAGCTCGAAGGACTCGGGGCCGACGTCGACGCCGAACCGCCGGAGCTCGCATCGCTCGCATCGCGCCGTGCGGCGCTCGCCGCGGTGCTCGATGCACCGGGCGCCACGCGCTCGCGCCGGTCTGCGCCGGGCTGGACTGCTGCGCTCGCGGCGCTGGCGGTGGTCCTGGCAGGATCACTGCTCGGCGACTACCTCGATGTCCAGCCCGCGGGCACCCTCGCCGGCGCGGGGCTGGGCCTCGCGTTGGCGATCTGGTTGGTCGTCCGGCGTCCGGAAGCAGCGTCGGCCGGCTCACGCGCCGAGCTGCTGGCCCAGGCCGGCCTACCGGTCGACGCAGACGGAACGATGGTGATGCGCGCCATGGACGAGCTCGCGCAGGAGCAGGCCGCGGCGCGATCGGCCCTCGAGCGCAACGCCAGGCTCGCCGATCGTCGCGCCGCGCTGGCGACGCTCGAGGATGAGGCGGGCCGGGCGGCCACGGCGCACGAAGTGGCGCTCGGGGAGTGGAACGGCTGGCTCGACGGCCAGGGACTGCCGCTCGGCGTATCGGCCGACGCCGTTCGCCAGGTGCTCGATGCCGTCCGGACCGTCCGCAGGCTGGTCGTCGAACGGGCGGAGCAGGCCGACCGGCTCACGGCGTTGCGCGCCGCCGCTGCGGCGTACGACGCGCGGCTGGACACGCTGCTCAGGGCGCTCGGCCGCCAGGTCCCAACCGATCCGGCACTCCGTGCGTCGGCCATCGTCACGCTCGCCGCCGAGTCGCAGCAGGCTGCCGCCGACCACGAGCGTGCCCGCGACCTCGACCAGTCGCTCGCCGAGCTGCACGATCGGCACGTCTCGGCCGAGCGCGAGACCGCCGAAGCCGACACCGCCCTGGCCGGCCATCTCGCCGCCGCCGGCGCGCAGCATGTCGACGAGCTGCGCACGCGCGCGCAGACCGCTGCCAGCCGACGGGCGCTGCGCCAGCAGATGCGCGAGGAACGTGCCGCGCTCATCGCGCTCGCCGGCAGCGAGGTGGCGCTCCCGGCACTGCTCGCCGAGGCGTCGACCAGCGACCCGGCGCAGCTGGAGGCTCAGCGCGAGACGGCCGTCACCGAGGTCGAGCGGCTGGAGGCGGCCGAGGCGGAGGCGCTCACCCGCGAGGGCGAGCTGCAGGCCGCGATCGCCGGCCTCGAAACCGACGTGGCGCTCGGGGCGGCGCGCCAGGAGCTGGCCTTGCTGCAGGGCCGTGCCGACCAGGAGGCGCACGATTGGGCCGTGCGCTCGGTGGCCCTCAGCCTGCTGGCCGAGACGCGGCGCCGCTACGAGCGCGAGCGTCAGCCGGCCGTGGTGCGCGATGCAGAGCGCTACTTCGCTCGGATCACCGACGGCCGCTACCCGCGGATCGTGGCACCGCCCGACGGCGACGCCGTTCGCGTCGAGGCGGACGAGGGCGGGGCGCGCTCCACCGACGAGCTCAGCCGCGGCACGGCCGAGCAGCTGTACCTGGCCCTGCGCTTCGGGCTGATCGAGCAGTTCGCGCGCAACGCGCCGCCGCTGCCGGTGGTGATGGACGACATCCTGGTCAACTTCGACCCGCAGCGTGCGGGGCACGCCGCATCGGCCATCCGTGACCTCGCCATGCGCCACCAGGTCATCTATTTCACCTGCCACCGCGACACGGTCGAGCTGCTCGACCCCGATGGCGTGGCGACCATCGAGCTGGGCTGACCGCATCGGTCCGGCTGCTAGCATCCGACGACGAGACCCATGGCCAATGACAAGCTGCCCACCCCCGAACGCGTCCTGGTGGTCGCCGCGCACCCGGACGACATCGAGTTCGGGGCGGCGGGCACCGTGGCACGCTGGGTCAACGAGGGGGCGCGGGTGCACTACCTGCTCGTCACGCGCGGCGACAAGGGCAGCGACGACCCGATGACCGATGCCGCGGTGCTGGCACGAACGCGCGAAGGCGAGCAGCGGGCCGCCGCCGCCGAGATCGGGGTCGAGGGCGTCGACTTCCTCGACGAGCCCGACGGCCAGGTGGAGGCAAGCCTGGCGATGCGCGAACGGATCACGTATGCCATTCGGGCCCTGCAGCCCGAGATCGTGATGACCCATGATCCGACCGTCGTCTTCGTCAACAACGAGTGGGTCAACCATCCCGACCACCGCGCGGTCGGCCAGGTCACGGTGGATGCCGTCTTTCCCACCGCGCGCGATCCGCTCAACTTTCGCCAGCACATCGATCAGGGGCTGGCACCCTGGAAGGTCGCCGAGCTGTACCTGTGGTCCACCAATGAGGCCAACCAGATCGTCGACATCTCGGACACGCTCGAGCGCAAGATCGCCGCGCTGGAGCAGCACGCCAGCCAGTTCCGGCAGTTCGATGAGACCGCCCGCTGGCTCCGCCGTCGCTCCGAGGAGCTCGGCGAGCGGACCGGCTACCAGGCGGCCGAAGGCTTCCGCCGGGTGATGCTGGCCAGATGAGACCGATGCGGGCTAGCGCCCGCGCCACGACGGCGCTCCTGCTGACCGCGCTGCTGGCCACGGCCTGCGGCACCCAGGCCCCGAGCCCGACTCCGTATCCCAGTGGCGCTCCCGCCGCCTCGCCCGACGAAGCGGTTCGGGTTGCCCAGCAATTCACGACTGCCTGGGCCAGCGGCGACTACCGCGGCATGTGGCGGCTGGTCGCGCCGGCCGACCGTGCCGCCGGCTCGCGCAAGGCGTTCAGCGACCTCTACTCCAGCTTCCACGACCTGGTCGGGCTGACCGATCTGACCGCGACAGCCGGCCAGCCGCTCCGCATCGCCCTGCCGCCGGAGCCGCGCCCGCCGGACCTCCCGGCTCCGAGCCCCACGCCCGCACCTTCGGGCAGCGCCTCGCCGTCGGCGACCTCGTCGCCGGCTCCGGCTTCGGCTCCCGTCCTGCCGGGACCGGTCGCCGGCATTTCCGTTCCGCTCGACCTGTCGCTGACGACCGATGCGTTCGGAGCGGTCGAGATGCAGCGGCAGCTGCCGATGACCGAGGGGGCCGACGGCTGGCAGATCCGGTGGAGCCCTGAGCTGCTCTTCCCGGAGCTCGGTGACGCGGGACGGCTGGAGATGAAGCGCAGCCTGCCGAAGCGGGGTGAGATCGTATCGGCCTCAGGAGATGTCTTCGCCAGGACGCGCAAGGATGGCGCGCGGGTGTATCCGCAGGAGTCGCTGGCGGGCCAGACCATCGGCTACGTCAGCGAGGTGAGCGCCGAGGACCTCGACAAGCTGTACGCCAAGGGCTACCGGAGCGGCGACGTCGTGGGCCGCAGCGGCCTCGAGCGCGGCGCCGAGGATCTGCTGCGCGGCCAGCCGGGCTTCACGCTGCGTGCCGTTCCCGCCGACGGGGACCCGACGGTCGTGCTCGAGAAGGAGATGGTGCCGGGAGCGAACGTGACGATCACGCTGCGTTCCGACCTGCAGGCGACGGCCGAGGCGGGACTGCGCGCCCATCCGAACGGCGCGACGGTGGCCCTCGACCCCGACAACGGCGATGTCTGGGTCATGGCCAGCGCGCCGGCCTTCAACCCCAACGCCATGACCATCGGCACGACCCTCGACGGCCGGCCGCTCGACACGCCGTCGCCGGCAGCCCGGCGCAACAACGCCACGCTGGGCACCTATCCGGCCGGATCGTCGTTCAAGCCCTTCACGCTGGCCGCGGCGCTGAAGACCGGCGTGGCCTCGCCCTCCAGCCGGGTCAGCTGCCCGCCGACCTGGCCCTTCACCCCGGACTTCACCGCCCACAACTACAAGGACCATCACCTCCCGGGCCTCGTCACCCTGCTGCAGGCGATGGCGTTCAGCTGCAACACGACCTACATGCCGCTGGCCTACGAGATCTACCAGAAGGACCGCACCGCCCTCACCGACCTGCTCGCCGACTTCGGCTTCGGCGCCTTCACCGGCATCAAGCACCTCTCCGAGGACTCCGGCGTCCTGCCCGATGAGGCATACCTCGCCAAGCTCGACCCGCCACGCAGGTACAACGGCTTCGACCAGATCCAGATGGCCATCGGGCAGGGCTCGTTCACCGGCACGCCGCTGCAGCTCGCCAACGCCTACGCCGTCTTCGCCAACCACGGCACGCGCTGGGTTCCGCGGCTCGTCACCAAGGCGACGCTTCCGGACGGAACGGTGGTGGAGCGCAACCGACCCGAGAAGGCGGCGACCATCAAGCTCAGCAAGGCCGACTTCAACTACATCACCGATGCGCTGCGCGCCGTGGTGACGTTGCCCTATGGCACCGGCTATCCCGCCTTCGCCGGCTTCGGCGTCCCGGTCGCCGGCAAGAGCGGCACCGCCGAGACCGGCACGCCCGATCCGCACGCCCTGTTCCCTGCCTTCGCCCCGGCGGGCGATCCTCGGATCGTGGTCACCACGGTGCTGGCCTACGTCCCGCTCGGGACCGGCGGCGACCGCGCCGCGCCGCTGGTGCGCCAGGTCATGGCGCGCTTCTTCGGCGGCGGCTGACCGAGCGTGGCTTGCTTTGACATGCCGAGCGGCCGACAGGTAGCATCGATGGGCCGCTCCTTCGAACCTCAGTCTTGCCGTGGAATCCGCCAGGAGAGCGACGACCAACGCCCGTGATCTCTGAGAATGCGATCCCCCTGAGGTTCCAGACCGCCGAAGTCGGCGTCGACTGGCTTCAGTGCAACATCGAGTGCCAGGAAGGCTGCCCGGTCAACACGAACTGCCGGGGCTACCTGATGCTGGCCGCCGAGGGGCGCTTCGAAGAGGGCTACATCCTGGCCCGCGATCCGAATCCGGTCGCCGCCATCTGCGGCTACGTGTGCTCGGCGCCGTGCGAGAAGGCCTGCCGCCGAGGCGATATCGACAAGCCGCTCGCCATTCGCGCCATGAAGCGCTTCCTGGTCGACTGGCACTACGGCAACAACATGCCCGACAACATCGTGGTCGGGCCAGCCAGCGGCCGCAGCGTGGCGGTCATCGGGGCCGGACCGGCGGGACTGTCGACCGCCAAGGAGCTTGCCGGCTACGGCCACGAGGTGCACGTCTACGAGGCGCTGCCATCGGGCGGCGGCACCACCCTGATCGGCGTCCCGGCCTTCCGGTTGCCGCGCGACGTCATCGAGCTGGACGTCAACTGGGTCGCCAAGCACGGCGTCGAGTTCCATTACAACGTCGAGATCGGGCGCGACGTGACCCTCGAGCAGCTCAAGCAGCGCCACGACGCGGTGGTGGTCGCGACGGGCTGCATGTACCCGGTGGCCATGAACGTTCCGGGCGAGGAGATCGACGGGGTGATCTACGGCGTCGACTTCCTGAAGCAGGCCAACCTCGGCCAGGAGCAGTGGGTCGGCGAGCACGTCGTGGTCGTTGGCGGCGGCTATACCGCCATGGACTCGTCGCGCACCGCGCTTCGACTCGGCGCCAAGACCTCGACCATCGTCTACCGCCGCGGTCCGGACGAGATGGTGGTCGACGAGGAGGAGCAGCACGAGACCCGGTTCGAGGGCGTCGACTTCGAGTTCTTCGCCTCGCCGGTCGAGATCGTCGCCGACGAGAGCGGCAAGGTCGGCGGCATGGTGTTCCAGAGGGTGCGGCTCGGCGCGCCGGACGCCACCGGTCGCCGCTCCCCGGAGCCGATCCCCGGCAGCGAATTCACCATCCCGTGCGACATGGTCATCCCCTGCACCAGCCAAGCGTCCGACAACAACGTGCTGGGCGAGTACGGCGCCGCGCTCAACCGTCACCTCGGCGTGACCGATACGCGCAACGTGATCGAAGGCGGCTCCGTCTCGAGCTGGCGCACGCCGCCCCTCAACGGCTCCACGCCGACCGGCGCGAACGGCGAGAAGCTGAACAGCCTGCAGTTCGACCTGAAACGCGGGAACGTCATTACCAACCCCGACACGTTCCAGACGAACGTCGACGGCGTCTTCGCCTGCGGCGACTTCGTCACCGGCCCGGCCACGATCATCGAGGCCGCGGGTCGTGGGCGGCGCACGGCGCGGGCCGTCGATCGCTGGCTGGCCGGCGTCCGCGGCGCCGAGCTCGAGGAGCTGCCGGTCATCAACCGCGCGACGATCACGCAGGCCCTCGAGCACGACATGCCCGAGAAGTACGAGGCGATCGAGCGCCAGCACATCCCGATGGCGCCGCCGGAGCTCCGCCGTGACTTCACCAGCCTGGTCGAGGTCGGGTACGACACGCGCAGCGCGATCTCGGAGGGGTCGCGCTGCCTGCAGTGCAACCACAACATCAACATCGACGGCCCGCGCTGTATCCTGTGCGGGCTCTGCGCCGACGTCTGCCCCGAGGGCGTGATCTACATGATCGATAAGGCGCAGGTCGGCGGCGACGACCCGGAGGTCCAGCTCTTCCAGTCGTGGCCGCGCGGGATCGCCATGATCATCGATGAGGAGCGGTGCATCCGCTGCAACCTCTGCGTCGAGCGATGCCCGACCAATTGCATCACGATGGATCGGCTCGAGCTGGAGCGGTTCACGCCGGACGGAAAGGTGCTCTTGGAAAGCTACAAGGACAACGTCTTGGGGCAGATCGGACAGCAGGCCGGACTGGCGGTTGAGCGATGACCTTCCCGGGTCCGGGCGACCTCGTCCGCGTCGTCAAGGAGTCACCGGTCTGGCGCAGCCTCTTCCGCCAGCCGTACCCGACCACCAGCCGCACCCGCGCGCTGGCGGTGATGAACAACGTCTTCCTGCACCTCCACCCGGTCCGGGTCAAGAAGCACGCCGTCCGCTACACCTACACCTTCTGCCTGGGCGGCATCAGCTTTTTCCTGTTCCTGGTGCTGACGGTGACGGGGCTATACCTGATGTTCTTCTACGTCCCGTCGGTCAGCCGCGCCTACCAGGACATCCAGGCCATCAGCGCATCGGTCGCCTTCGGCGATCTCGTGCGCAACATGCATCGCTGGGGTGCGCACCTGATGGTGCTCACCGTCTTCCTGCACATGATCCGCGTCTTCTACCACGGCGCCTACAAGCCGCCGCGCGAGTTCAACTGGGTCGTCGGCGTGCTGCTCCTGTTCCTCACCCTGATGCTCAGCTTCACCGGCTACCTGCTGCCGTGGGACCAGATCGCCTTCTGGGCCATCACCGTCGGCACGCAGATGGCGCAGTACGCGCCGCTGCTCGGTCCGCAGTCGAGCTTCTTCCTGCTGGGCGGGATCGAGGTCGGCCAGAACACGCTGCTGCGCTTCTACGTCCTGCACGTCATCTTCCTGCCGCTGATCGCCGCGATCTTCATGATCGTCCACTTCTGGCGAATCCGGAAGGATGGCGGCATCTCGGGGCCGGTGTAGCGATATGACCATCGAGAAGCGACCCAACGCCACCGCTGACAAGAACGCGCCCAGCCAGGCGCCGACGCGGGCGCCGATCGCCGAGCCGACGCTGCCGGGTCCCAAGCTGCCCGGCCCGCCGGGAGTCCCCGGCACCGAGCGCTTCCGACTGCTGGCCTACGTCAAGCAAGAGTCGATGGTCCGCGTCGACAAGCGGCCGGACGAGACGGTGCTGACCTGGCCGCACCTGCTCCGTGCCGAGTTCCTGATGGCGGCCCTCATCAGCGGCCTGCTGGTGGTGACCTCGTTCTACATCAAGGCGCCGCTGGAGGAGATGGCCAACGCCGGCATCACGCCGCACGTCGCCAAGGCACCGTGGTATTTCCTGGGACTCCAGGAGATCCTGAGCTACTTCAACCCGACCGTCGCCGGCGTGCTGGTGCCGACGTTGTACCTGGTCGGCCTGGCCATCATCCCGTACGTCGACCGCACGCCATACAAGGCGGCCCGCGACCGCAAGATGATCTGGATCTTCTTCCTGACGCTCATGGTCACCGGTTTGCTGGTGACCTTCATCGGTTCATTCTTCCGCGGACCCGGCTGGAACTGGGTCTGGCCATGGGAGGGCCTCTTCTTCAACCTATGACCACCCACGCTTCCTACGGCGAGGTCCACGGACCGAATGTCGGCGAGATGAGCCGGCGCAGCTTCATGCGGCGCATGCTGGGTGTCGGCGTCGGGCTGCTCAGCCTCGAGTTCCTGGGCGGGACACTCGCCTTCCTGTGGCCGAACCTGACCGGTGGCCTCGGCGGCCAGATCGAGATCGGCACGGCCGCCGACATCAACAGCCAGCAGCCTGCCTGGAAGACCGGCGAGCCGTACATCTACACCAAGGCGCGGCTCTTCTTCGTCAACGTGCCTGCCGCCAAGTCGCTGGTTGACGGGTCAAAGCAGACTGTCGAGGACCCCGGCACCGACGTCTCGCCTGATATCGAGCCGGCGAATCGCTCGGTGCTGGCCCTGTATCGCAAGTGTCCGCACCTCGGCTGCCAGATCCCGCAGCTCTGCGACAAGAGCGAATGGTTCGAGTGCCTGTGCCATGGCAGCAAGTACACGGTCCTGGGCGAGAAGCGCGACGGTCCGGCACCGCGCGGCATGGATCGCTTTGACGTCACCATGAACGGCGACATCTACACCGTCGACACCTCGAAGATCGTCACCGGGCCGCCTATCGGCACCGCGACCTTCGACAACCGCGGCCCCGGCGACATGCAGCACTGCGTGGGCTGAGCGAGATGCGGCTCAAGACACTCGGCGTCTTCGTCGTCACCATCCTGGCCCTCTTCACGCTCTTCTACTGGCTAACCGATGCGCCGCGCCGGACCGATGCGGCGACCACCCAGGAGGAGGAGCTGCTCGACTTCGGCAAGGTCGTGTTCGCGAACGACCCGACCAATCCGGCGTCGGCCGGATGCGCGCGCTGCCATGGCGACGACGGCAAGGGCGGCAAGGTGCCGAACGACCCGAACGGCGCGGTCGCGCCGAACCTGCACAGCCCCAGCCTGGCCAGCAAGCTCAAGACGAATCCCGACTACGTGCACCTGGCGGTGAGCTACGGCGGCGTGGTCGTCTCAGGACGCGTCGATTCACCGATGCCTGCCTGGAGCACCGAGGTCGGCGGCCCGCTGACCGTCCAGCAGATCGACGCGGTGGTCGCGCTCGTCAAGTCGTGGGCCGCCGCGGCGCCCACCACGGCCCAGGAGGTCGACGACACGCCGGAGGCCGGGCAGCAGGTCTACAACGCCGCGGGCTGCGCAGGCTGCCACGGCGCCGACCTGGCCGGTGTGCAGGGAACGTTCCCGAATCTGCAGACGATCGGCAGCGAGCTTGTCACCGACCTGCCCACCAAGCCCTCGCAGCTCGACCAGATGAAGGCCGACTACAAGAACGACAAGCGCACCTTCCTGGAGCAGTGGATCCGCGATTCGGCGGCCAATTACAACGACGGCACGCCGACCGGCATGCCGCCCCACCCGGAGGGTGAGCTGACCGACTCGCAGCTGCGCGCCCTGATCACCTTCCTGTTGGAGCAGAAGTAGATGGCCGTCTACCGTCCCAGCCGGCAGCGCGGCGCCTTCGCGCGGCCGCTGGAGCTCAGCGAAGGCTTCATGAACTGGTTCCTGTACGGACGCGAGACGTGGCTGGTGGCGCTGCTCAAGGCGGTGCCGCTGTTCATCTACGTCTACTTCCTGCTGACGTACGTGCCCAATTACGTGTACTACCTCGCGACGCAGTACATCCCCTTCCTGCAGTTCAGCGACGACGTCGGGTTCCTGCTGGCCGCCATGATCGGGGGCGGCAACTTCCTGGTGCTGATCATCCTCGCCCTGTGGACCCAGGCGGCGCGCGGGCGTCGCGGCTTCGCCTGGAACCTGATCCGGGTGCTGGACCTGCTGCAGTACCTCGGCATCGTCCTGCTGCTGAGCCCGCTGCTGCTCTTCAACCTGGGCGGTGGCACGTTCGTGCCGACCACGCCGGCGCAGGCCGAGAACCCCTTCCCGCTGCAGGCGCTGGCGTTGGGCGCGATCGGGTTTGCGCTGGGGGTGGCGGCGCTCGGTTACCTCTTCTTCGAGTACCAGCGCGTCAGCGCACGTGACGCCCGTGAGGCCGAGGCAGCGTCACGGGCAGCCGCCTACTCCGCCGGCTGAGCGGCCACCTTCCCGAGCGCCGCGCGCTCGCGGCGCACCTCGCCTGGTCGGCACTCGTCCTGGCGCTTGCCGCGCTCTTCGTGGGCATCGACCTGACGTCTCCCTGTCCGCCGGGTGGCCCACTCGACTTCGGCAGCTGCGGGGTGCGGCCCTTCGCCGTCGCCGTGGTGGCGGTGGCCGCGGGCCTGTACGTCATCGGGCTGTCGGCGGTGCTGTGGTGGGTGACCGGGTTGCGCCGGCGCCGGGTGGCGGATGCGCGAGCCGCACGCGACTGGTACCTGCTGGCGGGGGGTATCGGTCTGGTGGTCGCGCCCTTGCTGGCATTCACACTGCTCTCAGCCCTCCGCTAGCATCTCGGTAGGAAGGAGACCGCTCATGACCTTCGGCTCAGGCGACGAGCTGCGCGCGCGGCTGGATGGCATCGCACGCATCGACGCTGACCACCTGGAGGTGACCGATGCGGACCGCCTGCGCAACGAGCTGATCGACGAGCTCGTGTTCGATGCCGTCTTCCACGACGATGCGGCCATGCGCGACGCCTGCCGCTGGGTGATCTGGTCGGCCAGCCAGGAGCTGGGTTGCGGATCGGCCTCGATCCACGAGCTGTACCTCGCCCGCGGCCGCGAGGAGTTCGACGTCACGGAGTTCACCGTGCCGGCCGTCACCGTGCGTGCGTCGGCCTACCTGACCGCGCGGCAGGCTTTCGCCGCGGCGCGCGAGCGCGACGCCGGCACGGTCATCTTCGAGATCGCCAAGAGCGAGATGGCCTACACCGACCAGCGACCGGCCGAGTACACCGCCGTCATCCTGGCGGCCGCCATCCGCGAGCGCTGGCCGGGGCCGGTCTTCCTGCAGGGCGACCACTTCCAGTTCAACGTCAAGAACTGGGAGGCCGATGCGGACAAGGAGATGTCCGGGTTGCGCGACCTGACTCGCGAGGCGGTCGAGGCGGGCTTCCTGAACATCGACATCGATTCGTCGACGCTGGTCGACCTCTCGCGGCCGACGGTTCCTGAGCAGCAGCTGGTCAATGCCGACAACACCGCGCAGCTGACGCAGCTCATCCGCTCGCTGCAGCCCGATGGCGTGACGATCAGCATCGGCGGCGAGATCGGCGAGGTCGGCAAGGCCAACTCGACCGAGGAGGAGCTGCGCGCCTACCTGGACGAGTACCACCGCCGGCTGGGCGACGACCTGGCCGGGATCAGCAAGATCAGCGTGCAGACCGGGACCTCGCACGGCGGGGTGCCGCTGCCGGACGGCTCGATCGCCGAGGTCAGCATCGATTTCGACACGCTTCGCCGGCTGTCGACCGTTGCGCGGCGCGAATACGGCCTGGCGGGTTGCGTCCAGCACGGCGCCTCCACGCTGCCCGATGACGCCTTCCACCATTTTCCGGCGACCGGCACGGCCGAGATCCACCTGGCCACCGGCTTCCAGAACATCCTGTACGACCGGGGCGGCCTGCCCGACGAACTGCGCGACGAGATGATGGCCTGGTGCAGCGCCAACTGCGAAGGCGAGCGCAAGGCCACCGAAACCGAGGAGCAGTTTCTCTACAAGACGCGCAAGCGGGCACTCGGGCCGTTCAAGCGTCAGCTCTGGACCTTGTCGACCGACGCGGCAACCGAGGTCGGTGCGCACCTGCGCGACAAGTTCGGCCTGCTGTTCGACGAGCTCGGCATCGCCGGCACGCGCTCGCTGGTGGACCGATACGTCACGCCGCCCGCCCTGCCGCGTCCGCTGCCCGCCGCCCTGGGCGGCACCCGGCGGGAGGTGGTCACGGCCGGCGCATCGGTCTTCGAGAACGACCCGTCGGGGGAGTAGCGCGCCGGCTAGCGCAGGAAGCGGGTCAGCCGCAGCATCCGCTGCGCGGACTTCGGGGAGAGGCGTGACACCGCCTTGATCCCGTCCAGCACCTGGTCGGGCGGCATCTCGTCCAGCAGCCGCCACAGCCGGTTGACGGTCGCGTCGTCGACCCGGCCGATCACCTCGAACAGCCGCTCGATGTCGCGCGGCTCGGCACGGACCACGTCGGCCACTCCCCGGTCGAAGAGCTGCACGAAGCGGAGCAGCCCGCGGAGCCGGGTGGTCAGGTCGGCGGCCTCGTCACTCCGGCCGGCGGCCTCGGCGAGCTGCACGCAGCGCTCGATGGCCGGGATGAGCGGTGCCGTCTCACGCTCGCGCCGCGCCGAGGCGACGCTGCGGAACCACTGCCAGTGGTCGCCGGCCACGGCATACGCGATTGCCGCCGGGCCGCGCTGGCCGGAGCGCCGCGGCTCGGCGCGCTCCAGGACTCCCCACTCCTCGCACTGCCGCAGCGCCACGCTGGTCGCTCGATGGCTGAGGCCCAGCGCGCGCCGGATCTCCGGCTCGGTCAGCGGCTGCGGATGGACCAGCAGGTAGCCCTGTACCGCCGCGGTCGACGGCGCGACGCCCCACGCCGCGCCCATGGCGCCCCAGGCCGCGGCGAAGGTGCGCCTGATCTCCTCGACGTCTGAGGGCTCCGTGGAATACATGCCGCCCGACGTTAGCAGATGCGACTCGGCGCGCCCTGACGGCACGACAGGCGTCGGTCGGGTCATTCGTAACACGAGCCGTTACGAATAGCGCCACGCAGCCACCCGTCGCCATCGGGACGACGCGAACACCAAAAAGCCCCGGCATCGCTGCCGGGGCTCATCGGTCTGTGCGCCAGTCAGACGCGAACGGGGAGCGTCAGTGGGCGCAGCCGCCGGCGCGCGCCGGGGAGCCGTCCGTGTTGAAGGACGAGCCGCACGCGCAGGAGCTGACCGCGTTCGGATTGTTGATGGCGAAGCCCGAGCCCATCAGCGAGTCGACGTAGTCGATCTCGGCGCCGTCGACGTACTGGGCACTGAACTTGTCGATCACCACCGGCACGCCGTCGTGATCCTCGACGAGATCATCGGCCGCCAGGTTGCTGTCGAAGGCCAGACCGTAGCTGAAGCCGGAGCAGCCGCCGCTCTTGACGAAGAGGCGGAGGCGCGCATCGGCCTTGCCCTCACGGGCGCGGAGCTCGAGCACCTTCTGGCCCGCTGCCTCGGTAACGGTCACCAGCGGCTGGCTCGGCAGAGGCGTCGTGCCGGGTGTCTGCTGCGGCATCTCGGACATGGTCATGGTTGCTGTGATCTCCCTCTCGCCCTGACGGCGGTGGTGCCTGAGTTCGGATTCGCTCTGGAAAGTATACCAGCGCCTCACGTTCGTCCACCCTGACCGTCAGGCGTGTGCGCGGCCGGCGTGGCGGCGGTGGTATGCGCCAGGCGCATGCAAATCGGCGCCGAGAAGGGTTCATGCGGGTTTTGATGACCTGGCGCGCATGGATTCCCGCGCAGCAGCGCCCCGCGCGAAGTGGCATGCCCCACGCGCATGGAGAGGCATTCGTGCTGCACGAATGCTCGTGACGCGGCCTCGACGGCCCGAGGGCAGGGGCGAGCCCTGTTCCGCGCATCGGTGGAGAGAGCGGGCAGGCGACCTGCATCGGTACACTTGGCACACCGCACGAGGAAGCATCAAACACGTGAAGCTAGCCAACCGCATGGAGCGGATCGGTACCGAGACCGCCTTCGAGGCCGCCGCTCGGGCCCGGGCGCTGGAGGCCACCGGCCGCGACGTGATCCATCTCGAGATCGGCGAGCCGGACTTCGACACGCCGCGCAACGTCAGCGAGGCATCGGCCGATGCGCTGCTGAACGACGGGATGACGCACTACACCCCGGCGACCGGCATCCCCCAGCTCAAGCAGGCGATCGTCGAGGAGGTGCAGCGCCACAAGGGCATCAGCCCCACGCCGGATCAGGTCATCGTGACGCCGGGCGCCAAGCCGATCATGTTCTACGCCATGCTGGCCCTGCTCGACGAGGGAGACGAGGCGATCTACCCCAACCCCGGCTTCCCGATCTACGAGTCGATGATCGAGTTCGTCGGCGCTCGCGCGGTCGCCGCGCACCTGCGCGAGGAGCGCGAGTTCCGGATGGATCTCGACGAGGTGGCCTCGCTGGTCACCGACCGGACCCGGATGATCGTGCTCAACTCGCCGCAAAACCCGACCGGCTCGGTGCTGACCGAGGACGACCTGCGGGCCGTCGCGAAGCTCGCGGTCGACCGCGACCTGGTAGTCCTGACCGATGAGATCTACGCCCGCCTCCAGTACGAGGGTCAGCCGCTGTCGATCGCGACCCTGCCCGGCATGGCGGAGCGCACCATCACGCTCGATGGGTTCAGCAAGACATACGCGATGACCGGCTGGCGCCTCGGCTACGGGATCGTGCCCGAGTGGCTGGCTCCCGCGTTCAGCACCCTGGTCATCAACAGCGTGTCGTGCACGAATGCCTTCGCGCAGGCCGGAGCCGTCGAAGCGCTCAACGGACCGCAGGACGCGGCCGACGCCATGCGCGACGAGTTCATTGCGCGCCGCTCCCTGGTGATCGAGGGCCTGAACGCAATCCCGGGGGTGAGCTGCGCCATGCCGCATGGCGCCTTCTACGCCTTCCCCAACGTCTCCTCGTTCGGCCGCAGCAGCGTCGAGATCGCTGATCACCTGCTCTACGACGCCGGCGTCTGCACCCTGGCCGGGACGTCGTTCGGCCGCTTCGGCGAGGGCTACCTGCGCCTTTCGTACGCGAACTCTCGCGAGAATCTCGAGTCGGCGCTCGAGCGCATCGGTCAGTCGTTGGCCAGGCTGGAGCGCACCGGCGAGCTGGTCGGAGCCGCTTCATGACGGTCGTCGGGGACCCCATCGACGAGCTCTATGCACGCTCGGAGGCTTCCTTCGAGCGCTGGGAGGTCCTCAAGGACGTCATCGACGAGGCGATCGACCTCACCCTCAACTATCGGCAGTCGGGCCACCCCGGCGGGTCGCGCTCCAAGGTCCACCTGCTGCTGTCGCTGATGCTGTCCGGCGCCATGCGCTGGGACATTCGCCGCCCGTGGCGCCCCTTCGCGGACCGATTCGTCCTCTCCGGCGGTCACGTGGTGCCGCTCGTTTACTGCACCCTGGCCGTGCTGAACGAGATCCTGCGCACACGCCAGGAGCGGGACGGCGGTGCCGAGTTCGCGTTCCCGGACGACGGCCGCTGGGCGCTGACCTGGGAGGACCTGCTCAAGCTGCGACACCGCGGCGGCCTGCCCGGGCACGCCGAGATGGAGGGCAAGACCCTCTTCCTGAAGTTCAACACCGGCCCGTCCGGCCACGGCATGCCGCCATCGGCCGGCGAGGCGGTCGCGCTCAAGCTGGCCGGGGCCGAGGAGGTCAAGGTTTTCGTGGTCGAGGGCGAGGGCGGGCTCACGCCCGGCGCGAGCCATGAGACGCGCAACACCGCCTGGGGGCTGGGCCTGTCGAACCTCGTCTTCCTCGTGGACTGGAACGACTACGGCATCGACGACCCTGCCATCTCGAGCGTGGTGCCCGGCACGCCGGAGACGTGGTTCAAGGCATACGACTGGCGCGTGAACGGCACCATGGACGGCTCGGAGTGGGGCCCGGTGACCCGGGCAGTGCTCGAGGCTGCCCACGGCTCGAACCCCGACAAGCGCCCCTCGATGGCCTGGTTCCACACGCGCAAGGGTCGTGGGTACGGCACCTACGACAACAAGAGCCACGGCACGCCGCACAAGATGAACGCACCGGAGTTCTGGACGGTGCGCAAGGCGTTCATGGACCGGTACGGCGTGCAGTACGCCGGCGTTGACGAGGCCGCGCCCGCGGACACCGAAGCGCAGCAGGAGCAGGCGCGCGCCAACTTCGCGGTCGCGATGAGCGTGCTGCGCGACACGCCCGGACTGGTCGAGGCCATCAGCGATCGGCTGGTCGAGGTGGCCGCATCCGTCCCCGATCACGTGGCCGGCTTCAACCTGGCCGATGACGGCGCCGTCTTCGGTGACCGTCGCATCACCGACTATCGCAGCTATCCCGCATCGGTCTGGAAGCAGCCGGGCGAGAAGGCGGCCAACCGGGCGGCGCTGGCGACCTGGGGCGCGTGGGTCAACTCGTTCGCCAAGGCCGAGTACGGGCGGCCGCTCGTCATCGCCTGCTCAGCCGACCTCGCCGAGTCGACGAACATCGCCGGCTTCGCCAAGGGCTTCGAGGAGATGGAGGGCTGGGGCTGGTACAACCGCGACACCAACCCCCGGGGCACACTGCTGCCGCAGGAGATCACCGAGTTCACCAACGCCGGCGTTATGGTGGGTCTGGCCACGGTGAACATGGCTGATGAGCCGATGCAGTCCTTCAACGGCTTCTGGGGCGCCTGCTCGACCTACGGTTCCTTCTCCTACCTGAAGTACGGACCGATGCGGCTCTTCAGCCAGCTGGCGCAGGACTCCGAGCTGAAGGTCGGCAAGGTCATCTGGGTGGCGGGCCACTCGGGTCCCGAGACGGCCGAGGACTCGCGCACCCATTTCGGCATCTTCTCGCCGGGCGTGACGCAGCTGTTTCCCGAGGGGCACGTCATCGACCTGCACCCGTGGGAGTACAACGAGGTGCCGGTCGTGCTCGGCGCGGCGCTGGCACTCGACGTTCCCATCGTTGCGTTGCATCTGACCCGTCCCGCCGTCGATATCCCCGATCGCGAGAAGCTCGGCATGGCGCCGCACTGGGATGCCGCGCGGGGCGCGTACGTCCTGCGCGCGCCTCGTCCCGGTGCGCCCGTCGCGGGGACCGTGTACGTGCAGGGCACGGTCACCACCGCGAACGTGGTGAAGGTGCTTCCCGAGCTCGACGCTCGTGGGCTGAACGTTCGGATCGTGGCCTGCATCTCGCCGCAGCTCTTCGCGCGGCAGGATCAGGCCTACCGTGACTCGATTCGCTCCGAGGCCGACCGATGGGACGGGATGGCCGTCACCAACCGCGCCTTCAAGCTGATGCGCGACTGGGTCGACGGCCCGCTGGCCGCCGACTACTCGCTCTCGTCGGATTGGGATGACCGATGGCGCACCGGCGGCACGGTCGAGGAGGTCATGGACGAGGCGCACCTCTCGCCACGGCACATCCTCGAGGGGATCGAGCGCTACGTGCGTGACCGAGAGTCCCGCCACCGGCGGCTGCGGGCGCTGGTCGACGAGATCGAGCAGCGCTAGGTGTCGGACCTTCGTCGCATGCCGGAGTTGAAGACGCGTCCGTACGAGCACCAGAAGCCACGCCGACCGTCGCGCCTCGCCCGGCGCACCCAGCCGCCGCCGGAGCGCGCCGATCCGCCGGACCTGACCCTGTTCCTTTACGCCGGGATCGGCCTGGCGCTGATCGTCATGCTGCTGGCCATCCCGTACCTGATCCAGTATCTGGTCACGCTGATCAGCGGCTGACCCTGGCTCAGAGGTCGCGTGACCCGGGCGCGCTAGACCTGTGCGGTCCAGACGAAGACCTGGTCGCCCTCGATCTTGACCTTCGGCCGCACCAGCGGCGGCAGAGCAACGTCGTACGCGTGCGCGTCGCCGCGGTAGCCGCCGGTCTGGCGCCAGCGGTCGCGACCGTTGGCCAGGTCGCCCTTCAGGTCGAAGCTGGCTCCGTGGCACGGGCAGCGCAGGTCCTGCCAGTCGGGGCGGAAGTGGAGCGTGCAGCCCATGTGGGTGCAGACCGACGACAGGGCGCGGATCTCGCCCGCGTCGTTGACGACGTAGCCGTCGAAGGCCGCGGTCGAGAAGCGCACGGCACCCCCCGGTGGGACGTCAGCGACCGATGCCACCGGCGCCCAGAATCCCTGACCTGCGACCAGTCCGCTGCCGTCGTCCCAGATGGGCGTGCCATCAGGGGCATTCCGTCCGACACCCAGGACCGATGCGCCCAGCGCCCCGGCAGCCAGCCCCGCCGCACCCGCCAGGCCGGTGCCCAGCAGCTGGCGGCGTGTGATGCGCAGCCGTCCGCGCGGCTCCGGCTCGACCGGCCGCGGCCGCACCGGCGGCGGCACCTGCACCGAGGCGATGCCCTGGTCGGCCTGCCGCATCCGCAGCCGCAGCTGTTCGACGAAGGCCGCATCCGGCTCGAGCGATTCGGGCACGGCCGCGGCCGAGAGCTCCGCCGCGGTGCGCGCCATCTCGGCCTCGTCGACGTCGGCCACGTCCTCGGGCGACGGCCGGCCGTCGGCCAGCAGCGCGTCGAGGTAGCGCTCGAAGCGCTCGACCGCGTCCGCTTCGTCGGGACGCAGCTCGCGCGGCTCGGGAACCCGCTCGTCAGCCATCGGCCTCTCCCAGCAATGCTGCCTTGCGCAGCGCACGGTACTGCAGCACCTTGGCGTTGCCCCGCGTGATTCCCATCTCGTCGGCCGTCTCCGCGACGCTCAGGCGCTGCAGGAAGCGCAGCTCGAGCACGCGCGCGTAGTGCGCGGGCAGCCGGTGCAGCAGCGACTGCACGCGGATGTGCGAGCGGTCGGCATCGGGCGCATCGGCCTCGGCGGCGGCGCCGGAAGGCTCGACGGCCGCCGGTTCCCAGCCGGGAGCGACCTGCTCGGTCCCGACCAGCGGCAGGCGGTAGAAGGCCCGCCAGTGGTCGGCGATGGCGTTCTGGCTGACCCGGTACAGCCAGCTCACGATCTGGCCCTCGTCACGCTCGGTGTCGAGCTGCTCGACCGCACGCATGAAGACCTGCGCGGTCAGGTCCTCGGCATCCGGCCGGTTGCCGACGCGCGCATAGATGAACCGATAGATCGGCACCACGTGGGCGTCGTAGATCTCCTCGAAGCGGCCGCGGGCAGCTGTCATCGGTGCGCTGTACGGCGAGGGTTACTGTCGCGGGCGCAGCGGCGCCAGGAGCGCGGCGATCTCCTCCAGGAAGAGGCGGTCGGTGTCGTCGAACGCCGCGAGGTCGCTGCCGTCGATGTCGATCTCGCCGACGACCTCGCCGCCGTCGAAGATCGGGACCACGATCTCGGAGCGCGTGGTGGTGAAGCAGGCCAGGTAACGCGGATCGGCGTTGACGTCGTCGATGATCTCGGTCTGGCCGGTTGCCGCGGCCGCACCGCAGATGCCGGTGCCGATCGGGATGCGGACGTGCTCGGTCGCCTCCGGACCGATCCACGGGCCGAGCGCCAGGTCGGTGCCGTCGACCCAGTAGACGCCGATCCAGTCATAGTGGGCGAACCGGTCATGGAGCACCTCGACGGCGCGCTGCGCCGCGGCCTCTGGTCCGGGCGCCGCGGCGACCTCCTGCCGAAGCAGGTTGAGGGCGTCGCCGTGCTCGACGGGCCGCTCCTCGGCGACGGCGTGGCTCATGGGGTCTGGGTCATTGCTGCTCGTCGACCCATCGCTCGGCCCAGCGGTCGATACCGACGATCGCGCCGCGCAGGTCCGCGCCCTTGTCGGTCAGCGAGTACTCGACCCACGGCGGCACCTCGGACACCATGCGCCGATCGATCAGCCCCTCGTCCTCGAGCAGCTTCAGCCGCTGGGAGAGCGTTGCCGAATTGGCACCGCCCAGCGAGTCCTGCAGCTCGCAGAAGCGCTGTGTCTGCTCGCCGAGGGAGCGGATGATGCGCAGCACCCACTTCTGGCCGAGGACGTTGAGGGCCGCGGTGGCGGCGCATTCGGCACGCGCGGCGGCCGCGCGACGCTCGGCCCGGGATCGGGGAACGGTCGGCGACGGTGACGCGACGTGTGACGTCGAGGACGTCTGCGGCAGACCGGCGTCCATCAGGCGCCGGACGATAGCACCGGCCCTATCGAGGGTCAACACGACGGCCCGGGCTTCTCCCCGGCACCCGGGCCGTCCTCGCGTACGCGGGATCGCCGAACCGAACTACTGAACGGTGATCGTCATGTTCATGCTGGGGTGGATCAGGCACGTCACGTCGTACGTTCCCGCCTTGTCGAAGGTGAAGGTGTCGCTGGCACCGGTGGCGAGCTTGATGTCGAACAGCGCGTCGTCCGCCTTTTGTCCGTCCTTGCCGTTGGTGGCCGTGTGCTCGGTCGCGTCCTTGTTCTCGAAGGTGACGGTCGAGCCGACCGGCACCGTCAGCGTCGTCGGCGAGAAGGCGAAGTTCTGGAGCGTGACGGTCATCTCGCCGGAGGCACCGCCGTCGCTTGGCTCCGCACTCTCCGACGCACTGGCCGATGCGCTCTGCGAGGCTGCCGCCGTCGAGGTTGCGGCGGCAGTGGTCGGGGTGGTCGTCGTGCCGCCGCTGCAGGCGGCGAGCAGCAGCGCCAGGATCGGCGTGGCGATCAAGAACAGGCGCAGCGGGCGGGCGGTATCGGTCAGACGCATGGCTTGGCTCCTGTGCGAACTGGGTGATCGGTTCGGGCATGCATCAGTACGCGTCCGGTTTCGCGCCGTTCGGCATTTGACGCACCCATGGGCAGGCCGCATAGTGGCCAGACCCACAGTTCGTGCCCCGCGCGTCGAGCATGCCGCTGACCACCATCTACGTCGCGCCCCCCTTCGGGTCGCCCGACAAACCGATCCCGGCCGTCTCGACGGTCGAGCTGGCGCGCCTCTTCGGACGCTCCGCCGCTCTGGCCGGCGTGTCGCTGCGCGTCGAAACCGGTCGCGCCGTTGCGCTGCTGGGACCGAACGGCGCCGGCAAAACGACGCTGCTGCGCATCTTGTCCACCGCCATCCGGCCCAGCTTCGGCACGGCCGAGGTCGACGGCCTGGACGTCGGCCGCCAGGCCGATGCGGTGCGCCGCCGGATCGCCTACCTGTCGCACGCCAACGGCCTGTACGACGATCTGACGGCGCTCGAGAACCTGCGCTTCGCGGCACGCCTGCTCGACGTGCCGGCCGCGGAGGTCGACTCGCGCCTTCGCGCGGCACTGGCTGACGTGGGGCTCACCCCCGTAGGCGACCAGCGCGTGGCCGGGTTCAGCGCCGGCATGCGCAAGCGCCTGGCGCTGGGGCGCCTGCTCCTGTCGCCACACAGCCTGGTCCTGCTCGACGAGCCGCATGCAGCCCTCGACGAAGACGGGATGGCGCTCGTCGACGACCTCATTCGGCGCTGGCACGATGCCGGGATCACGGTCCTCGTCGCATCCCACGCCGCCGAGCGCCTGGCGCCACTGCTCGACGGCCGGATCCGGCTCGACGGCGGACTCGTGACCGCCATCGAAGGTGATGGCGTGACGCTCAATGACACGCCGGCGCCCGCGGCCCGCGCCATCCCGGCTGGAGCGACGACCCCATGAGCGGCCTGGCCCGGACGGCGACGGTGGCGCTGGCCATCGCCCGCAAGGATGCGGTGGCCGAGCTGCGCGGCAAGCACGCGACCACCTCGACCCTCTTCTTCGCCGCGGTCGTGCTGCTGCTGTTCGGCTTCGCCCTGGGCCCCGATACGCGTCGCCTGGCCGAGGCCGCTCCCGGCCTGCTGTGGCTGGCCATCGTCTTCGCCGGCCTGCTGGCCGTCGGCCGACTGCACCTCGTCGAGACCGATGACGGCGCCCTCGAGCAGCTCGCCCTCTACCCGGTCGACCGGCGCGCGATCTATGCCGGCAAGGCGGTCTCTGGTCTGGCCGCAATGCTGATCCTGGGGATCGTGCTGCTGGGCGTGGTGGCGGTGCTGTACGGCATCGACCTCGCCGGCGCGTGGCCGGCGCTGGTGCTGACACTCGTGCTCGGCTGTATCGGCTTCGCTGCCGTCGGGACCTTCTACGCGGGGGTCACCGTCAGGATGCGCGCGCGGGAGGTGATGCTGCCGCTGCTGATGCTGCCGGTCATCGCCCCGCTGCTGCTCGCCGCCGTCAAGGCCACGGCCGCCGCTCTGGCCGGCGACCCGTTCGGCGAGCTCGCCGCCTGGCTGCAGCTGCTGGCCGGCTACGACCTCGTGATGCTCATCGCCGGAGGCGCGACCTACGGCTTCCTGTTGGAGGAATAGACCGATGAAGACGCGCGCCCTCGGCATGGTCGGCCTGCTGGCCGTTGTCATCGCCGCCATCTTCGGTCTCTTCGTGGTGCCGCCCGATGCGAACCAGGGCGACGCCCAGCGGATCATGTATGTCCACGTCGCATCGGCCTGGCTGGCCTACCTGTCATTCGGCGTCACCGCCCTGGGCGGGCTGCTGTTCCTGTGGAAGCGCGACCTGCGCTTCGACGCCGTCGCGCTGGCCGGTGCCGAAGTCGGCGTCATGTTCACCGCCTTCGCCATCTGGGGCGGGATGATGTGGGGCAAGCCGGTGTGGGGGACGTTCTGGCAGTGGGAGGACCCGCGGCTGACGACCACGGCGCTGCTGCTGGCCCTGTATGTCGGCTACCTGCTGCTCCGCCATCTGACCGATGACCCGATGCGCCGCGCGACCCGTGCGGCCATCGTCGGCCTGGTCGCCGCCGTCGACATCCCGATCGTCCACTTCAGCGTGGTCTGGTGGCGCGGCCTGCACCAGACGGCCACCTTCGGCGACCCGGCCAAGCTGCTGCATCCGTCGGCGCCGCTCCTGTTCGTCGTGGCCCTGATGGGAATGCTGACCGCGTTCACGATCGTTTGGGCGTACCTGATGATCCGGCGCTACCAGCTGGCGCGCACCGCCTGGCAGATCGAGGAGCACGGCCGCCTGGGTCGTATCAGCGCCGCACGGCAGGCGGCCGTGAGGCCGGTGCGCCCGGTCGCCGAGCCTCATCCGGAGGAGGTCGGGTCGTGAACGATGCGCTGTTCGTGATCGCGGGCTACGGCGTGATCCTCGGCGGCCTGGCGGTCTATGCCGTCACGCTGGCGCGCCGCCTGCGCGCCGCGCGCGAAGAGTCGCTGCGCATCCGGCGTGACGCCCGACAGGGGAGCGAGCCCGGCCGATGACCATCGCGCGGCCGGCGGAGCCGCCGCTGCCGCAGCGCCGGCGCCGCTGGGGACTCATCGCTGCCGTTGCGGTCGTGCTGGCCGTCATCGGCTACTTTGCCTTCAGCAGCATCGGTGACGCGCTGGTCTACTACCTCACCCCGACCGAGCTGATGGCCCGTGGCGATGCGGCGTACGGCCAATCGGTGCGCCTCGGCGGACTGGTGAAGGCCGGGAGCATCGAGCAGGGGGCGAGCGCCGACCTCACCTTCGTGCTCACCGACCAGACGACGGACGTGACGGTGCACAGCGATACGCTGCCGCCCTCCTCGTTCCGCGAGAACTCAGGCGCGGTCGTGGAGGGCACGCTGCAGTCGAACGGCACGTTCCAGGCGAGCCAGGTGCTGGTGAAGCACGACGAGAACTACGTCGCCCCGTCGGGCAGTGCCGTTCCGAGCCACGTGACACCATGACGGAACGGATGGGCGGGCATTTGCTCGTGGTGCAACGAATGGCGACCGAAGGGCCGCTTCTTGGCCGCCAGTTGCGTGGCCGGCAAACAACGGCCCGTTCGAGGGCTCTCGGGCGCCCTCGTTGTCCGTTCGTTGCTCCGCATGCAAACGGAGCGCCCAACTAGTGCTCCCCACGCTCGGCCACGTGACCATCGTCATCGGCCTGGCGGCCTGCGCCTACGCCGCCTTCGCGTTCGTCATCGCCGGGCGCAACCGCGATGCCGCCTACCTGGCCAGCGGCCGGCACGCGATGTACGCGGCCTTCGGCCTCGCCTTGCTGGCCAGCCTGGCCATGGTCGCGTCGCTGCTCGGCCACGATTTCAGCGTCGAGTACATCGCCCGCAACAATGCCACCACCACGCCGCCCTTCTATTCGGTCATCTCGCTGTGGGCAGCGCTCGAGGGCTCGATCCTGTTCTGGACGCTGCTGGCGCTCGGCTGGGCGGGCCTGGTCCTGTATCGGTTCAGGGCGAAGCATGCCGCGCTCATGCCGTGGGTCGGGATGACGCTGGCGCTGGTCGGCGTCTTCCTGTTCAGCGTCATGGTCTGGCCTGGCAACCCGTTCACG
>JAICUY010000041.1 GCA_025935615.1 Steroidobacteraceae bacterium
ACGCCATTTTGCGCAGCGGGATCTCGAGCATCCAGCTCGCCGGCTTCGAGTCGCCACCGGCCTGGCTCGGGGCGGTCGACCACGACGAGCTGATCGGCGTGCTGCACCCCGCTGGCCGGGTGCGCGAAACGATGCGCACCGCCGAGGCGTGGTACGCGGCGGGGGCCACCCGGCTGCTGCTCGAGGGCGCCTCGCACGACGAGGGCGGCGGGATCGGTCGCACGGCATCCGTCGAGCTGGCGCGCCGTCTCAACCGCATCCTGCCGGTGGGTATCGCCGGCGGCCTGAACGCGGGCAACGTCGCGCGCGCCGTCGCGTCGGCGCGACCGGCCCTGGTCGACGCCAGTGGCGGGCTGGAACGCAACGGCGAGCCGAGCGCAGCGCGCGTGGCCGCCTTCATTCGGAATGCGCGGCGCGACGCCACCGGCGCCGACCGTGTCGACCGCACCGGCCGCTTCGGCCGCTTCGGGGGTCGGTACGTGCCGGAGACCCTCATCCCGGCCCTCGATGAGCTGGCCGCTGCCTGGACGAGCGCCCGCGCTGACGCCGACTACGCCGCCGAGCTCAAACGTCTGCATCGCGACTTCATCGGTCGGGCCACCCCGATCTTCGAGATCCCGTCCGACGCGCTCGCCGAGCGCGGCGGCATCGGTCAACGGGTGTTCCTCAAGCGCGAGGACCTGGCCCACACCGGGGCACACAAGATCAACAACGCCATCGGTCAGGCCTTGCTTGCGCAGCGAATGGGCAAGCCGCGGATCATCGCCGAGACCGGTGCCGGCCAGCACGGCGTCGCGACCGCGACCGCCTGCGCGCTGCTCGGTCTCGAGTGCGTCGTCTACATGGGCACCACCGACATCGAGCGCCAGGCGCCGAACGTTCAGCGCATGCACCTGTTGGGCGCGACCGTGCGCCCGGTGGAGACGGGCAACGGCACGCTGCGCGATGCGCTCAACGAGGCGCTGCGTGACTGGGTGGCGAACGTCGAGACGACCTTCTACGTTTTGGGCTCCGCGGCCGGACCGCATCCCTATCCCGACATGGTGGCCGAGCTGCAGAGCGTGATCGGGCGCGAGGCGCGGGCCCAGATGCTGGAGCGCATCGGTCGCCTGCCGGACGTGGCGGTCGCCTGCGTCGGCGGCGGATCGAACGCGATCGGCCTGTTCCGGCCGTTCCTCGACACCGCCGTGCGGCTGATCGGGGTCGAGGCCGGTGGCCGGGGCGATGGGCTCGGCGACAACGCCGCCTCCCTTGGCCTCGGACGTCCGGGCGTGCTGCACGGAGCGTTCACCATGCTGACGCAGACCGTCGACGGGCAGATCGTCGAGCCGCATTCGCTGTCGGCCGGTCTCGACTATCCGGGGGTCGGGCCGCAGCTCTCCGCATTGGCGGCGTCCGGACGGCTGGAGGTCGATCGCGCGACCGATGGCGACGCGCTCGAGGCGCTCCACTGGCTGGCCCGCCGCTGCGGCATCGTTCCGGCGCTCGAGTCGGCGCACGCGGTCGCGGCCAGTTTGCGTCTGCTGCCGTCGCTGCCGCCCTCGGCCACGGTCCTCGTCAACCTCAGCGGACGCGGCGACAAGGATCTGGCGATCGTCGAACGCGCACTGCCCGCCGCGCTGGCCGCCGCCTCCGCATGACCCGATCGCGGACCGATGGCGCCGCGCGCGTGCGCGCCGCCTTTGCTTCGGCGACCGATGCCGGACGCGCCGCCTTCGTCGCCTACGTCATGGCGGGCTTCCCGTCGGACGATGCATCGACCGATGCGGGCGAGGCCGCGCTGCGCTGCGGTGCCGACATGCTGGAGGTCGGCATCCCGTTCAGCGACCCGTTGGCCGACGGGCCCGTCATCGCGGAGGCCGGCCGCGCCGCGATCGCGGCCGGCGGAGGCTTCGGTTCGGCCATCGCCCTGATTCGCGGACTTCGGGCGCGCGGCCTGATCCAGCCGATCCTGGCGATGACCTACCTCAACCCGCTGCTGGCCACCGGCTCAGATGCGGCGCTGCGCTCACTCGCCGATGCGGGTGCGGACGGGCTGATCCTCCCCGACCTGCCGGCCGGCGAGATGCCCGCCTTCGAGCGTTCGGCTGCCGACCATGGGCTCGCGCTTACCTTCCTCGTTGCGCCCAACACCGCCGCGAACCGCCTGGAGGCAGCGATCCGCGCTTCGACCGGCTTCCTGTATGTCGTGCCGCTGTTCGGCGTCACCGGCGCGCGGGATCGCCTGGCCGATGGTGCGGCGGCGCTGCTCTCGCGCGTGCGACGTGCAGCGGGCGGTCGCGTCCCGGTGGCCGCCGGTTTCGGCATCTCGACTCCGGAGCAGGCGCGCGACCTGGCGCGGGTGGCCGACGGCGTGGTCGTCGGCTCGACGCTGGTCGCGGCCATGCGCGACCGCGGGGCGTCGGCCGTGGGAGAGACGGTCGCGCGCCTGCGTGGCGACTAGGATCAGGGCATGTGTTTTGACGCTGACGCTCATCCGCCCCTGCCGCCGATCAGCGGCGGCGCCATCGACGCCCGGGACCTGACGCTGACCTCGGCAGACGGCACCCGGTTCGCGGCCTACGTTGCCCGAGCCATGGCGCCGACCGGCGCGGGCATCGTGATCGTCCCCGACGTTCGCGGCTTGCACCCGTATTACGAGGAGCTCGCCCTGCGCTTCGCCGAGGCGGGTGTCGACGCCATTGCCTTCGACATGTACGCCCGCAGTGCCGGCAGCGGCAAGCGCGACCCGGCGTTCGACTACGGCCCGCACATGACGCAGCTGAGCGCCGAGGGCATCAACGCCGACGTTGCGGCCACGGCCGCCGAGTTGCGCTCGCTGGAGCATGCGCCGCAGCGGGTGTACAGCGTCGGCTTCTGCATCGGTGGGCGGATCAGCTTCCTGCAGGCAGCGACGGGGCTGGCGCTCGGCGGCGTGATCGGCTTCTATGGCTCGCTGGCGCGCGACCACCGATCCGGGCTGCCGTCACCCATCGATGAGGCCCAGCGCTTCAGCTGTCCGGTGCTCGGGCTGTTCGGCGGCGCCGACCAGTCGATCCCGCCCGAGCTGCGCGACGAGTTCGACTGGGCGCTGAGCGAGGCGGCCGTCGAGCATCGGTTCGTCGTTTACGACGGGGCGCCGCACTCGTTCTTCGACCGGATGGCGGAGCAGCACGCCGACGCATCGGCCGATGCCTGGCGGCAGATGCTCGGCTTCATCGGCATCGGCGCATGAACAACGCCCGCGGCGGCGGCCCCGGGCGCATCGGTCTGCCAGTAGCCGTCAGACGCCGGCGACCTTCTGCTCGGAGCGTGCCTCGACCGGTCGAGGCTGCACGGGTCGGAGGTAGCCGACCAGCACGATCACGATGTACGCCAGCCAGCTGACGAAGGTGATCCACTCTGGGTTTGAGCTGTAGCCGAAGATGGCGCGCAGCCACTGGCCGAGGCCGTCCTCGTGGGAGAGGACGCCGCTGATGTCGAAGGCGCTGGCGGTGCCGAAGCCGATCACGCCGGCCTCGACGAACTCGTGGATGCCGTGGCTCAGCAGGCCGGCGGCGATGAAGACGAGCGCCACGCCGGTCCACTGGAAGAAGGTCCGCAGGTTGATGACCCGCGCGCCCTTGTAGAAGCCGTAGCCGATGATGGCGGCGATCAGGAGGCCGATGAGCGCGCCCAGCAGCGTGGCGAACGCGGTGCCGTCCGCCTGCGTCGCAGCCTGGGCCTGGGCCATCAGGAACAGTGCCGTCTCGATGCCCTCGCGGATGACCGCGGTGAAGGCCAGGATGGCCAGACCCCAGATGCTGCCCTCCACCAGGCGACGATCGACGCTGGCCTGCAGCTCACCCTTGACCGATGCGGCGGTGCGGCGCATCCAGAACAGCATCCAGGTCACGACGCCGGCGGCGAGGGTCATGGCGCTGCCCTCGAAGATCTGCTCGGCCGGTTCCTGGAGGCGACCGATGGTCACGAACAGGATGACGCCGACCGCGACGCTGACCGCAATGGCGGCACCCGTGCCGAGCCAGATCTTGTCGAAGTGACGGCTGTTCCCGGTCTTGGCCAGGTAGGCGAGGATGATGCTGACGATCAGTGCCGCCTCGACGCCCTCGCGCAGCCCGGTCAGCAGGCCGGTGGTCAGGAACCCGAAGTCCAATTCACGTCTCCCGTGGAGGATGCGGAACGCCGAGCGGCGTCGGTCAACGGGAATTAAGGCTAGCCTTACCTCAATCCTTCGTCAAACCGAATCACCGACTGATCAGTCAGAATTCGCGACTCCCGCGATGCGGTACAGTCGCCACGGCTCGGGGACGCCCTTGAGTGGATGGATCCCCGCATCCTCGAAGCCGATGCCTGAACCGGCAACCAGGTCGCGTACCGTGCTCGACGCGAGAATCTCGCCACCCCGCGCCAGTGACCCGATTCTCGCCCCGATGTGGACGGCCACGCCTCGCAGGGCCGAGCCGGCTCGCTCGCACTCCCCAGCATGGAGCCCGATGCGGACCTCGAGGCCCAGGTCGCGCAGGCCATCTCGCATCCGCACCGCACAGCGGATGGCACGAGCCGGGCCATCGAACGCGGCGAAGAAGCCGTCGCCGGCGGTGTCGACCTCCCTCCCGCGATGGCGCGCCAGCTCGCGGCGGACGAGCGCGTGGTGACGCTCCAGCAGCTCCCGCCAGCCACGGTCGCCAAGCGCATCGGCCGTCCGCGTCGATCCCACGATGTCCGAGAACAGGACCGTCGCGAGGACCCGGTCGGACTCGATCTCCAGGTCGGCGACGCGCTCGATGAATGCCTCCATCTCGGCCAGCGCCGCGCGCCAGTCACCGGAGATGAAGGCATGGTCCTCGCCGGGCAGCTCGGTGGCCGTGGCACCCGGGATGCGGCCGGCGAAATAGCGGGACGCGAGCTCGGATCCCGCTCGCCACAGGACGAGGGCGGGCACGTGGACGCTCGGCAGGATGTCGTCGACGTTCGTTTCGGCGACCATGCGCCACTGGGCGACCGCGTCCTCGGCGGTCCCGCTCTCCTGGTGGTCGCGCCGGATCCACTCCACGAAATCGGTGTCCTCGGCCCGGCTGGGCGCCACCGTACGCACGATCTCCCGGGCGTGCTCGAAGGTGCCCCATTCGGCCCGGATCTTGTCTCCGTAGCCGGATATCAGCGCGTCGCGGTCGCGACCCACCACCGTCCACGGCGGGGACCAGGCGATCAGGCCGGCCGTGCGTTCCGGGTAGGTCGCGGCGAAGACGGCGCACAGGGCCGACGCATGGGCGAGTCCGACAAGGACGACGCGCTCGGAGCCAATGGCATCAAGCACGGCCCGCATGTCGTCGATTCGCTGCTCGACCGTTGGCGTGTTACCCGCCTCGATCCGGTCCGAGAGGCCAGTGCCGCGCCGGTCGAGGTGGACGACGCGGCCGATGGATCCGAGCCGCCGCAGGATGCCGCTGAGCACCGGATCGCGCCAGTCGTTCTCCGTGTTCGACGACCACGCCCGCATGACCAGGACGTCGATCGGCCCGTCGCCGCTGACCTTGTAGGCGACGTGGGTCCGATCGGTGGTGCGGGCGTAACGCGTCTCGGGGACCATCGGGCCCCAGTCTGCCGTCCGAAGGGCGTATCGGTCTAGAATCAAGATCCCGCCCATTCGCCCACGGAGAACCGATGATCGACTTTTCGCTGACCGATGCGCAGCGGGAGGTGCAGCGCACCGCGCGCGCCTTTGCTGAGCGCGAGATCCTGCCGCGCATCCAGCAGATGGACGCCAAGGCAGAATACGACCGCTCCCTCTACGAGAAGATGGGGGCCGAGGGGCTCCTCGGCCTGCCCATCCCCGAGCGCTACGGTGGGGCAGGGATGGACTACATCGCCTTCGCCCTGCTGTGCGAGGAGATGGAGCGGGCCGACACCGCCTTCCGCGTCATCCTGTCCGTCCATACCGGGCTCAACTCGCTGACCCTGTTGCAGTGGGCCTCCGAGGAGCAGAAGCAGCGTTACCTGGTGCCCCAGGCCCGCGGCGAGAAGCTGGCCACCTTCGCGCTGACCGAGCCTGGCGTCGGCTCGGATGCCGGCAACCTGTCGACCACCGCGCGGCGCGACGGCGACCGGTACATCCTCAACGGCTCCAAGATCTGGATCAGCCTGGCCGATGCGGCCGATCATTTCCTGACCTTCGCCACCCTCGACCGCTCGAAGGGGCACCGCGGAATCACGGCGTTCATCGTCGAGCGCGACTTCCCGGGCCTGTCGACCGATTCGCTGCACGGCAAGCTCGGCGTTCGCGCCGGCAACACCGGCATCGTCTACTTCTCGGACTGTCAGGTGCCGGCCGCCAACCGGGTCGGCGAGGAGGGTGAGGGCTTCACCATCGCCATGAGCGCCATCGACCAGGGGCGCTACACGGTGGCGGCCGGATCGGTCGGGCTGGCTCAAGCCTGCCTGGACGCTTCGCTGAAGTACGCCCATGAGCGCAAGGCATTCGGCTCCGAGATCGGCGAGCACCAGCTGGTCAAGCAGATGCTGGCGCGCATGGACCAGGGCATCGAGGCGGGCCGGCTGCTGGTCTGGAAGGCCGGGTGGAAGAAGAACCGCGGCGAGCGCAACACGCGCGAGACGTCGATGGCCAAGTGGTTCGCAACGGACCACGCCGTGGCCTCGGCGATGGACGCCATCCAGGTCCACGGCGCCTACGGCTACTCCAACGAGTATCCGGTCGAGCGCTACCTGCGTAACTCCAAGGGCTCGGTGATATACGAGGGAACCTCGCAGATCCACACCCTGATGCAGGCCGACTACCTTCTCGGCTACCGCCGGGACAAGGAGCTGCGGATGCCGCAGCCGGCCTACGAGGGCGAGATGTAGGTCGGGGCGCGCATTGCATCCTTTCAGCCTGTCCCGGCTGAATCGACCGAGAACTCGGAGCTCGCGTGCGCCCTGGTGCCCGGGCGGCTGAAATCAGCGTGCTTGCGCCTGTTTCGGCGCCAAACCGGTCCATTTCAGTCCATGGGGATCAGCCCGTGGGGACTACCGGTGCGGCACGGCATGGTTGCGGCGGATGTGACGTAGCCGGATAGAGTGTCGGCATGCTCGAGCCGAGCAGCGGGCAGACCACCACCTCGGGACCCGGGACGCCGCTCCTGGCGGGCATCGCCGGTGCGGCGCTGCTGCTGGTCGTCTTCCTCATCGGGTATCAGCTCGGCAGCGGCACCGAAACGACGCGCACCATCGTGATCGGCGCCAGCGGCACTCCACCTCCGGCGGCTGCGACACCGACGACGCAACCCGGCGACCTGATCCGACCGCCGCAGGTCGCCGACGAGCTGCAGCAGGGCTATTACGCCAACTCCACGCTGGGCGGTTGGGTCATCTGCGAAGCGAGGGCGGAACTTGCCTGCGACGCGCTCCGGCCGGTGCCCATCGATCCCGACCACCTGTTCGATCCTCCGCACCGCCACTGGTCGCACCTGGCGCACGCGCCCGTCAGCACCGGATCGCGCATCTATCTCATCGGCGATGTCGCCAACTTCGATCGCATCTGGCTCGGCCTGATCGAGCCGACCAACTCGCGCACCTACCGGCGCGTGCTGGGGGTCACGATCAACGATTCGATCCAGTACATCGATTTCGGCGCCCTTCCGGCGGGCGACTACGTCGTCCTCAGCACGAACGTCGATCGCAGCGTCTCGCTCGCCAGCGGCCTGCATGTAACGGAACGCTGAGCCGTATCCGACCCTGCGGAGCGGTCGAGGCGCATCGGTATACTCGGCCGATGAGCCGCAGGATCGAGCTGCTGACCGGTCTGATGCTGCTCGTCATCGGGGTGCTGGTGCTGGCCAGCGACCTCCTGAGCGACTGGATCGCCGGGCTCGGCATCGACGAGGAGGTGCTGGCTTGGTGGCCCATCCTGATCGTCGGCGTGTCGCTCTTCTTCCTGGTTCCGGCGCTGGCCGGCCGGCAGCATCCGCGACTGCGCGCCGGGATGGTCATCCCGGGCGCCATCTTGGCCGGCGCCGGGGCGGCTCTGCTGTACAGCAGCCTGACCGACCGATGGGGTGCGTGGGGCTACCTGTGGACGGTCGTCCCCTTCAGCTTCGGGCTGGGCATGTACGCCGCCGGCTGGATCGCCGACGCGCCGGCCTTCAAGTGGATCGGCTCCGGCATCGCGGCGGGAGCGGTCGTCGCCTACCTCGCCTTCGCCACGGCATTCGGGGGTGAAGCCTTTCGGCTTGTCGGCGCGCTCGGCATCATCGCGCTGGGCCTGGCGCTCACCGTTGGCGGGCTCGCGGAGCGGCTGAGCCGCAAGTCGCCCGCCGCCTAACCGCGCCTAATCCTCGCGCGCGTACCAGACGTTGCCCGGCCCGGTGTAGCTGTTCCCCTCGCCCCACAGGGCGTGGGTCCGCCCGTCCGGCGCGATGTCGATCTCGAAATAGTCACCGTACGGCTGCAGGTATCCGTCCTTCGGCTCGTCGAACTTGTAGGTGAAGTCGGGCGCGAACGCCGACAGCTGCAGCTCATCGCTCCACGTCGCGCCGCCATCGCTCGAGGTCCGGTAGAACGTGTTCCAGCGCGCCGATGGATCGTCGCCGCCGGCGTCGTGGCCGTTGCGGTCGTCCTGCCAGGCGATGCGCACGTCGCCGTGGCCGGTCGCGGCGATGGCCGGGAAGGCCTCGTTGGCACGCGTTCGCGCCTCGGACACATTCAACGCTGCCGACCAGGTCGCCCCGCCATCGGTCGAGCGGGCGAAGTAGAGGTTGTTCGGCCCGAACCGCTCACGATTGGCGTTCCACACCCCGTAGAGGACGTTGTCGGCGTCGCTCGCCAGCGCCATCTGGGCGCCCCAGAAATCCCAGCCGCCGCAGTCGCACGGCGGCGAGGCCTCGGAGACGTCGACCTGCGAGGTCCGCCAGGTGGCGCCTCCATCGGTCGAGCTGGTGACGTAGAGGTTGATCTCGCCCTTGGCCTGGCCGTTGCGCCGGACGCCGTTCCAGGCGAAGTGCACGCTGCCATCCGGCGAAACCGTGCCGCCGCTGCCCAGCGAGACGCCGATCTTCGACGTGCTGGAGATGGGGCGATGCACGGTCCACGTCTGCCCACCGTCATGCGAGGCGGAGACGTAGATGCGCTGGCCGGCGTGGTAGGAGAGGTACACGTTGCCGTCCCGCACGGCCAGGATGTCCTTGTCGCCGCCCTTGTTGAATGGTTCGACCAGGACCGTCGTCCAGGTGACGCCGTGGTCATCGGAGCGGGCGACGTACTGGCTCGACTTGTCGCCCTGCATGAACGAGGCGTAGACCGTCTCGCCGTCGGCCGGATCGACCACGATCTGCGGATCGTCCTGTCGGGTCGAGGACGGCGCCAGCGGATGAGCGCGGCCCCAGGTGACGCCGCCATCGCGTGAGATCTGCAGCTCGGTGTGCGGGCTGGCGCAGTCCGCGCAGCGCGGATCGGGGCCGTAATGGCTCCAGACGGCGTAGACATTCCCGAGCCGATCGGTGGCGATCGCCGGCTCCCAGTCGTCACCGCCCGCGAACCCGATCCGTTTCGGGCTGGTGAAGGCCGGCGGCGACGCGGCGCCGATGAGCAGGGTGGCGGAAACGAGCAAGGCCGGCACGGCCAGCGATCGGCGGATCATCGGCACATTAGGCGCCGGCCGGTGCGGGCAGTCAATGGCGGTGCGGTGCTGTGTGGTGCGCGCAGGCGCCGTGTAGCCGTGCTCCGTGCGCTAGGCGACGAAGTTCAGCACGGTCATCGTCAGGTAGGCATAGGCCGTGATGGCCACGCTGTAGACGATGGCCGCGCGGCCGGCGAGCGGGACGCGCTCGCGCCAGGCGATGCCGAGCAGCAACAGCAGCACGGGCATCGCGTCAAGGATGAACCGATAGCCGAATTGCGCGAATCCCCACGAGCCGTGCATCAGGTCCGGCAGCAGGACCAGGAGGGCGGCTGCTGCCAGGCCGACAGCAACGCGGCCGCGCGCGGCGATGACCCAGAACAGGAATGGCGCACTGAAGGTGAGCGCGACGCCGGTCCAGCCCGGCCGCAGGAACGGCGGCTGATCCACCCAATCGAAGCTCTGGAAGAAGATGGCGTACAACTCGCGCGGGATGTAGCTGACCGATACGATCCCGTCGCGGAACCACGGCTCGCCGAGTACCGGTCCATTGGCGCTGACGATGCGGGCGTAGCCGAAATCGAACGGCGACCCGAACCGCGCCTCGTTGTAGCCGGCGACCAGGACAGCAGGGATGGCAAGGCCCAGCAGCAGCTCGGCGTGCGCCCAGCGCGGGCGGTAGCCGTACAGTCCGAGCAGCAGTGGGAGCGCGAGTCCCATCGGCAGTCGGCTCGCGGCGGCCAGGCCGAGCGCCAGTCCCGCAATCCAGGGCCAGCGTCCGCGGATGGCGAGATTGAGCGCGATCAGGGTGAAGAAGACCCCGCAGATCTGGGCGTAGTGATGGGTGCCGGCCATGCCGGCCACCCACCAATGGACGGTGAAGGCGAAGGCGATGACCAGCCACAGGCGTGGCTTGGGCGCGACGCCCCAGCCGGCGAGCAGCCAGGCCGCCAGCGCGACGTTGGCACCGCCCAGGATCGAGCTCATCACGTTCGATGGCAGCTCGGTGTTCCACGGCTGCGAGCCCATCACCGCCACGATCGGCATCAGGGTCAGCGCCGGTCCGGGCGGGAAGGGCACCAGCCAACCGTCGCCGCTGGTCGGGACGAGCTCCATCCAGGAGCGGCCGTCGATCGTGAAGCGGCCGTGGAGCAGCGCGTCGGCGAGCGGCACGAAGACGTCGTTGCCGCTGCTCATGGGGCCGGTCAGGAAGTAGACGACGAACGCGACCAGTGGGAGGAGCGTCCACACCAGCGGCCAGCCGCGCAGCCGGCTGAGCGCCAGCCAGCGCTGCGCCGGCTGGACGAGCGCGGCGGAGGTCGTGCCGTCCATCGGTCGCTACGCTAGCAGTCCTGCCGGCCGCAGCACGCCCGACAAGTCACCGACTCCCGTCGCACTCCGTATCCGGCGTGCCGAGCCGCTCGTCCGCGGATTGGGGCGATATCGACTCCCGTCGCAGTCCGTATCCGGCGTGCCGAGCCGCTCGTCCACGGATTAGGCCGATAGCGACTTCCCACACAGTCGATACCGCGATTTCGAAGCCGATGCGGGACCGATGGAGCGGGTACCGACTTCCCACGCAGTCGCTAACGCGATGTTCGAGCCGATACGGGACCGATGGAGCGGGTACCGACTCCCCTCACAGTCCGTATCGGGAACGTGGAGCCCGCGCGGTCGCTGGGGCGGCAACGCCAAAAGAGAGCTAGGCCAGCAGCCGCGCGACGAGGACCGCCACCGCCAGGCCGATGGCGCCGGGCACGAGCACGCGCCGCGCGCGCGACGGCATGCCGGCCAGCGATGGCGCAATGGTCGACGCGGCCAGCGCGCCGGCCAGGCCGGCGATTGCGGCCAGCGTCGCATTGGCGAGCGTGGGGGACGCGGTGGCGACCTGGCGCTCCCCGGCCGTGGCCGCTCCGACGATGACGGTCGCCAGTGCCGCGAACAGCGCCGCGCCCAACGTCCCCGCGAAGGCGCGGACCGGACCCATCTGCGTCGCTCCCGTCACCGCCCCGCCGAGCACCAGCGCGGCGATGACGAGGAGTGTCCCGGGCAGCAGTCCCGCCTCCGCCGGACGAGCGACCCAGAACCAGGCGAGCGCCAGGAGCGGCGCCGCCACCATGCCGATCGCCGCCACCCAGGTCAGTGGCTGCGTCCAGTCCTCGGGATCTTCTGGCGGGACGACCGTCCCGAGCCGGACGCTGATTGGAACGTCGTCGTCCCGTGCCGGCTGCGGCGAGCCGCTCACGCGACGATCGCCTCCGGCGCCTCCGCGACGAGAGGAGCCGGCGCGAGTCGGAACCCCAGGACCCGCGCCCCGAGCTCTCGGACCAGCCAGCCGGCCTGGACCAGGACGGCGCGATCCGTCGTCGCCTGGCAGATCGCCGCCAGCGCGTGCAGCTCGGGCAGCGCGGACGGCGTGTCGAGGTCGTCGTCCATGGCCCGCAGGAAGCGGTCGCGGTGCGTGGCGACCTGCGGGTCGAGCTGCGCCGGATCGGCGAGGGCAGGGGCGAACGGCTCGATCTCCTCGGCGATGCGGCACGCGAAGCGCAGCCGCGCAACCTGCGTGGCCGAGGCCAGCAGGTCGCGCTCGTCGTAGTCGATCTCGTCGCGGTAGCGGTGCGACACGAGGTAGTGGCGGATCGCGTCGCCCGGGTACGAGGCCAGCAGATCGCGGACGAGGACCAGGTTGCCGAGCGACTTGCTCATCTTCTCGCCCTCGAAGCGCAGCATGCCGGCGTGCATCCAGTAGCTCACGAACGGACGGGCACCGGTGGCCCCCTCGCTCTGCGCGATCTCCGACTCGTGGTGCGGGAAGATCAGGTCGCCGCCTCCGCCGTGGATCTCGAACCGCTCGCCGAGGTAGGTCATGCTCATCGCCGAACACTCGATGTGCCAGCCGGGCCGGCCCGGGCCCCAGGGCGAGGGCCACGCCGGCTCATCGGGAGCCGAGGGCTGCCACAGCACGAAGTCGAGCGGGTCGCGTTTGCCGGCCATGTCGGGCACGTTGCCGCGCTCATTGGCGATGGGCAGCATCGCCTCGCGTGGCAGCTTCGACAGCTCACCGTAGTGCGCGTCGCTGTCGATGCTGAAGTAGACGTGACCCTCGGCGACGTACGCATGACCGCGGTCCAGCAGCGACCCGATCAGCGTCTGCATCTCGCCGATGTGCTCCGTGGCGCGCGGGTATCGGTCCGGTGGCAGCCAGTTGAGGGCCGCCATCTCCGTCAGGAATGTGGTGACGTAGCGGTTGCCGAGGGCGATGTAGTCCTCGCCGACCTCGCGGGCACGGCGCAGCATGTCGTCGTCGACATCGGTCAGGTTCTGGACATAGACGACGTCGTGACCGAGGTATTCGAGATACCGATGCAGGACATCGAAGCTGACGTACGTGAACGCGTGGCCCAGGTGCCCGGTGTCATACGGAGTCACGCCGCAGACGTACAGCCCGATGGGTTCGCCGCGAATCGGCTCGAAGGGGATCAGCTCGTCGCGGCGAGCGTCGTGGAGGCGCAGCGTCACGCTATGGATTCTAGAGCGCCAGCCACGGCGACGGTGTGGAGTGGACAAGCGGTCGTACAATCGCTGCTCGTTCGAGCCAACCACCCGCTGCCCTGGGAGCTTCAGCAGAGCACATGGAAGTCCTGCGCTGGTTCGCCCTCTTCGTCATCGCCATCCTGCTGATGGTGGCCGGCATCTTCTACCTCATGGGACGTCCGCTACCCATTCCGCACTTCTAGCGGCATCGCTACCAGAGCGCCGGCTTGGTGCTCATCAGGAAGCCGATGGCGCCCGTAGCGGCCGCCATGCCGTAGGCCAGCCAGCGCTGACGACGCGCGCGCCGCTCCCAGGTTGCGTCGGACGATTCGGGACCGATGCGGACCAGGCGCCGCAAGTTGGGCCGTGACACGAACGCCGCCACGAGCAGGTTGGCGGCGTACAGGCCGAGCGCGACCAGCATCCACGGCTGGCCGAGCAGCCCGACGCCGAGCGTCAGCAGCAGTGCGGCCCCGGTGACGGCCAGCCCGGCGCCGATCAGCAGCGTGCCGGTGCCCTGAACTGCGGTGAGCGCGCGGATGGTGCGCGACGGCTGCTCGCCGGGGGAGCGGCGACGCAGCAGGAAGGGCAGCACCACGCTTGGCGCGAGGAGCGCCACGGCGAGGCAGATGTGGATGGCGAGCAGGAACGGGAACCAGGCCGGCATGTGCGCCGGATGCTAGCGCACCCTCATCGAATGAGGGTGTATCGCATCAGGCAGCCCGGCGACGCCGGGTCGGGCGCGACGTCCGGCCGTCCATGACGCCCACCCGCTTCAGCACGGCGGGGATGTTGACGGCCCAGCCCACCCCCAGCGGCCGATCGGTGAAGATACGGTCGCTGCTCGTATTCCAATAGCTGTCCCGGATTCGCTGGAGGGACGGGAGCCGGAAGTCGTAGGGGATGAATCCGAGTAGCTTGTCGTTCCACGTCCGCTCCGCCGCCGGCTTGCGCATCTCCCGATAGAGCGCGCCGGCGACCGCCGCCAGCACCATGGTCCGCAGCAGCCAGCCGAACGCGTCCATCTCCGTACGCACGGTGTCCGCCTTGTCCGAGATATCGTCGCGCACGCGGTCGAACATGCTGGCTCCTCTTACTGCTTGCGAACCGATCGTTCGCAAGCCCCGTGCCGGGTGGAAGCGCGGCGCTGGGAGTCCGTTCGGAAGAGCAGCTCGCGTCAGCTGGGCGACAGGAGCGCCAACACGGTCATTGGCCGGCTGTTCTCGACTGCGAGGCGCAGCTCGTCGCCGAGCTCGGCGAGCGCTTGCGGCAAGAGGATGCGGAACGCGACCAGCCGCGCGTCGGGGATCAGCGACTGCGTGGCACGCGCCAGCTCAGGGCCGCGCGGGATCTCGAGCGTCAGCCGCGGCGCGCGCGCCTCGACCGGTCGGGCGTGCGCGGCGTGACGCATCACCGTCCGTGGAGCGACGACGGTGACCGGCTTGGGGCTGGCTGGCGGCGCCGGCGGTGGGGCAGGGGCGTCGACGATCCCGGACTGGCCGCCGCCGGGCAGCTCGGTGGGCGGCGACGGGATGGGGGTCGGCGCCGGTGTCGCTTGCGGCGTCGGCTCGGCCGTTGGCTTCGGCGTTGGCCGGGCCGTCGGCGTTGCCGATGCATCAGGCGGCGGCGTCGCGCTCGGCTTCGGCGTCGGGCTGGAGGTCGGTCGCGGCGAGGGGGTGGGCGAGGGAGTCGGGGAGGCGGCCGGAGGCGCATCGGTCACGACGACGTCGTCGTAGTAGACCGCCATGATCTCGGCCGCGGTCTTGCCGTCCAGCCCGCAGGCCTGCGTGCCCCACTGGTACATCTTCCAGCCGTTGGCATTCGCGCCGCACGATTCGCCGGCGCTGCCGGCGTTGTAGTAGGTGGCGAAGATGTGGCCGTCCCGCAGTGCCAGGGTCGACCATGTGGCGTCGACCGCGTCGGCGGCCGTCTCCCAGATCGGCTGCGACGGGTCGTAGACCTGGTCGCGGGTGGAGTCGAAGACGTCGAAGCACTCGCCGTCGTCGTTGACGTAGCCACGCCAGTGCAGGACCTGGTACCACGCGTAGTTCTTGACGGCCAGCGCGCCGGAGCGCAGCGATTCGGTGGTCCACGAGGCGATCCACTCGCGACTCAGCACGTTCTTGAGATAGCGGCGGAACCCGACCGACACGACGTCGCCGGTCGCGGTGCGAAACACGCGGATGCTCGGCGGCGGCTGCGTCTCGGATGACCAATCGCTGCACGACGCAGCTGCCGCCGGCGGCGAGATTCCGGGGGCGGCGGCAAGGGTGACGAGGAGCGCGGCGAGCAGCAGCGCCGCTGCGGTGCGTCGAGGCATGGGCGGCGACCGTAGCAGTGCACCGGACCGCACCGCAGTGGGACGAAAGTACCCCGTGCGTCTCAGGGCCGGGCCCGGGCCCGGCTTCAGGCCCAGCGGTGAACGCGCTCTCGGATACGGGTAAGCCCGAGTTCCTCGCAGAGCGCGATGAACGCTTCGCGCGGCACGCCGCGCCACTCCAGGTCGGCCAGCTCCGTCGTACCGATGCGCGCGTTACTTCCGAGCGTTGCGAGACGGCGGTAGAGGTGCGCCTCCGCCTGGTGGGAGGCAAGGACGGCGGCCAGCCGTCCGGCGTTGCGAACCGGCAGCTCCCAGTCGAGCGGGTCGGGCGGGATGTTCTCCAGATGGCGGAAGCGGGCGAGAACGACGGCCGCCGACTTGGCGCCCCAGCCGGGCAGCCCGGGGAAGCCGTCCGAGCTATCGCCGACCAACGCGAGGTAATCCGGAATGCTCTGCGGGGCGACGCCCCACTTCTCGAGCACGCCGGCCTCGTCGTAGACCCGGTTCCGGATCCGATCGCGGAGCACGACACGACCGTCGCGGACGCACTGGGCCATGTCCTTGTCGACCGAGCAGATGACGACCTGCTCGACCTGATCGCCGAAGCGCGTGACGGCCGTGCCGATGGCGTCGTCGGCCTCATCCTCGATCATGGCCCAGGTGGTGATGCCAATAGCGCGCAACGCGCGCTCCGCGTCGTCGAATTGCGCCAGGAGGTCGGCGGCCACGCCAATGCTCGACTTGTATCCGGGATACACGTCGTTGCGCCAGGACTCGATGACGTGATCGGTCGCGGCGCCGATGTGCGTCACATCTGGCTCGCGCAACAGGGCCAGCATCGAATCGAGGAGCCCGGCCACGGCGTTGGTCGGCCGCCCGTCAGGCGCGTGGGATGGCGGCCGCGAGAAATAGGCGCGGAACAGCTCGAAGGTCGCGTCGACCAGGTGCAGCTTCATGCAAGCGGCCCAGCTGTCATGGATGGGCAGTATGGCGTGGAACGTCGGGCAGCAGGTCGCTCGGCACGGGCCGTGCTCACGCCGACCTCACGATGAGCACAGATGACGGCGCGCTGCGCATCGCGCTGCTGGCGCCTCCCATGATTCCCATCCCGCCGCCCGCGTATGCCGGAACGGAGCGCGTCATCGCGGCCCTCGCCGACGGCCTGACGGCGCGCGGCCACCAGGTCACCGTCTTCGCCTCCGGCGATTCGGAGCCGGCCGGCGATCTCGTGCCGGTCGTCCCCGACTCCACCTGGCGCCGCGACGGCGAAGGCGGCGGATTGCCCGGACTGGTGCTCGCCACCGGCATGGCGTGGGCACAGCAGGACCGATTCGACATCGTCCACTCGCACGTGGAAGCGCCCGGCTTTCTGTTCGCCCGCTACGCCCAGGTCCCGGTCGTCTCCACCCTGCACGGTCGTCTCGACATCGACTTCATGCCACAGCTCCTCGAAGAATTCTCGGATGTGCCCCTGGTCGCGATCAGCGACAGCCAGCGTTGGTGGGCGCCGGATGCCAACTGGGTTGCGACTATCCACCACGGCCTGCCGCTCGAGGAGATGCCCGTCAACGCCGGTCAGACCGGTGACTATCTTCTGTTCCTCGGACGGGCCGTTGAGGCCAAGGGAATCGGCGAGGCGATCGACGT
>JAICUY010000072.1 GCA_025935615.1 Steroidobacteraceae bacterium
GACACGATGAAGAACTTCATCACCGAGCAGGCGCTGCGCTGCTCGTCGCCGACGCTCGAGGGCTGGCTGCGCCAGATCGGTGCTGCGTTCCTCGGCGAGTACCCGCACATGGAACGCCTGACGATGGTCGGCAGCGAGCTGCCATTTCTCGCCGGGCTGGTGCCGGAGGACGGCGGCTTCGGTCTCTCCGACCGTGTCTTCAGCCGCGACGACGGCCCACGCTCGACGGCTCGCCTCGACCTCGAACGCGATGAAGAAGGCGGCGTGCGCACCACCGACCTGGAAGGCGGACGTATCGGTCTCAAGCTCATCAAGCTGACGGGCAGTGCCTTCGCCGACTTCGCTCGCGACGAGCACACCACCCTCCCCGAGCGCCGCGACCGGCCGCTCTACATCTGGTGCGATATCGGCTGGCGCTACGCCGATCCGGCCGACGCGCTCGGTGATCCGGCCCGCTACGTCCCCGGCGAGCAGGTCGGCGACCTGGCCGCATCGGTCTTCCACGAGTTCGTCAGCCTCTCGATCCAGCACCTCGTGCACCAAATCGGGCTGCGCATGCTCGACCGCTTCCCGCAGCTGGCCGAGGTGAGCTTCGAGGCGCAGAACCGGCTGTGGGACACCGGCGCGCAGAGCACGTCGGAGCCGGAGGTGCGGGTCTACGTGGAGCCGCGGCCGCCGTTCGGGCGCATCGGCCTGCGCATGCATCGGTAAGGGAGCGCCTGAACCTTCAGCGAAAGCGATCAGTAGAATCTGCAACCAGGAAAACCGGACATGGGGTCCGGCCGAGAGCTGCCCATTGCGCCATCCCCCGTTAACGGCGGCTGATTGCAGGCTTGTCGGCCCGTCCAACGGAGGTGGGATTGGTTTCGTTGCTGGCAGCGGCCAGGGGCATCGTCGCCCGGCGCGCCGCGCATGACTGGCTGATCGCGGCTGCCGCCTCGCTGATCATCCTGCTGGCGACCACGCTGCTGTCAGCCGGGATCATCTACTCCGGCGCCGTCTCCGAGAGTGGCCTGCGGCGCTCGCTGGCCGATGCGGATCCCATTGCGGCCAATGTCGAGGTGCAGGGACGCGTCGATGCCGAGCAGTACGCGAAGCTCGACCCGGTGGTTCGCTCCGAGCTGGCCTGGAACTTCGAACGCCTGCCGCTCACCGTCGTCGAGCGTGGCACGTCCGATTCGTTCGGCCTTCCCGGCCAATCAGACGACGCCGACGTCACCGACATCACCACCCTGGCCAGCTACGAGCGGATCCAGGAACACGCGACCCTGGCCGACGGCGCATGGCCGGCAGCCGCCGGCGATGCCGTCCAGGTCGCCCTGTCGAGCAGCGCGGCCGAGCTGCTCGGTTGGCAGGTCGGCGACGAGGTGCGCATCACCGGCCGGCGCGATCCGGATTTTCGGCTCTCCATCACGGTCGCCGGCATCTTCGACCCGAACGACCTGACCGATGCCTTTTGGCGCAACGACCCGCTGCTGCTGAGCGGCGTGACCGAGTCGGGCGCGTACCGCACCATCGGTCCGCTCATCGTGGATCCGGACGTGTTCCGGACACAGGTCGCGCTGCCCAGTGGCGAGGCGCACTGGCTGGCCTTCCCCGATTTCTCGACGCTGCGCATCGACCAGATCGAGTCGGTGGCTGGCCGCGTCAGTGGCACCGCCGGACGGCTCGAGGGCCGTCTGGGCGACGAGCCGCAGCTCACCGTGGAGACGAGCCTGCCGCGCATCCTTAGCGACGCGGCGCGCTCGCTGCTGGTGGCGCGCACCGGCGTCCTGATCCTGACCATTCAGCTGGCGGTTCTGGCAGGCTATGCCCTGCTGCTGACCGCCGGACTGCTCATCGACCAGCGGCGAGTCGAGACGGCGCTGCTGCGGGCGCGCGGCGCGAGCAGCGGCCAGGTCGCCACGCTGGCGCTGATGGAGGGCGTCCTGCTGGCGCTCCCGGCGGTGCTGGTCGGTCCCTGGCTGGCCGCCGCGTCGCTGCGGCTGCTCAACCTGTTCGGGCCGCTGGCCGAGATCGGGCTCGATCTCGAGCCGCAGGTCACCGCCGCCGCCTATCTGCTGGCCGCGGTGGCAGGCGCCGGCTGCATCGTGGCGCTCGTGGTGCCGGCGCTCGGCGCGGCACGCTCGCTGGTCGAGGCACAGAGCTCGCGCGGCCGGCAGCAGCGGCGCGGCGTCGCGCAGCGCGCCGGCCTGGACCTCGCGCTGCTGGTCGTGGCCGCCATCGGCTTCTGGCAGCTGCGTCACTACGGCGGAAGCATCACCGCATCGGTCCAGGGGCAGCTGGGGCTGGATCCGTTCCTGGTGGCGGCGCCGGCCATCGGCCTGCTCGCCGGGGCGGTGCTGGCGCTGCGGCTCATTCCGATGCTCGCCAACCTGCTCGACCGCGCGGTGGCAGGAACGCGGGGGCTCGTCGCCTCGCTCGGCGCCTGGCAGGTCGCACGACGGCCGTTGCGCTACACCCGTTCGTCGCTGCTGCTGATGCTGGCCGTGGCCCTCGGCGTGTTCGCGGTGTCCTACAGCCGAACCTGGAGCGATTCGCAGCGTGACCAGGCCAACTTCCAGGTCGGCGCCGACCTGGCCGTGGCGCCGGATCCACGCGCCGGGGCGACGATCGGCGACCCGTTCCTGGCGTCGGCGTACCGCTCGCTCGAGGGGGTCGAGGCGCTGACGCCGGTCAGTCGCAGCCTGATGCATGTCAGTCGCTCGACCGCCACCGGGACGCTGCTCGCCGTCGACGCCGCGAGCGCCGCCTCGGTGGTCGACGTCCGACCCGACCTCGCATCCGCTCCGCTCGGCGAGATGCTCAACGGCCTGGCCGCCGGCCGACCTGACATCGAGCTGCCGCAGCTGGGCGGCGAGCCGCAGCGATTGCGGCTCGACCTCGGCTTCGAGCTGGGCAACGGCGAGGCCTCCGATCCGGAGAAGCCCTTCAGCTCGGTCGATCTGCTTGCCTCGCTCGTGGTGCGCGACGCCGACGGGATGCTGCATCGCTTCGACTCACCGCTGGTCCAGGCGGACGCCAGCCGGGACTGGCAGGCGGTCATCCCGCTGGCGGCGACCGACGCGGAGGCTGGACCGATGCGGCCCCGCTACCCGCTTGACCTTGCCGCCATCGAGCTGCGCGTGGTGAGCCACGGAACCTTCCTGGCCGGGTCGCGCTTCCAGGTCGACACCGCATCGGTCAGCGGCTCGCTCGATGGAGAGGACTGGCAGCCGCTGCCGATCGATCCGGGCGACGCGGGCTGGAGCTACATCGTCTACCAGCCCGAGGGCCGCGTCAGCGATCCGAGCCTGGCGGTCGGCGGCCCCGCCCACCCCGGGATGCGGCTGGCCATCTCGTCCCCGCAACCGCGCGGCTACACCGTTCCGCCGCTGCCCGTTGTCTATGCCCTGCAGCCCGTCGCACTCGCTGGGGCAGCCGACGATCCGATCCCCATCATCGGCAGCCGTGCCTTCCTCGACGCCGCGGCGGCGGCCGTCGGTGACGAGAGCCGGATCGAGGTCTCGACCGAGCGCCAGCCGGTGCGGGTCGTTGGCTCGGTGGAGGCCTTCCCGACCACGGATCCGGCGAAACCGGTGGCCGTCGCCGACCTGCAAACCCTCGACCTGCTGCGCTACCGGCTCGACGGCGACATCCGCTCCCCCGGCGAGTGGTGGCTCGCCGTCGATGCGGCCAAGGCGGCAGCTGTCGCCGATCGCGTCGATTCGCCGCCGTTCAACAGCCGCTCGGCGACGAGCCGGGTCGACCGTGCCGAGCAGCTGCGGACGGACCCGGTGGCGCTTGGCGTGATCGGGGGCCTGTCGCTGGGCTTCGTGGCGGCTGCCCTGTTCGCGACGCTTGGCTTCGTGGTCAGCGCGGCCGTATCGGCCCGTGAGCGGCTGACCGAATTCGCCTTGCTGCGCGCGGTGGGCCTGTCGTCTGGTCAGCTCTCAACCTGGCTGTCCCTCGAGAACGGCATCCTGGTCGCCATCAGCCTGGTCGGCGGGACGGGTCTGGGGCTGCTGATGGCGTGGATCGCGCTGCCGTACATCACCGTCACGCGCGATGCATCGGCTGCCGTTCCTCCGGTGCTGGTCGCCATCCCGTGGAGCTCGATCGTCATCCTGGAGGTGGTCACGGTGCTGGCGCTCGGCTTCATCGTGCTCCTGCTCGGGGGACTGCTGCGCCGCATCGGCCTCGGCTCCGCCCTGCGCCTGGGCGAGGACTGATGGCCGGCCTGACGACGACGCGGCGACGTCCATCGCCCCTGGCCGCGCCAGCCGGCGTGGCGCTCTTCCTGCGCAGGCTGCGTGCCGAGCGGCTGCTGGCGCTCGTGCTGGCCGTCGTGGTGCTCGTCACCGCGCTCCTGTTCGCGGCCGTGCCGCGCTTCTACAACTCGATCGCCGACGAGGGCGCGCGTCACGCTATCCGCGACGCCGATACGCCGGTCGCCAACGTCCAGATGCTCGAGCAGCGCCTCCAGCTGACCGGCCAGTCGACCTACAGCGCCGACGAGGCTGCCGCGCACGGCGCCGAGCTCCAGTCCGACCTGCCGCCGGCGCTGTCCAACCTGTTCAGCTCGACCGACTACGTGGCGCAGTCCGCCGAGTTCTCGATCGCCCGTCAGCCCGGTGCGGCCGAATGGCCGCAGTACTTCATTCGCATGCGCTACCAGTCGGCGCTGCCGGACCACGTGCGGATCGTGGACGGCCGCCTCCCCGAGGGGACCGATGAGACGGTCAGGCGGGCAGCGATCGATGAGTCGGGCAAGCAGATCGAGGTCGAGGTGCCGGTCGTCGAGGTCGCCGTTGCGACCGATGCGCTCGACACCGCCAAGATGCGCGTTGGCGACCGGCTGGAAGGGACGTTATCGCAGGACAGCCAGGTGTTCATCGGCGGCCTGGTGCGGACCGTGGAGGCGTCCGACCGCGTCGTCGCCGAGATCGTCGGCAGCTTCGAGCCGAAGGTGGCCGACGAGCCGTACTGGTACGGCGACGTCCTGCCACTGCGCGCCAACGTCACCGGCAGCCTCGACCGACCGATGATCCACGTCGTCGGCCTGATGGCCGACCGTGGACTCGATCGCCTGGCCGGCCGCGAGTCGGTCGCCTTCGAGTATCGCTGGCAGTTCTTCGTCGACCCCGAGCGCGTCGATGCGGGATCGCTCGACGCGGTGAATGCGGCGGTCAAGAAGGTGCGCGCCGATTACCCGTCGTTCGTGAACCGGTTCAGCGACACCACCGCCCTGCGGACGGGCCTTGACACCGTCTTCCGCCAGTTCGAGGCGCAGCGCCGGCTGACGGAGGCGATGCTCGCCGTCGTGGCCATCGGCCTGCTGGCGGTGGCCATGCTGGTGATCGGGCTGATCGGTGCGCTGATCGCCGACCGCCGGCGTGCCGCGCTCGTCCTGCAGCGGGGGCGCGGAGCGTCGTCGTGGCAGATCCTGGGCGCGCAGGCAGTCGAGGGCCTGCTGCTCACCGTCCCGGCGGTCGCGGCTGGCGCAGCCGTGGCCCTCCTCGTCCCCGGCCGTGCCAGCGTGCTGACGCCACTGCTGGCCGTCGGGATCGCGATCGGTGTCACCGTGCTGCTGGTGGCGATCGCGCTGCCGGTGGCCCGCGGCAGGCTGGGTCAGCTGGAGCGCGGCGACCAGCCGGTGCGCGCCGTCTCGGTGCGCCGCCTGGTCTTCGAGGCGCTGGCCGTGGTGCTGGCGGTCGGCGGCGTGTACCTCATCCGCCGGCGCGGGCTGGGGGGCGAGGCGGGAAGCACCGGGTTCGATCCGTTCCTGGCTGCCGTCCCTGTTCTGGCCGGGCTTGCCACCGGCCTGGTAGTGCTGCGCCTCTACCCGTTCCCCATCCGCTTCCTAGCCTGGCTGGCCTCGCTCGGGCGCGGGTTCGTGGCCGTCTTCGCGCTTCGCCGGGTCGGTCGCCAGCCAGGCGCCAGCAACCTGCCGCTCCTGGTGCTGCTGCTCACCGTGGCCGTCGGCGTCTTCTCGTCGGTGCTGTTGACGACCATCGAGCGCGGGCAGGCGGCGACCGCCTGGCAGCAGATTGGCGCGCCGTATCGGGCCCAGGTGACGTTCGCCGAGCTGCCGAAGGACCTGGACCTGGCGGCGGTCCCCGGTGTGGAGGCGGCCGCGCCGGCGTACCTGGCTCGGGGGGTCACCTTCGACATGCAGGGTAGCGACAACGCGCTGACGCTCGACGCTGTCGACGCGCCGGCACTCGCATCGGTCACCACGGGCACGCCAGCCGATCCGCACCTGCCGCCCGGCCTGCTCGACGAGCCCAGCGACCAGAACAACGGCAGCGACCAGGCGCCGGTCCCCGCCATCGTGTCCACGCACGCCGCGACCGGTCCGCGCGATATGCAGCAGGGCGACAGGTTCGAGCTGCTCGTGGAGCAGACCTGGATCAGCTTCGTGGTGGTCGACGTGCGCGACGTGATGCCGGGCATCGTTCCCGGCACCCAGTTCGTCGTCACCTCGCTCGAGCAGCTGCAGGCGGCCTATCGCATCGCGCCGCTGCCGGTCACCACCGTCTTCATTCGCGCGCCGGCATCCGCGGAGCCGGCGCTGCGGCGGGCGCTCGAGGGCATCGTGCCCGAGACGCATCTCACCTCCCAGGCTGCGGCGCTGGGAGAGCTCCAGGGATCGCCTCTCATCGCCGGGGTGGCGGCCGGGTTCCGCGTGAGCCTGATCGTGGCGGCGCTGTACTCGGCGCTGGCCGTGATCGTCGCGCTGATCCTCACGGCGGCGGCACGCGCCCGTGACCTTGCCTTCCTGCGCACGCTCGGCCTTGGCCGCGGCCAGGGGCTGGGCGTCCTGGTGGTGGAGCAGGTGCCCGCCGTGCTGGTCGCCGTGCTCTCGGGCATCGGGCTCGGCATCGCGGTGGCGTTCCTGATCGCGCCAGGCCTCGACCTGCGCGCCTTCACCGGCGCCTCGACGCCGGCGGTGCTGCGCATCGACTGGAATGCCGTCTCTGTCATCGGCCTGACGGTCGTCGGTGTCGTCGCGCTCGCGGTCGCCGCCACCGCCGTCGCCAGCCGGCGCCGCAACCTCGGCAGCGCGCTGCGGGTCGGCGAATGAAGGAAACTGGAGGAAGCATGAGCGAGATCATCGAGGTCCCGGACGCCGACTTCGCCCAGCTCGAGGAGCAGGCCGCCACACGCCAGCGGCCACGATTCGGGCAGGGTGCGGCGATCGTGTGCGACGGCCTGGTCAAGATCTACAAGGTCGCCGACCTCGAGGTCGTCGCGCTGCAGGGCCTCGACCTGCTGGTCGATCCGGGCGAGTTCATCGCCATCGTGGGTGCGTCCGGCAGCGGCAAGTCGACGCTGATGAATATCCTCGGCGGCCTCGACGTCCCGTCGGCCGGTCGCGCCAGCGTCGGCGGCCACGACCTGTTGGCGATGGACGCCACCGAGCGGACCCTCTACCGGCGCCGCGTGATCGGCTTCGTCTGGCAGCAGACGGCCAAGAACCTGCTGCCCTACCTGTCGGCACGCGAGAACGTCGAGATGCCGATGATCCTCGACAAGCTCGGGGGGCGCGAGCGCCGCCAGCGAGCGCTCGAGCTGCTCGGCATCGTCGGCCTGGCCGAGCGAGCCGATCATCGGCCCGACCGACTGTCCGGAGGGGAGCAGCAGCGGGTGGCGATCGCGGTGGCGCTGGCGAACACGCCGTCGGTCCTGCTCGCCGACGAGCCGACCGGCGAGCTCGACACCGCCACCAGCCACGAGATCTTCGACGTGCTCCGCGCGATCAACACCGACCTGGGCGTGACGGTGGTGGTCGTGACCCATGACCCGCTCGTGTCCGGCCAGGTCAACCGCACCGTCGCCATCCGCGACGGGCGCACCTCGTCGGAGACGCTTCGCCGCCGCGAGATGGGTGACGACGGCGACCACCGCATCATCAGCGAGGAGTTCGCGGTGCTGGACCGCGCCGGCCGGCTGCAGTTGCCGCGCGAGCACGTCGAGGCGCTCGAGTTGGAGCGGCGCGTGCGGCTGCGGCTGCAACCCGATCACATCGGCGTCTGGCCCGACCGCGCCAACGGCCACGGCGGCGAGCCAACGCCCACCGCGAGCGCCGGCGAGGAGGAAGCCCGATGACGACCGCCACCGACGACACCTGGCGCTACCTCCCTCCCGAGCGCCGCATCCGGCCGATCGTCCAGGTCGAGGGCCTGACGCGCGACTACCCCATGGGCGGCGGCGGCGTCGTCCATGCGCTGGGCGGGGTCAGCATGTCGGTGGCGCGCGGCCAGCTGGTCGTGGTGCAGGGACGCTCGGGCTCCGGCAAGACGACGCTGCTCAACCTCATCGGCGGACTTGACCGGCCGACGCGCGGTACCGTCAGCTTCGACGGGGAGGACGTAACGGCCATGTCCGAGCGGGAGCTCATCCGGCTGCGGCGTCACCGCATCGGTTTCATCTTCCAGGCCTTCGGACTGATCCCGATCCTGTCGGCTGCCGAGAACGTCGAGGTGCCGCTGCGCCTGACGCACGCCAGCGTCGACGAGCGGGAGGAGCGGGTGCGCATCCTGCTCGAGCTGGTCGGCCTCGGCGAACGGGCGCGCCACCGGCCGCACGAGCTGTCCGGCGGCGAGCAGCAACGGGTGGCGATCGCCCGCTCGCTGGCCAACAAGCCGTCGCTGCTGATCGCCGACGAGCCGACCGGCCAGCTCGACTCCCAGACCGGCCGCACGATCATGACCCTCATCCGGGCGTTGGTTCGGTCGGAGGGTGTGACGGCGATCGTGGCGACCCACGATCCGGTACTGATCGACCTCGCCGATCGCGCCATCGAGCTCTCCGATGGTCGGATCGTCAGCGATTCGACGGCGGCGACGCTGGCTTCTTGAGCGGGAACGTCGCGGGGCCGATCAGCGGTTGCGAGCCAGCTCCTGCAGCGCCGCCTTGATCCGCGCATCAAGGCCGCCGTCGGTGCCTGCCACGCTACCGGCCGCACGGCGTGCCTCGGAGGCGGTGTAGCCCAGCGACTCGAGGGCGGCCACCACGTCTGAGTCGGCGCTCGCTCCCCCGCCGACCGCCAGCCCCGCTGCGTGCACCTTCTCCTTCAGCTCGAGGATCACCCGCTGGGCGGTCTTGCGC
>JAICUY010000020.1 GCA_025935615.1 Steroidobacteraceae bacterium
CCGCTGGTGCTGCCGACGCTGCGCGACCCGCGCCTGCACGTCGCGGCGGTGATCATCAGCGTCCATCTGCTGGGGCAGGTCGGCCTCGGCTTCCGGGTCAGCGTTCCGCAGATCCTGGCCGCCATCCTCACCTGCGCGGTGCTCGAGGTCGCGCTCACCTTCCGCAGCTCGCGCGCGTTCGTGTGGCCGGCCAGCGCCATGCTCACCGGCAGCGGCGTCGCCCTCATCCTGCGGCTGGTCGGCACGCCCCCCAACGACCCGTGGACCTTCGACGGCTGGTACGTGTTCGCCGCGGTCGCCGGCCTGTCGCTGCTCTCCAAGTACGTCATCAAGTTCCGCGGCACCCACCTCTTCAACCCGTCGAACGTCGGCCTGGTCGTCGCCTTCGTCGTGCTCGGCAGCTCGCGCATCGAGCCGCTCGACTTCTGGTGGGCGCCGCTGAACGTGTGGATGGTGGCCGCCTATGTGGTGATCGTCGGCGGCGGGTTGCTCATCACTCGTCGATTGCGCCTGCTCGAGATGGGCGTGGCCTTCTGGCTGACGCTGGCGCTGGGCATCGGCCTGCTGACAGCCGGCGGCCACTGCATGACCGCCAACTGGTCGTTCGCGCCGGTGTGTGGCGTCGACTTCTGGCGGGTGATCGTCACCTCGCCGGAGGTCATGGTCTTCCTCTTCTTCATGCTCACCGACCCGCGCACCGTTCCCGCCGGACGGGTCGGCCGCGTCGTGTTCGCCGTGCTGGTGGCTATCGTCAGCGTCCTGCTCATGGCGCCGCAGACCGACGAGTTCGGCGCCAAGGTCGGGCTGCTGGCCGGACTGGTGCTGCTGTGCGCCGTCCGTCCGCTGCTGGATCGCCTCTTCCCCGAGCCGCGGTCGGCGACCGACAGCCTGCGTTGGTTCGCATGGACGGCCGGACCGATGCGCGGGCCTGCCGTCCGCGCCGGAGTCGCGACGTTGAGCCTGGTGGTGGTCGGCTCGGCGATCCTGCTGGCCGGCAGCCCGGCCCGCGGGACGGTGGCGCCCAACGTGGCAGAGGTGCTCGACCGACCGGCCCCGGTCGTCGATCCGAGCACGCTGCCGCCGATCAGCGTGAAGCAGGAGGTGATCGACTTCGACCACGAGCTGGCCGGATCCGGGATCAACGACGTCGTCGTCGCCCTGGCGCAGAACCTCGAGCTCGAGAATCGGGCGCTGCTGGCGCGGGACGGTGCGCTGCTGACCGCGATCGACCACGGCGACCGACTGGTCGAGATGCAGTCACGCCTGGCGAACGCAGCGCAGTCCGGGGTGGTGACCGAGCACTACCGCTTCAACGCGGTCGAGGTCTCGCTGCTCGTGCCGTTCGGCCGCCAGGACGGGCTGAGCCTCGGCCTGGCGGCGTCCGGGACGGTGACGCGCGAGCGGCACGACGCCTCCGGCGCGCTCATCGGTCGCAGCGACGAGCCGTTCCGGCTGACGTTCGCCATGCGCCAGGCAACCGGGGACCGCTGGATGAACGTGGCGGTCCTTCCGGCAGCGGACTCGACGCCCGCCGGCGCATCGGTCCCTACTCCAGGTAGTCCTTGAGCTTGCGTGAGCGGGAGGGATGGCGCAGCTTGCGCAGCGCCTTGGCCTCGATCTGACGGATCCGCTCGCGGGTCACGTTGAAGTCGCGGCCGACCTCCTCCAGCGTGCGGGAGCGACCGTCCTCCAGGCCGAAGCGCAGCTGCAGCACGCGACGCTCGCGGGTGGTGAGCGAGTCGAGCACGCCCTCGACCTGCTCCTTCAGCAGCTGGTGGCTGGCGGCGTCCGCCGGAGCCACCGAGGCGAGGTCCGGGATGAAGTCGCCGAGGTGCGAGTCCTCTTCCTCGCCGATGGGCGTCTCGAGGCTGACGGGCTCCTGGCTGACCTTCATGATCTCGCGCACCTTCTCGGGGCTCACCGTCTGCGGTCCCAGTGCCTCGCGCTCGTCGACCTCGCCTTCGGTCGGCTCGCGCTGCAGCTTGTCGCGCAGCTCGCGGATGATCTCGTCGCGGCTCATGCGCCGCGCGATCTCCTCCACCGTCGGCTCGCGGCCCAGCTCCTGGAGCAGCGTGCGGCTGACACGGATGAGCCGGTTGATGGTCTCGACCATGTGGACCGGGATGCGGATGGTGCGCGCCTGGTCGGCGATGGCGCGGGTGATCGCCTGCCGGATCCACCAGGTGGCATACGTGCTGAACTTGAAGCCCTTCTCGTAGTCGAACTTCTCGACCGCGCGAATGAGGCCGATGTTCCCCTCCTGGATGAGGTCCAGGAAGCTCATGCCACGGCCGATGTACTTCTTGGCGATGGACACCACCAGGCGCAGGTTGGCCTCGGTCAGGCGCTTGCGGGCATCGGTCGACTGCTCGACCAGGATGCCGCGCCGCTGCTCGAGCGGCACGTCGGGCGGAATCGTCGGGTCGTAGCCCAGCTCGCGCATGTAGGCCGCATCGTTGCCGTCCTCGACGTAGGCGGTCACGATCCGCTCGGCCGTTTCGCGCGCCCAGCGCTCGAGCTCGTACAGCTCGGTGGCGCTGACGTGGTCGAGCGACCGGAAGCGGTACGTGTGACCGAACAGCACGGCCTGCTTGAGCCCCTCGCCCGGGTCGGAGCCGACCAGCTTCAGAATCGACTCGGCCTGCATGATCCGTTCGCGTGCCTGATCGTCGAGATTCTCCGCCTTGCGGGCCTTGCTGAACTTGACGGCCGGCGGCTCGATCGCCTCGCTGCGGCGGTCGATCCACCAGTCGATCGCATCGCGCGTCACGCGCGGCGACTCCTTGGGCAGGTCGAAGGCGCGCATGGCGGCCATGGCCCGAGCCTTCGGCTCGGTCCCGAGCGTCACCCAGGCGTAGAGGTCGACGATGGCCTTGGCCGGATCCTCGACCATCAGCTCGCCGAGCTCGATGGCCTTGGCCAGCACGACCTCTTCCTCGGCGGTCAGCAGCGCGACCTTGCCGATCTCCTTGAGGTACATGCGCACCGGGTCGTCGATGCCGATCAGGTCGGCGGCGAGCGCCTCGAGGTCCTCCTCCGCCTCCTCGGCGGCGGGCTTCTCCTCTTCCTCGGCCTCCGGCTCGGCGAGCAGCGTCGGGCGGTTCTGGGCATCGAGCACCTCGATGCCCGACTCCTCGGCCGCGGCGTAGAGCTCCTCGATCTCGTCGGCATGCTCCTCGGGCTGCGGGACGACTTCCAGGATCTGGTCCTGGGTGATGAAGCCCTCGCTGCGGCCCTTCTCGAGCAGGCGGTCGAGACCGGCGTTGGCGATGCCGTCGCCGTTCGCAGCCGCCGCGGCATGAGCCTGGCCGGCGGCCTTCTTCCTCGACGGAGCCGCCTTGCCCGGCCCGCCCTTCTGGCTGGACGCGGCCTTCTGAACCGATGCGGCCTTTGCCTTCGGGACCGATGCGGCCGGCTTGGCCGCCTTGGGTGCCGGTGCGGCCGGCCTGTTCGCCTTCGACTCGTCGGTCGTCTCGGTTGTCGTGCCCTTTCGGGTGGTGGTCGCCACGCTCAGCTCCTCCTGACGCCGGCTGCCGCCGGCTCTCGCATCGTCCTGGTCACCTCGGCCTTCTCGCGGCCGAGTCGGATGATCTGTTGCTCGATCGATTCGAGACGCTCTCGGTCCCCCTCTCGCTGCGCCTCCTCGAGAAGCAGCCGCCCGTCGCGGATCGCCTCGTCGATCCGCGCGCCGCGCAGCCGCAGCAGGCAGGTCCTGACGGCCTCGACGGCCTCCTCGCCGCTCAGCGACGGTCCGTCGCCGCGCGACAGGCCGGCCAGCAGACTGCGCGCCAGTGCCGCCGTTGCCGGGTCGAGTCCCGACACGAACCCTTCGAGATCGGCTGTGCTGCCCGAGGCGGCGCGCTCACGCCACGCGTCGATCAGCGACAGCGCCACGGCGTTGCCAAACGGCAGCCGCGCGCCGTCTGCGGCCGCTTCAAGCTCGGTGATCGCCACCGGATAGCGAAGCATCAGCTGCAACGCCTCCGTCTCCAGCGGCGTGAGCTCAGCGGCGCCGTCGGGATCCGTTGGGGGCACCACCACCGGCGCAGGGCGCGGAGCAGGCGTGCGAGCCAGCGCCTCGTTCAGCACCCGCTCCTCGACGTTCACCAGCCGCGACAGCTGCTGCACGTACAGCGCCCGCTCGATGGGATCGCCGACGCGACGCAGCAGGCCGATGACCCGAGCGGTGACTTCACGCCGGCCGTCGACGCTCGACAGGTCAACGGCCGCCGCGGTTCGCTCCATGAAGTACTCGACCACCGGCTTGGCCGCGCTGACAGCCGAGCGCCAGGCGTCCGGATCCGTCCGGATCAGCTCGTCGGGGTCCTTGCCGGCCGGGATGCGGATCACGCGAACCTTCGACACGCTCTGGTCGGGTCCGAGCTCGGCCAGCAGGCCTCGCTGGGTCGCGGCCTCGCCGGCGAGGTCGACGTCGTAGGCCAGCGCAACGCCGTCGGCATAGCGGGTGGCGAGCTCGATCTGGCCGTGCGTCAGCGCCGTGCCGAGGCTGGCGACGACGTTGGTGAAGCCCGCCTGGTGGGCGGCCATCGCATCGGTATAACCCTCGACGATCACCGCCAGCTTGTCGCGACGGATGGACGCCTTGGCAAGGTCGATGGCGAACAGCGTCCGGCTCTTGTCGAACAGCGCGCTGGCAGGCGAGTTGAGGTACTTCGGCCCTTCCTCGTTCGGAAGGATCCGTCCGCCGAGGCCGATCGCGCGTCCCGACTGGTCGCGGATGGGGATGATGATCCGGCCCCGGAACTTGTCGATGATGCCGCCGCGATTCGACGGACTGGCCAGCCCGGCGCCGATCAGCTCCTGCTCGTTGAAGTCGCGCCCGCGCAGCCGCTTGGTGAGCGCATCCCAGGTTGCTGGCGCGAAGCCGACTCCGAAGCGGTCGAGCGTCTCGTCGCTCAGCTGACGCTCCGCCAGGTAGGCGCGTGCTCGCTCGGCCTGCGGCGTTCGCAGCAGCACCTCGCGATACCAGGCGATGGCGGCTTCCAGCGCATCGCGCAGCCGCTTGCGGTGCCGATCCTCGCGAGCGCTGCGCTCGCTGAGCTCGACGCCGGCCTTCTCGGCGAGCGCCGTCAGTGCCTCGCGAAACGGCACGCTGTCACGGCGCATCACGAAGCTGAAGATGTCGCCGCCTTCGCCGCAGCCGAAACAGTGCCAGCTCTCTCGATCCGGGTTGACCACGAACGAGGGCGTCTTCTCGGCGTGAAACGGGCAGAGGCCCTTGTAGGCCGATCCAGCGCGCTTGAGCTCGACCGACTCACCGATGACATCGACCACGGAGAGCTTCGACTTGATGTCGGCAACGATCCCGGACGAGGTCATGATGGAGTCTGACTCCGGCGCAGGGCGGCTGTTGTCAAGAGGTTTGTCAAGGGGATGGAGTGGATTCTACCACATTGTCAATATGTCAGCCCTCGAGCAGCGGTTCAGTTCCGCCGCCATTGCGTCCGTGGACTACACTCCAGCGCAGCATTCTGCACCTGTCTCGACCGATGCGACAGCCGATCCTCACCTCCACTCCGCCCGCGCCACAGCCCGAGCTCCTGCGCGCCGCGTTCCGCGACCTGCACGCCGCCCGGCTGCATGGCTTCGCCATGCTCGCCTCGCTCGGCGACCGTCGGCGGGCAGCGGACGCAACGCGCCGGGCGCTCGCGGACGGTTCGTCGCGGATCGATCAGCTGCGGCATCCGGAGCGCGCTGCGGCCTGGCTGCGTGCCCAGGCGCTCCGATCGCTGCGCGGCGGCTGGTGGCGCCGGCAGCCCGCACGCGTCGAGCGGTTGGCGGCGTTGGCGCCCATGGGTGTCGACGCGCGCCTTTTCGAGGCGCTTGCCACACTCTCGATCGCGGAGCGAGGCGCCGTCGTCGCGTCGATCGTCGAGCTTCTCAATCCGGACGACGTGGCGATCGTGCTCGGTCGCTCGCCGTCGCGCGCTCGACGCGACACCGCACGAGCCGTTGCGCGCTACCTCGGCGCCGCGGCGACCAGCGCGGCGCCCGGCGCCGGCGCGACCGCGGCAGGACCGCTGAGCCAACGCGTCCGCGCGGTCGCGGCGCGGGCCTTTTCCCCGGCCGCGTCACGATGAGCGACCCGCACCGTCGCTTCGGCGCGTGGCTCCTCGCCGGCGCTCCCGGCGAGCCACCACGCGATGCGGCGCTGCATGCATCCGTGTGTGCCGAGTGCATGGCCGGCGTCGCCGCCCTCGATGCACTCGCCGCGGTCGATCCGGGCCGCGCGCTGCTGCCGCCCAGCATCCGGGCGCCGCAGCGCGGCACGGCGGTGCTGCGCACGCCTGCCCTGGCTGCGGGTGCGGTGCTCATCATTGCGCTCGGCATCGCAGCCGGGGTCGGGTCAGCGATATCGCGAGGCGACAAGGCCGAGGGGGCGGTGCTCGAAGCAACCGGCACGCCGGCAGCGACGACACAGCCGACCAGCCGGCCGACGCCGAGCGCCGCTTCGAGCCGTCCCGCGTCGTGAGATCGGCAGCGCGGTCTGGCAGCGATCGTGCTGCCCCGCGCGACGTGCCCACATCCGAGCTTGCCGGGGTCCCGCGCCGTCCGCGGGTCGCGAACCGTGCCCTGCACCGCGCCGCGCTCAGGTGGCGAACACTCGTCTCCTCCGCCAGGCAGCGACTCATCGGCCTGCTGGACACCGATAGCGGCGCAGCCATCGCCGGCGGGCTGGGCGGCGGAGCTCTCGTCGTCGTGCTGTGGTTGGCACTCTCGTCGGCCGGATCCGCCGTCGCGCCGAGTGCGGCGAATGCCGCGGCCAGGATCCTTCAGCCGCCACCGGCAGCAGCGCCGGAGGCACCGGGCACGCCGGCTCCCTCCGCATCGGCCGGGGCGTCGAGCGACGCTCCGGCGGTGAATGAAAGCTCCCCGACCGAGCCTCCGGCGTCGTCGGGCGTGAGCGAACAGCCCGGAGTCGCAGTGGCTGTCGGCGAATCGGAGGGCGGGAGTCAGCCCGGGGGCACGCCCGAGCCGGCGCTGCCGGCCACGCCGGCAGCCGACGCTACCACCCCCGCCTCAACGGCGAGCGCAGCGCCGGCCACGCCCGCGCCATCGACCGTCGCGCCCTCGCCAAGCGCATCGCCGTCACCGGTTGCCACGCCGCCACCCCCGACGCCGGAGCCGACCGCGTCTTCGACGTCATCGCCGACCCCCGAACCGAGCACGAATCCCTGCGCCGACGGCATCGACAACGATGGCGACGGGCTGATCGACCTGCTGGATCCCGGATGCCTGCTCGGGCTTCGGGACGACGAGCGGCTGCTCTAGCGGCTCTCCCCAGCGGTTTCGGACGTCAGCGGTCGCGCGCCTCGCCTTCGGCCAGGGCAGCCTGGGCTGCCGCCAGCCGCGCCACGGGGACCCGGAACGGCGAGCAGGAGACGTAGTCCAGCCCGACCTCGTGGCAGAAGCGGATGCTCTCCGGGTCGCCGCCGTGCTCGCCGCAGATGCCGATCTTCAGCTTCTTCTTCTTCGAGCGGCCCTTCTCGACCCCCATTCGCACCAGCTGGCCGACGCCGGTCGCGTCCAGCACCTGGAACGGGTTGACGGGCAGGATCTTGCGGTCGACGTACTGGATCAGGAACTTGCCCTCGGCATCGTCCCGCGAGTAGCCGAACGTCATCTGGGTCAGGTCATTGGTGCCGAAGCTGAAGAACTCGGCGTCCTCGGCGATCTCGTCGGCGGTCAGCGCGCCGCGCGGCACCTCGATCATGGTGCCGAACTTGTAGTCGACCTTCTGCCCGGACGCCTCCACGATCCGCGAGACCTCGCCCTCCAGGATCTGCCGCGTCTCGCGCAGCTCGTTCACGTGGCCGACGAGGGGGATCATGATCTCGGGCAGCGGCTTGACCCCCTCCCCGGCGACCCGTGTGGCGGCGCCCAGGATGGCACGCGTCTGCATCTTCACGATGTCCGGCACCATGAGCCCCAGCCGCACCCCGCGCAGCCCGAGCATCGGGTTCTGCTCGCGCATCGCCTCGACCGCGTGGAGCAGCTCGGTCTTCTCGGCCAGCTCGGACTCGAGTGCCGCGCGATCTCCATCGGCCGATGCGTCCGATGACGCCTTCCCGACCCTGGGGATCAGCCGCATCGCCCGTCGCGCGTCCCGCTCGCCGAAGACGCGGGTCAGGCCCTTCTCGATGATTGGCGTCTCGCGATCGCCGACCGCATCGGTCTCGACGGCAGTGACCTCGAGCAGTGTGCGCAGGCGGGTGGTGTCGGCGACCAGCTGGTCGTAGCTCGGCAGGAACTCGTGGAGCGGCGGATCGATCAGCCGGATCACCACCGGCAGTCCGTCCATCGCCCGGAACAGCCCCGCGAAGTCATCGGTCTGGAGGCGCTCGAGCTCGGCCAACGCCTCGTCGAAGACGCGGACGGCCGAACGCTGGTCATGAGTCCAGGAGGCTTCCTCGCCGGCCTTGGCGGCCGTCGCGGCGTGAGCATTGAGGATCATGCGCCGCACCGTCGGCAGGCGGTCCTCCTCGAAGAACATGTGCTCGGTGCGACACAGGCCGATCCCCTGCGCGCCGAACTCGCGCGATCGCTCCGCGTCGCGTGGATAGTCCGCGTTGGCCCAGACCTGGAGGCGGCGCACCTCATCGGCCCAGCCCAGCAGCGTGGCGAGATCCTTCTCGTCGGCGAAGTTCGCCTCGATGGTGGGCAGCGCGCCGGCGAAGATCTCGCCGGTGGTGCCGTCGATGCTGATCATGTCGCCCTCGTTGACCAGCTTGTCGCCGGCGGTCATGGTCCGGCTGCGGTAGTCGATCTTCAGCGTCTCGGCGCCGGCGACGCAGGGAAGGCCCATGGAGCGCGCCACCACCGCGGCGTGCGAGGTCGCGCCACCACGCGCCGTCAGCACACCACGCGCCGCCAGCATGCCGTGGACGTCGTCAGGGCTGGTCTCGATCCGCACCAGGATCACCGGATCGCCGGCCTGGTGCGCAGCGACCGCCCGATCGGGATCGAAGATCGCCTTGCCGGTTGCGGCGCCCGGGGAGGCGTTGAGCCCCTTGGCCACGAAGCGGTCCTGTGACGCGCCCTTGGCCGACTCGTCGAAGCGCGGCAGCAGCAGCTGGACGATCTGCGCCGGCTCGACGCGCTGCAGCGCCTCCTCGCGGCTGATGACGCCCTCGTTGGCCATGTCGACGGCCATCTTCACCGCCGCCGGAGCCGTGCGCTTGGCGGAGCGCGTCTGCAGCATGTACAGCTTGCCGCGCTCGATGGTGAACTCGAGGTCCTGCGCGTCGCGGTAGTGCCGCTCCAGGCGCTCCGCGATCTCCTCGAACTGGGCGTAGACCTCGGGCAGCGCCTGCTGCATCTGGCTGATCTTCTGCGGCGTCCGGATGCCGGCCACCACGTCCTCGCCCTGTGCGTTGGTGAGGTACTCCCCGAACAGCTCGTCGGCGCCGGTGTTCGGGTCGCGGGTGAAGGCAACGCCGGTCCCCGAGTCGTCGCCCATGTTGCCGAACACCATGGTCACGATGTTCACCGCGGTGCCGAGGTCGTGCGGGATCTTGTTGAACTCTCGGTAGTCGCGGGCGCGCTTGCCGAACCAGCTGTCGAAGACGGCGCGGATGGTGAGCTCGAGCTGCCGGTAGGGGTCCGACGGGAACGGCTCGCCGGTCTTCTCGCGCACGATGCCGCGGTACTGCTCGGCCAGGCCCTTCAGGTCGTCGGCGGTCAGCTCGGTGTCGAGCTTGGCGCCGCGCTCGCGCTTGAGCTCCTCGAGCGGCTCGTCGAAGGTCTCGGCCGGGATGTCCTGCACGATGCGCCCGAACATCGCGATGAAGCGCCGCAGCGCGTCGTATCCGAAGCGCGGGTTATCGGTCAGCGCGATCAGGCCGTCGACCGTCTCCTCGTTGAGGCCGAGATTGAGGACGGTGTCCATCATGCCCGGCATGCTGAAGGCGGCTCCCGAGCGGACGCTGACCAGCAGCGGGTTGGCGGCGTCGCCGAAGCCCTTGCCCGTCTCGCGCTCGAGCTGGTGCATGTGCTCGACCACGTCGTCCCACAGCCCGTCGGGCAGCTCGCGGCCGTTGGCGTAGTAGGCGTTGCAGGCCTCGGTGGTGATGGTGAAGCCTGGCGGCACCGGCAGCCCGGCGTTCGTCATCTCGGCCAGGCCGGCGCCCTTTCCGCCGAGGAGCGTCCGCATCTGCGCGTTGCCCTGCTGAAAGGTGTAGATCAGCTGTCCGTTGCTCGTGCCGTCGGAGGCGCCGCGGTTCGCCGTGCTGCTGCGCTTGGCCTTGGTCGAACGCTTGGCGGGCTTCCTGCCGGTCGTGGCCATGGGTCGGACGGGTCCTCGTGCGGGTGGGCCCCCGATTGTACCCGTCGCTCCCCCGTTCCGGCCGATGCGCCCCCCGCTAGGACGCGCGCCGATAGACGCCGCAGAACCACAGGCCGATGCGCCGGCTGTGCGCCGGCAGCAGGCCCGCCCCTGCCAGCCGCCGCTCGATGCGGCGCAGGTCATGCACGTAGCCGGGGCAGCCGCCGCTGACCAGGTCCCACAGGTTTTCGGCACGCCACAGCAGCGCATTGAGCCAGCCGCGCCAGCCGCGTGACTCGGGCACCGAGAGCGCGACGCATTCCGGAGCCGCACGCAGGGCGGTGTCGAGCAGCCGGTCGGCCTCCGGGAAGCAGCAGATCGAGCGATCGAGAATCACCCAGTCGTACCGCTCCACCGGCTCGAGGGCGGCATTGCCGATGCGGTACGTCGCCCGCTCGCCCACGCCCGCGTCGTCGGCGCGCCGCCGCGCCAGCGCGATGCTCCCCGGCGACAGGTCGATGCCGGTGACCGACCCCGCACCGTCGCCGAGCAGCGCGACGGACAGCGCCCCGGTCCCACAGCCGAGCTCGAGGATGCTCGGGTGCCGCAGCGCGACGTCGGCGAGCAGGTCGCGCAGGCCGGCCGACACGTCGACCATGGTGGGCAGCTCGGCCGCATCGGTCCAGGTCGAAGCGCGACGGTCAAACCGCCGCGCAATGCGCGTCTCGGCCGGCCGGCAGCAGGAGGTACTCGGCTCGCTCGGCTCGTCCACGGCCTCAGACCTTGAGCCACCCGTTGCGGAAGGCGAGATCGAAGAGCGGCGGAACGGCCGCCAGCAGCCGCCCGAGCCAGCCGGCGTGCTGCCGGTACAACGTCCGCGCCTTGCCGATGACCCGCTCACGGTCGCGCTCGTGCAGCTCGCCGGCGAGCGCCCTGAACTGGCCGAAGGCAGCTTCGTCCTGATCGGCCAGCCACTCGGCGTCGGCGAGCGCCTCGCGCGCCTCCGGCAGCCCGCCCAGCAGCCGCAGCGCGGCACCGGCCGCAGTCAGGGCGCCCGCCGCATCGCCGGTGCGGGCCAGGGCTCGCGACAGCTCGAGCTGGGCGCGACCGTTGCGCGGGTCGAGCTTGACGGCGCGTCGCGCCGCCTCGGCGCCCATCTCCGGCTGCGCCGCGTCGAGCCGCTCGCGCGCCTCGGCCAGCGTCCAGTCCGCCTGCCGCGGGTCGTTGCGTGCCAGCTCGCCGAACTCGGTGGCTGCGTCGCGATGCGCCCCGCGCGCGCTGAGGATGTCGGCCAGCAGCTCCCGATAGCGGATCTCCTCGGGATCGAGCCGGACGGCGTCATCGGCCTCGCGCTCCGCCTCCTCGAGCCGGCCAAGCGCCAGCAGCGAACGCGCACGGAGTTCGTGGCTGGCGTCGTCGCCGGGGACCTCCGCCAGGCGCGCCGCGCTCAGCCGCAGCACCTCGTCGTGGTCGCCGCGCCCGGCGGCGGCCTGCAGCTCCGAGAAGGTTGGCGTCACCCATGCACCTCGCTTGCCGCCGCGTTCAGTGTCGGTCAGAACCAGTGTCGCACCTTGGCAAAGGCCAGGGTTCCGATCGCCAGCGCCAGCATCACCGCTATGACGATGTAGAAGACGTTCGGCTGGTCGAAGATGGGAACCTTGAAATTCATGCCCATCACGCCGGCGATGACCACCGCCGGCAGCAGGATCACCGATGCCAGCGTCAGCACCCGCATCACATCGTTGGTGCGCTGCGCGGTGCGGGTCATGTGCACGTCGAACGTGCCCAGCAGCATGTCGCGCGCCGCACCGAACCCCTCGACCGCGCGGTCGAGGCGCGCGATGACCGCGTCCAGCCCCGATGCGCCGCGTCCGTGCCGCTCGGGCAGGAAATCGGGTCGCACCAGTTCGGCCAGCAGCTCGCGATGCGGCGTCAGGACGCGGCGGACCCGTGCGATCCGGCGGCGGAGCTCCACCAGCCGGGCGAGCAGATCGCGCTCGGTGCGTAGGGCGGCATCGTCCAGGGCGTCGACCTCGCGCTCGAGCCGCTCGGACGCGCGGAAGAACGTGTCGATCCAGGCATCCAGCAGCGCGACCAGGAATTCGATCGGCTGCAGGCGGCCGGTCTCGCGTTGGTCCTGGATTCGGTCACGATGCTCGGCGAGGAATGGGATGGACGCATCGTGCCGGGTCACGATCCAGCCGTCGCCGAGAAGAATCTGCAGCGGAATCGCACCGCCAGCCTCGTCGTCGGCCAGTGCCAGGATGACGATCTGCAGTGCGTCGTCCTGGACGCTGGCAGCGGGACGCGCGATCTCACGGAACGCCGCCATCGTCCGCTCCCGAATACCAAGGCAGCGCGCCGCCTCGTCCAGCTCGCTGTCCGACGGGTCCTCGAGATCCACCCACAGCAGCTCGTCGTCGCGCGCGCCACGTCTGCTCCACGCCTCGAGCCGGATGCTGGAGTCGTGCCCGTCGGCAGTCGAGAGGAGGCTGCGGCTGGTCACTCGGCGGCCGCGGCCACCTCGCGCGCCACACCTTCCCACGCCGCGCGGCCGGCCACGAGGTCGGCGACGCGCTGCGGCATGTGCTCGAGGCCGACGCGCTCCTGCGTCATCGTGTCACGCTCGCGGATCGTCGCAGCTCCATCCTCCAACGACTCGACGTCGACGGTGATGCAGAACGGCGTCCCGATCTCGTCCTGGCGGCGGTAGAGCTTGCCGATCGACGCCGTGTCGTCGTAGACCGCCGCCACCAGCGGCCGCAGGTCGGCGGCCAGGCGCTGCGCGCGCTCGACCAGCTCGGGCCGGTTGCGCAGCAGCGGCAGCACCGCCACCTTGATCGGCGCCAGGGCCGGCTTGATATGCAGCACCACCCGCTTCTCGCGCTCGAGCTGCTGCTCCTCGTAGCCATCGATGAGCACCGTCAGCACGGCTCGGTCGACCCCCGCGGCAGGCTCGATGACGTACGGCACGATGTGCTCGCCGCTGGCCTCGTCGAAGATTGCCAGCCGCTTGCCGCTGCCGGCGGCATGCGCCTTGAGATCGAAGTCGGTGCGATCGGCGATCCCCTCCAGCTCCGACCAGCCGATCGGGAAGCGGTACTCGATGTCGGTCGTCTGCCTGGAGTAGTGGCTGAGCTCGTCGGGGTCGTGCGGGCGCAGCCGCAGGTTGTCGGCGTCGATGCCGAGCGTATCGGTCCACCAGCGGTGGCGTTCATCGACCCAGTAGCGGAACCAGTGATCCTCCTCGCGCGGGTGGACGAAGTACTCCATCTCCATCTGCTCCAGCTCGCGGTCGCGGAAGATGAAGTTGCCGGGCGTGATCTCGTTGCGGAAGCTGCGGCCGATCTGCGCGATGCCGAATGGCAGCTTGCGGCGCATGGTGGTGGCCACGTTCTCGAACTGGACGAACATGGCTTGCGCCGTCTCGGGACGAAGGTAGGCGACCGATGCGTCCTCGGCCACCGGTCCGACGTGCGTGCTGAACATGAGGTTGAACTGGCGCGGCTCGGTCAGCGTGCCACGCTGGCCGCAGTTGGGGCAGGCGATCTCGGCCGGCGGCCCTTTGAGATCCTCGACCCGGAAGCGCAGCTTGCAGTTGCGGCAGTCGACCATGGGATCGCTGAAGCCGGCGACGTGACCGGAGGCCTCCCACACGCGCGGGTGCATGATGATCGCCGCATCCAGGCCGACGACGTCGTCCCGCAGGGTGACCATGTGGCGCCACCAGGCCTGCTTGACGTTGTTCTTGAGCTCGACGCCCAGCGGGCCGTAATCCCAGAAGCCGGCCATGCCGCCGTAGATCTCGCTGCTGGGGAAGACGAATCCCCGCCGCTTGGCGAGGCTGACGATGACGTCCATGGATGGTGCCGGCACGGCGCGAGTCTACTGCCAGCGGCCGCGCGCCGATTTGCCAGCAGGTGGAAGTAGCGACCAAGGAGAAGCCGGCGCTGGCGCAAATTCGGTTGCACTCGTGCCCGCTGTTGTCCGTACCTATTCAAGGGCTGGCAAATCGGCCAACCGGCGACGTGAGTCGGTCGCTCTTTCTCCGATACTGCCAGCAGGTGGCAAAACGCCTATGGTCGGCTGGCGGCCAGAGGGCGGGTGGAGTCGCGCGCCGCGACCTCCTCGAGGAAATCGCGCGAGCGCAGCTCGCGCTCCAGGACTGCCGACACGGTGGCATACAGGAGGCGCTCCACCTCCCGGTGCAGCCTGGGAGCGAGCGAGAGCTGGAGCACCTCGGCCAGCTCGCAGCGCTGGAGGTGGCGGAGGACCTTGAAGGCATCGGTCGAGATCGAGCGGGCGCCCAGGGTCGTGCTCGCGCAGATGCCGCACAGCACGCCTCCGGCGACCGGCGAGAAGGCGTTGCCTTCGGGCGTGATCGCCGCGCCGCAGTCGAGGCAGCGCGACAGCTCGGGGCGGAAGCCCATGGCGTCGAGCAGGTGGAGCTCGAACCAGCGGGCGACGATCTCGCGGGAGACCGCATCGGCCGGGGCGTCGAGGGCGGCCAGTGCCTGGGCCAGCAGCACGAAGGCGCCGTGCGAGTCGGCCGCACCCTCGCAGAAGCGGTCGGCCAGCTCGACGACGTACCAGGCCGCCGCCGTCGAATGCAGGTCGTTGCGCAGGCCGAGGTGCGGATCCTCGAGCGCGACGCCGGTGACGACGTCGAAGGTGCGCCCCACGGCCAGGACCAGGTGGACGTCGCTGAACGGCTCGAGGCCACCGCCCAGCCGTGAACGTGGCCGCCGGATCCCCTTGGCGATGATCCGCAGCTTGCCGAGGCGCGGCGTCAGCACGGTCAGCACCCGGTCCGCCTCGCCCAGGTCCATGCTGCGCAGCACGATTGCCTCGGTCTTGTAGAGCCGGGAGCGCGGGCTCATCCGGCGGCGCCTGCCGCGGCGCGGCATCGGACCTGCTCAGCAGGGAGCGTGACTTCCGTGGCGCGGCAGGTCGGGTACGCTGTGCCCGTGGACATCAGAGCCGAGTTTAGCGAGCTGCTGGCCGATATCGAGGCCGAGATGCAGAGCGTGCTGGCCGAGCGCGATGGCCACACCCGGCCGCTGTACGAGATGCTTGCCTATCACCTCGGGCTGGATGCCGACCGCGCTCGTGGCAAGCGGATCCGGCCGCTGCTGGGTCTGCTCGCCTACCAGTCGCTGTCGGGCAAGTACCGCGAGGCGTTGCCGGGCGCGGCCGCCGTCGAGCTGGGGCACAACTTCAGCCTGGTCCACGACGACATCGAGGACGGCGACCGCGAGCGGCACCATCGGCCGACACTGTGGGCGGTATGGGGCATCCCGCTGGCGATCAACGCCGGCGACGCCATGTTCGCGCTGTCACGCCTGGCCCTGTATCGGCTCATGGACGCCGAGGGCTTCGAGGAGCGCAAGCTGCTCGACCTTATGCGCATCTACGACGAGACCTGCCTGGCCCTCACCGAGGGGCAATACCTCGATATCACGTTCGAGCAGCGGGTCGACGTCTCGGTCGACGAGTACATGGAGATGATCGGCAAGAAGACGGCGGCGCTGCTCGCTGCCGCGGTGCAGGCGGGCGCGCTGCTGGCCACCGGCGACCAGGGCACCATCGAGGCCTACCGCCAGTTCGGCTACGACCTGGGGCTCGCTTTTCAGATGGCCGATGACGTGAAGGGCACCTTCTGGGAGTCGGAGGACTCGGGCAAGCCGAGCGCCGGAGACGTCCGTCGTCGCAAGAAGACACTGCCGCTGGTGTGGGCGCTGCAGAATGCCGCTCCCGCCGATGTCGATCGGCTGCGCGACATCTACCGCACCGGCCTGCGCGCCACCGATGGCCTGCCGGCGCCCGACGTGGAGACGGTGATGGCTCCCGACGAGGTCGACGAAGTGCTCGCCATCCTGGATCGGAGCGGCGCCCGGGCGCACGCCGAGGGCGAGGCGCGCCGCTACCGCGACCGCGCGCTGGCCGAGCTGGCCGCGCTGCCGATTCCCGACGAGCGTCGCATCGAGCTGGAGGACCTGGTCCAGGCCATCATTCGCGCCTAGGCTTCGGTCTCCTGCGCCTCCGGCTCTGCCGGGCGCTCGCGGGCGGCAATGACCTTCGCCACCCGTCGCGAGTCCGCGGCTTCGACGCGCAGGTTCACCTCGTGGAAGTCCAGCTCGGCACCCGGCAACGGTATCCGGCCCTCGCGGTGGATGATGAAGCCGCCGACGGTGTCGTACGCCTCTTCATCGGGCTCCTCGTCGTCGGGCAGGTCGAACAGGTCGCGCAGATCGTCCATGCTGACCCGGCCGTCGAGCCGGTACACCAGGCGGCCGTCGGCGTCGAGCTGCTCGACCAGCGTCTCCTCGATGTCGTATTCGTCCTCGATCTCGCCGACGATCTCCTCGACCACGTCCTCCATCGTGATCAGGCCGGCGGTGCCGCCGTACTCGTCCACCACGATCGCGATGTGGCGCTTGGCCAGCTGCATCTCGTGCAGCAGCTCGTCGACGCGCTTGGTTTCCGGCACGTAGACCGGCGTCCGGGCCAGGGCCCGAATGTCGATGCTCTCCTCGCCGGTGCCGTTCTGCTTGAGGTACGGCAGCATGTCCTTGGCGTAGAGGATGCCGACGATGTCGTCGAGCGATTCGTCGTAGACCGGCACGCGCGAGTGGCCGGCGCGGATGATGACGTCGAGGACCGCGTCGATCGGGTCGTCGACCTCCACCGCCCGGATACCGATGCGGGGAACCATCACCTCGTGGACCTTCTTGTCGGCGAGCTCGATGACCCCGGTGATCATCTCCTTCTCGTCCTCTTCGATACTCCCCTGCTCCGACCCGGACTCGACCAGGATTTTCAGCTCCTCGGTCGACAGGTAGCCGCCCTGCGGCTTCTCCTTGCCACCCAGCATGCGCACCAGGAAGCCACTGATCCGGGTCACGAGCCAGACGACCGGGCGAAGTCCCGCGTCGAGCCAGCCGATGGGGCGCGCCACGGCGAGCGCGAACCGTTCAGCGAAGCTGAGCGCCAGTGTCTTGGGCACCAGCTCCCCGATGATGATCGAAGCCAGGGCGATGAGCAGGGTGATGATCACGAAGCTGAGCGTGCCGGCCGCATCGGCGAGCGCTGGCAGATTGGCGATCAGCTGTCGCAGGCCTCCGGCCAGCGACAGGGCGCCGATCCCCGAGGCCATGAAGCCCAGGAAGGTGAGCGCGATCTGGATCGTGGCCAGGAAGCGGCTTGGATCGTCGGTGAGACGCTTGGCGATGCGCGCCGATCGGTTTCCTTCGCCGACCAGCTGCTGCAGCCGGTGCCGCTTGACCGTGATGAGCGCGATCTCGGAAGCGGCGAAGAAGCCACCGATCAGGATGAGGACCAGCACAAGGGCCACGTCCACGACCGGATTCCCGGTGGCGCCGCTACTGTTGCCCTCTGGCATCTAGGGCGTTGAGCCGCCTCCTGTCTGCGTGTTCCGATCCTCGCCGGCTGTCGTCGCCGACCGCCGCCGCAGCTCGATCGGCCGCGCCGGCATCCCCACCACCGTGGTGTTGGGCGGGACGTCGCGGGTGACGACCGCTCCGGCTCCGGTCCTGGCGCCGGCACCGATGGTCACCGGTGCAATGAGCATGCTGTCCGAACCGATGAAGGCTCCGTCACCGATGAGCGTCGCGTTCTTCTGCTCGCCGTCGTAGTTCGCAGTCACCGTGCCGGCCCCGATATTGACGTCGTCGCCGACATCCGCGTCCCCCACGTAGCTGAAGTGATGCTGCTGGGTCCCGGCGCCGATACGGCTGTTCTTGATCTCGGCGTAGTTCCCGATGCGGCAGCGGGGTCCCACCTCGGCACCCGGTCGCAGGTGGCTGAACGGCCCGATCTCGGCGTCTTCGCCCACGCTCGCCTCCTCGACGATGCTGGCCCAGACGTGCGCCCGTGGACCGATGCGGCTGGCGACGACATGCGCGTTCGGCCCGATCACCGCCTCCTGGCCGATGACCGATGCACCGAGCAGGGTCGTCCCAGGCTCGATGCGGGCGTCCTGCCCGATCTGGACCTCCGCGTCGATGCGAACGCTGGAGGGATCGACGATGGTCACGCCGGCGCGCATGTGCCGCTCGGCGATTTCGCGGCGCATGAGCTGCTCGGCGCCGGCGAGGGCCACGCGGTCGTTGATGCCGATCGTCAGCTCGGCGCGAGGCGCCGTGACCACGCTGACCCTGCGGCCCGCGGCGAGCGCCAGCGCCACGAGATCGGTGAGGTAGAACTCGCCCGAGGCACTGGCCGGCACGTCGCCGACGTTGGCGCGCAGCCACGCGGCGTCGAAGCAGTAGCAGCCCACATTGATCTCGGCGATGGCTCGCGTCGCCTCGTCCGCATCGGTCTCCTCGACGATCGCGCGGCAGTCGCCGTCGGCATCGCGCACGACGCGTCCGTAGCCTGTTGGGTCCCCCACGCGTGCCGCGAGCAGGGCCATCACCGCATCCCCTTCTGCCTGCTCGTGCAGCAGCGCGCCGAACAGATCGGCCGGCAGGAGCGGCACGTCGCCGCTGGTCACGATGACGTGACGGGTGCTGGCCGGCACGCGGGTCATGCCGACCCGCACGGCGTCGGCGGTCCCGAGCTGCGGCTCCTGGCGAACCGCGGCCAGGCCATCGGGCAGCGCGGCCTCGACCTGCTCGGCGCCGTGGCCGGTGACGACCACCCGCTCCTCGACCGAGGCACGCGCCAGAGCGTCGAGCACGTGCAACAGCATCGGCCTGCCGGCCAGGGGGTGGAGGACCTTGGGCAGCCGGGAACGCATGCGGGTTCCCTGGCCTGCGGCCAGGACGATGGCCGCGCTAGCTACCAACGGTGCTGAAGCTCCAATCTGGGCGAATGGCGCCGATGGTACGCAGCGCCGTGAACGGCGGTCAACTGGCGGTCAGCTGCCGTCGGTGGCCAGGGCGATCGCCTCGACCTCGACCAGCGCACCCCGTGGCAGCTGCTTGACGGCGACGGTGGAGCGCGCCGGATAGGGCTCGCGCAGGTGGCGGCCATAGACCTCGTTGACGGTGGCGAAGTCGTCCATGTCGGTGATGAAGACGGTCGTCTTGGTCACCAGGTCGATTCCCGAGCCTGCCGCTGCCAGCACCGCCTCCAGGTTGGCGAGCGCCTGCTCGGCCTGGGCGGCGACGCCGCCCGCCATGTCACCGCTGGCGGGATCGAGCCCGATCTGGCCGGCGACGAAGACCAGCCCGCCGGCGCGGATGGCCTGGCTGTAGGGTCCGGTGGCGGGCGCGGCCCGCTCGGTGCTCACCGCTGATCTCTCGACCCGAGCGGTCATGCGCTGCTCTCCTCCTGGTGTGTGCCTACCTCAATCGTAGCCGCCGCGTCGGCGTACCGAGTCGCAATCGTCCGAACCCCGGCCGCGTCCAGGTCGTCGCGAACGCGCTGCATGCGCTCGGCGTCGTCGCTGACGGCGAAGACGGTCGGCCCGGAGCCGGTGAGATGGGGGTCGCCACCAGCCCGGCGAATCGTTGCGAACAGCGCCTCCAGCTCGGGCCGCAGGCGCAACGCCGGAGCGAGGAGGTCGTTGCGGCCGGGCTCGACGCGCTCCTCGGGCGGCGTGGCCGCCCAGTCGGCGCGCCGCAGCTCGCCGAAGACGGCGCCCGTCGACAGGCCGACGTCGGCCACGGCCAGCACGACGTGACGACGCCCCGGCGCGGCGAGCGCATGGATCTCTTCGCCGATGCCGGTCACGTAGGCCGCCGGGACCTGTGCCGCGAAGAACGGGACGTCGGCACCGATCCGCGACAGCTCCCGCAACGTGTCGCGATGCGGGAGATCGTCCAAGCCACGCCAGCGCCGCGCGAGGCGCCAGGCTGCGGCCGCGTCGGAGGAACCGCCACCCAGGCCGGCGGTCAGCGGCACGCGCTTCTCGACCGTGAGGCAAGCATCCACCGGTGCCGCCCCCAGGCCGGCCAGCAGGCCGCGCCAGGCGAGGTTGTCGGCTCCCTCCGGCACGCCGGCCGCGGGCTGGACGCTGAGGCTGCCGTCACCCGACGCCAGCTGGACTCGGTCCGCCAGTTCGAGCAGGACGAACACGCTGGCCAGCAGGTGGTTGCCGTCCGGTCGCCGGCCGACGACCGCCAGCGACAGGTTCAGCTTCGCCGGCGCGGCGACGGCGAGCGCCGTCCTCACCCGAGCGCCCGCGACAGCTGCGTCGTGAGGCACGCCCACTCGTCGACTGCCAGGGTCTGGGGCCGCCGCTCCCCGTCGACAGCGCACGCGGCCAGCGCCTCGTCGAGCGTGGCGCGCTCCACCGGCAGCTCGCGAGCCAGGGCGTTGTGGATCTGCTTGCGACGCTGCCGGAAGCCCGCCTGCACCAGCCGGTAGAACGGCTCGCGGCCCGGTCCCGGTGGCACGACCGGCCGCGGCCGGCGCACGAGGCGCAGCACGGCCGAGTCGACCTCGGGCGCGGGCTCGAAGGCTGCTGCCGGAACGCGGGCCACGATCTCGGCCGTCGCCACGTTCTGGACGAAGACGGACAGGTAGCTCATCCCGCCCGGCGGCGAGGCGACGCGTCCGGCGACCTCGGCCTGGACCAGCAGCACGGCGATCGCCGGTGGCCGATCGCCTTCGAGGAAGGCGTGCAGCAGCGGGCTGGTGATGTGGTACGGGATGTTGGCGACCAGCTTGAAGTCCTCGCCGGGGAACAGGTCGCGAGGGTGGAGGCTCAGCGCATCGGCCTCGATCAGCTCGAATCGGTCGAGCGTGTCCAGCTCGCGACGCAGATATGCCGCCAGCCGCGGATCGAGCTCGACGGCCACGACCCGGCAGCCGGCCGCGAGGAGGCGTCGCGTGAGGACTCCCAATCCGGGACCGACCTCCACCACCCGGTCGCCGCGGGCCAGATCTGCGGCGGCCAGGATGGCGTCCAGCGCCTCCGCATCGGTCAGGAAGTTCTGGCTCAGCGACTTGCGCGGGCGCAGCCCTTCGGCGCTCAGCAGCCGGCGCAGCTGGCCGGCCGTGGGAGGCTCGAGCCGGTCCGCGCTCAGGGCGGCAGCGCCCTCAGCGGGCATCGGCCACGTCCACCGCCTCGAGCCAGGGCAGCGCGAGCGAGGGGATCGCCTCGAGCGACGCATCGGCCCGGTCGCCGGCCGCGAAGCGGAACCCCGCGGCGGCGCCGATCATGGCCCCGTTGTCGGTGCACCATGCCGGCGGCGGGATGAGGAGCGGCATGCCCTCGAGCCGCTCGGCGAGCGTCGAGCGCAGCGCGCGGTTGGCGGCCACCCCGCCACCCATCGCCACCGCCGCCACCTGGTGATCGCGCGCCGCCTCGACCGTCTTGCTGACCAGCGCGTCGACGACGGCCTCCTCGAAGGCCGCGGCCAGTCCATCGACCGGGATGGGATCGCCGCGGTCGCGATAGCTCGCCACCTCGCGCAGCACGGCGGTCTTGAGGCCGGAGAAGCTGAAGTCGTAGCGGCCGGCCGTCCGCGCCCGCGGGAAGCGCGTCGCCGGGCTCGCGCCGACGGCAGCCGCCGAGATCGCCGGGCCACCCGGATACGGCAGCCCCAGCAGGCGGCCGACCTTGTCGAACGCCTCGCCGGCCGCGTCGTCGACCGTCTGCCCCAGCAGCTCGTAGCGCCCGTGGTCGTGCATCAGCACCAGCTGGCTGTGCCCGCCGCTGACCACCAGGCAGAGCAGCGGGAAGTCGGGCTCCGGCGGAAGTGGCTGGCTGGCGTCCGTATCGGTCAACCAGTTGGCGTAGATGTGGCCCTCGATGTGGTTCACGCCGACCAGCGGCAGGTCGTGGCTGACCGCCAGCGCCTTGGCGACGTTGACCCCCACCAGCAGCGAACCGATCAGGCCGGGACCGTAGGTCACCGCCACGGCGTCGAGGTCGTCCCACGTCACCTTCGCCTCCTCGAAGGCGGCGCGCAGGGTGGGGATGATCCAGCGCAGCTGCTGGCGTGCGGCGACCTCCGGCACGATGCCGCCGGTTGCGGCATGCAGGGCGACCTGGCTCGCCACCTGGTTGGCCTCGATCCGGCGACCGCCGACCACCACCGCCACGCCGGTCTCGTCACAGCTCGACTCGACGGCCAGGATGCGCGCTCCGCTCACGCCGCTCCCCCGCCGGTATCCGCCACGTCATTCGGCCCGTGCTCGGCCAGCAGGAGCGCCTGCATCGACGGGCCGGCCAGCTCCGGGGTGGTCATGATCAGCGCATCCTCGCCGTCGTCGGTGTAGTACCGCGGCCGGCGGCCGACCGTCACGAAGCCGAAGCGACGGTAGAGCGCCTGTGCCGGCTGGTTGCTGACGCGGACCTCGAGCGTCATGCGCTGCGCGCCGATCTGGCGGCTCAGCTCGAGGAGGCTGACCATGAGCCGATGGGCCACGCCCTGCCGTCGCCACGACGGGTGCACCGCGAAGGTGGTGATGTGCGCCTCGTCGGCCATCAGCCACAGGCCCGCGAAGGCGACGACCTGGCCACCGGCGCGCGCGACGCGGTAGCGTGCGAGGCGGTTGCTGGCCAGCTCCTGCTCGAAGGCATAGGCCGGCCATGGCGCGCTGAAGCTCAGGCGCTCGATCCCGTGGACGGCAGCGATGTCGCCCGTGCGCATCTCGTCCACGATGAGCGGGAGGCTCACAGCCATCGGACGGCTCCTTCGGGCACGGGACCAATGCCGCGCGGGCCGCGCAGATAGCCCGGCTCCAGTCGATCGAGGTCGTCCCCGCTCGGATGTTCGGCCAGCCGATGGGCGGCGAGGCGCGCAATGACGGCCGCGGCGGCGAACGGCGGCAGCGTGTCACGCAGCTCGAAGCGATGGGCGAGCTCCGTGGGCGCGACCGCCGGGACGGCCGCGGCGCGGGCGCCGTCGGGGTCGACCAGGCTCAAGGCGCCGGTGGCGCGATCAAGCAGGTACGCCTCGCGCGCACCGGCGCGCACCAGCGCACTGCGCGCCTCGGGGAACGCGTCGAGCCAGGCTGCCAGGCTCGGGATGCCGACCACCGGGCGGCGGAGGCCGAAGGCCAGTCCTTTCGCCACGCTCATCGCCACCCGCAACCCGGTGAAGCTGCCGGGACCGATGCCGACCGCCAGGGCGCTCGCCGCTTCGAGCGTCCGCTCGCTCCGCTCGAGCAGCGCCAGCAGCCGCGGCAGCAGCTCGTGGGTGCGGCGCTGATCAGCCGTCCAGCCCTCCTCGGCCACAAGCGTCCCGTCGGTTTCGGCCAGCGCCAGCGACAGGTCGGTCGACGCCGCCTCGATCGCGACGATCACGCCTCGAGCGCCTCCGACAGGTGCGCCGCGTTGGGGCCGGTGGCGCGCCAGAGCAGCGTGCGGCGCTCGGACGCCTCGCCGTCGGGCACCAGCTCCATCTCGAGGCGGTCGGCCGGCAGGTAGCCGTCCAGCCGATCGGCCCACTCGACCACGGTGACGCCGGCGGCCTGCCGATCGTCGATCAGCCCGGCTGCGATCGCCTCCTCGGGATCGTCGAGCCGATAGGCGTCGATGTGGAACAGCCGCAGCCGCCCGGGATGCTCGTTCATGAGCACGAAAGTCGGGCTGTTGACGACCGTCGTCACGCCGAGGCCCTCGGCGACGCCCTTGGCGACCTGCGTCTTGCCGGCGCCCAGCGGACCGCTCAAGGCCAGCAGCGAGCCGGGCTGCGCGGCCGTGCCGAGGCGACGGCCGATGGCGCGCGTCGCATCGGTCGAGCCGCTCGACAGGACTCCGGTGTGCTGAGAGCGCGCATCGGCAGCATGGGAAGCCATGCCGAAAAGTATAGGGAGCCGTTCGCTCGGCCTATCGCTCGGAGGCCCGGGCCGTCGACTCCAGGTTGGCGAGCGGCACCGGCGCCAGCCGGCCGTCCTCGAAGCGGACCAGGGCCATGCGGGTCACGAGCCCCGACGGCGTGGCATGCAGGTCGTCGAGGACCGCCACCAGCACCCCACCCCGTCCCTGGAATGGCCGGCGATGGGCGATGACCCGGTCACCGACCGCCGGCTGCGGCGTGCGCCGCGGCGGCGCCGCCGCGTCGTAGACGTACACCCGATGCTGAGCGCCGAAGATGCTGGCCAGGTGCCCGGCGTGGCGCCTGAACCAATCGAACAGCTGTGGATCGAAGCCGACCTTGCCGAATCCTTCGAGCAGCACCAGTCCGAACGACCCGGCCAGGCCGCCGATCTCGCGCCGCCGTCGCTGAATCGCCTCGAAGTCGCGCAGCTCCTTGTCGAGCACCCCGCCCAGGACGATCCCGGCCACGCCCATCGCCCGCGCCCGCGTCAACGTCTCGGCCGATGCGCGCGAGCCGCCCACCAGGATCTTGCCGGTGGCTCCCACGTCGATGGCCGCCGCCCGCAGCTCCTCGCCCGGATCGTGAACCGCCACCACCAGCTCGCCGTGCACCGCCTCGCCGGTCCCGCCCACGCCGACGAGTTGCGCGCCACGCACCTCGACGTCGATGGCGCCGTCGTGCACCGCCAGCACCCGTCCGGAGACGTGCCCGATCACCGGCAGTTCCTCGCCGAGCGGCGCCAGCAGGGCGGTGCCGTCGCTGGGCGAGTAGCCGACCAGGAGCCCGGCGACCGGGGCGCTGACGACAGCGCCCTGCGGCGAGCGCGCGATGACACTGCCCGCCTCGAGGCGGCTGCCCGGATGGGCCTCGAGCAGCTCCCCGGCTGTGGCAGCCGAGCGCCCAAGGCGTCCGGCAACGTCGACCGTCACGGCGTGGCCGGGCGCGCGATTGACGGCGAGCAGCTGATCCGGCTTGACCAGATCGCCGACCTCGACCCGCAGCGCCGCGCCGCGCGGAATCGCGATGCGGTGCACGACGCCGTTCATTCCACCCTCCCCGGGGCCTGCATCGGCTCGCGCAGGAAGACGTCGCGCCACGCGGCCTGCACCGATCGCCGATCGTCGGAGCGCCGAGGCACCACCAGCGGAACGTCCCGGGCGTCGAGCACCAGGCCCACCGAGCCGCCCTGCACGCTCGTCCGCACATGGCGCGTCCGGCGCGGCGTCCCGAGCGATGCGTCGCCATCGAGCGTGATCTCGACGTCCGCCGTCTGGCCGCGCCCGAGCGGCAGGATCTGGACCGATCCGCTGCGCACTTCGACCGGGCCGACCTCGGGCCATCCGGTGCGGTGCACGGTCACGCGCATGGCGACCTGGCCGGCGCGACCGCCGCGACACACGATCGACGTCCCCAGCGGCACGATCAGGTCGTCCCGCACGGTGGCAATCCCCTCGCCGATCTCGACATCGTCGAGCGAGCCGAGAGGCCCCAGCGCACCCGACGGGTCGATGGCCAGCTGGGTCACACCCAACGGCCGCAGCCCATCGAGCAGCAGCTGAGCGGCCAGGCCGGGGTTCGGAATCGAGGCCAGCGTCCGGCCCCCGCCGATGATGAGGTCGACGCCGCGCGGCGTCTCGTCGACGGCCATCTGCGCCAGCAGCGCGCGCAGCGCACCGTGCGTCACCGCCAGCTCCTCCTCGGTCTGCGGCACCGTCCCCGGGCGCGCGCGGAGGTTCTGGAGCGCATCGGCCACCGCCAGCTCGTCGATCGACTGCGGGATGAGCCTGGTCAGACGGGCCGGGCCGCCTGGGCCGGTGAGGGTCGGCGAGGAGAGGCCGCCACTGGCGAAGATGCGGCTCTCGGCGCTGCCGTCGCTGTCGGCCACCACCCAGTTGGCATAGCGCGCACCGATGTCGATCCCCAGAATCCGGAGCGCCGCCGTCTCCGCCAGGGCGGCGATCGCGCGCCGGAAGCTGATCGGCGCGAGGTGAATGGAGCCGCCGGGCTCGATCATCTCCTGCAGCAGCGCTTCGAGGTGATGCCGCAGCGCGGTCGGTTCGCTGCGGTCCGGCGATGGGCGCGGGTTGGCGACCAGCGACACGGGGGCTGGCTCGAACAGCCGGCCGACCTCGGCGCCGAGCCGAGCCGAGCCGGCCCAGATGACGGGCGTCTCGCCGCCACGCCGCGCCGCAGCCACCAGCGCCGCCATCTCGAGCGCCTGCTCGCTGTGCGCGTCGTCGAAGCCGCCGCTCACCAGCCAGGCGTCGACGCCGGCCGACTGGAGTGCCCCCAGGCGTGCCGCAAGCGAGCGGTCGTCGTCCATGGAGGCAACCTCCTCGACAACCCAGCCGGCTGACTCGGCAGCGCGCCGGGCGGCCGCGCCGGAGATGTCTCGCGACACTGCCGCCAGCGCCAGGCGCGCCGGCCGCCGCGGGGTGTGGCACTCGATTCGGGGTGCCTCCGCCACCAGCCGCTCCAGGCGCTCGTGGAGGCGCCTGTCGGCGCCGGCTGCGAGGTGGGCTGCCAGCGTGCGCCACAGCTCGCGCTCGTCCCAGCTCGTGGGCTGCGCCGCGTGGGCGGCGATCCGCCAACGACCGCGGCTACGCCCGATCACGCTGGCCTTCGTCCAGGCCGAGCCGATGTCGACCAGCACCGACAGCTCTGCGCCGGGCGCGGGCGGCGGAGGCCTCATCGCCCGATGCCCAGCCAGTCGACGAGGATGAAGCGCAGGCGCTCGACCAGCAATGCCAGGCGGCTGACGGCGAGATAGCCCAGCCAGCCACCGAGGCCGCCCACCAGGAGCCATCGTCCGCTTCCGGCGGCAAGCGTCGTGATGCGGTTGCCGCGCATGCCGTGCAGGAAGGTCACCAGCACCAGCGCCGTGATCACCAGGCCGATCCCGGCGTTGAGCAGGCCGTCCGGCGCGACGGCGCCTGGCGCGACCGCGCTTGGCGCGACGGGGCCTGGTAGCAGGCTGGCGGCGAGCTGCGGGAGCAGCGTCCCGACCACCGCCCCGCCCAGCGCGAAGGCGGCCGTGGCGGCGAGCAGCAGCGCCACCGGAATCGCCACCAGGCGCTCCGGCAGCCAGCGCCCGAGGGCCAGGACCACGACCAGCACCATCGCCGGCCACAGGACCAGGTTGCCGGCCGGATCCGCCGCGAGTGGCTGGACCAGCTGCGGGACGAGGACTTCGCGGACCGAGATGACAACGAGGTAGCCGGTTGCCATGCCCGCCAGCAGATGCTGCGCCCAGCCGAAGATGCGCCGCTCACCTGCGAGATACGACCAGACGACAATCGTCACCAGCGCGGCCAGCGTCGAGCCGGCCAGTCCCGCGGCGTCGGACGAGAACAGTCCGCTCACCGCCGGCGGCCGATCAGCCCGCCGAACGCATCGCCCAGGCGTCCGGCGCTCGCGTCGAGCAGTACCCCGATGGCGACCAGCATCCCGAGCAGCATGGCCAGACCGCTCGGTGGCTGGCCGC
>JAICUY010000030.1 GCA_025935615.1 Steroidobacteraceae bacterium
GCCCCCTCGTCGCCGGTGGGGCTTGGGATGTTGACCAGGTCACAGGCCATCTGGACCATGGCATCGCGGTCCTGCAGCCCGGCCAGCGTGCCAGTCGAATCGGCCATCACTCTCTCTCCCGTGAAATCCTCCGACGATTATCGGAAGGCAGGGATCACCTGCTTGGCGAAGAGCTCGAGCTGTTCGTGATAGTGGTCGATGGACTGGTAGATGAACTTCATCTCGTAGTGCATGACGCCGCCATCCACGTAGCGCTTGAGCTTCTCGACTATCTCCTCGGGACTGCCGATCAGGCCGGCAGCCTGAATCGCTTCGGGGGTCGCGTCATCGGCGAAACCTTCAGAGAGGACGCTCAGGGTGTGCACGGCCTGTCGCTGCGCCTGTTCGGATGTCTCGCCGATACTGACGTACACCTCTGTCCCGATATCGAAGTCGACGTCCTGGCGGTCGTATTGCTTGGCCGCCTCGTGCAACTCTGCAATCCGGGCCGGATATTGATCGGGCGAGATCCACGGCGGCAACCACCCGCTGGCGAATTCCGCTGCAATGTCGACTGACTTCGGCCCGCCACCCCCAATCCAGATCGGCGGATACGGTTTCTGAACCGGCTTCGGCGCAAATTCCGTTTCTGGGAAGCGAACGAAGTCGCCTTCGTACGACGGATGGTCGTCAGTCCATATGTGGGTCATCGCCCGCAGGTAATCCTTGGTGCGTGCGTACTTATCGGTCCGCGGTACGCCCAGGACTTCGAAGTCGACGTTGTGGGTGCTCTTCGCAGCACCGACTCCGACGCCGAGGATGAGCCGTCCATTGCTGAGGACATCGATATTGGCCACCTGCTTGGCGGCGACGACTGGATTGCGGTAGGGGAGACACAGCACCGCTACGCCGATTCGGATGCTCGAAGTAATCCCGGCGAGGAATGCCAGGTTGGTCAACGACTCCATGAAGACTGGCGGATAGTTCTCGCCGGCTGCTTCGACAGCCTCGAGCGAACCGCACGAGACGTGCGTCCGGTCCTGGAATTTCGTCCACGCAATGAAGTCGTGGACCCACAGGCAGTCGAATGACAGCTCCTCGGCCCATTGCGAGACGCTTCGCACCGCTTCGACGCTTGCCAGCGGTCCGGCCACAGGCAGCCGAATTCCAAACTCGACGCGCTTCGCCATGAAGGCTCTCCTTGAATCCTACGAACGTTAGGCCTTTCTCAATGCTAGGCGCCCTCCCGCGCTCCCGCAAGCGAATCTTGCGTTCGCTAGATACGCGTCGGCACCGGCACGCGGCCCCGGTAGCCGAGCATCCTGAGCGCGAGCTCGATGACCTGACCGATGACAATTGCGTAGAGGACGGTGCCGATGCCGACTGTGCCGCCTAGCGCGAATCCGATGATCAGCACGGACACTTCGAGCGCCGTCCGGACGGTTCGGATTCGCCAGCCATACCTCTGGTGGAGTCCGGTCATGATGCCGTCCCGTGGCCCAGGACCCATGTTCGACGTGAGGTACATCGCTGACCCGAATCCGATTGCCGCCACGCCGGCGGCCATGAATGCGAACTGCATTGGTGATCCGTCGGGCTGCGGGAGTACCAAAAGCGTGAAGTTGGTCGTCATCCCCAGCAAGGTCGCGCTCAGTAGGGTGCCGAGGCCTGCGCGCTGGCGCAAAGGCAGGAAGGCGAAGACGATTGGCACACTAAGCAGGACGTCTACCGTCCCCATTGGAATTCCGATTCGCTCGCCGATGCCCTGGTGCAGAACAGACCACGGCCCAAGGCCCAAGTCGGCGCGCGCCATCGCGCCGATTCCGGCGCCAAAGCTGACAATGCCCAACACCAAACGCGGGACGGCGGCGGGCGAGATCGGTAGCGTCCAGTTCTGAAGCACGGTGCTCTGGCAATAGGCCTGACGTTTTGGCGTATTGTAGCGGCCCGAGGATCAGTCGGCGATCTCGCGAACTGGAAGATCCACCGTTCGCTTGCGCGCGGCCAATGCCGCCGCGCGCTCATCAGCGAGGTGCCTAAGGTGCGCGACGAGAGACGCCTCGGCAGCGTCTGCGTCGCCATCTGCGATGGCCCGATACAGGGCGTTGTGTTGGTTCACGACGCGCGTCCGGTCGTGGCTTCGAAGCACGCGGTTCGTCTTGGGGCGAACACTGTGGATCGCGCTCATCGGGAGCTCGAGCAGCCTATTGCGAGCCGCCTTGGCGATCGCGGAATGGAACTGCACATCGAGATCGAGGAACGTCGCCAGGGAGATCGACTTGTCCGATGCTGCCGAAATAATCTCACCCATCACTCGCAAATCCGCGTCGCTGCGCCTTTCAGCCGCTAATCGGACGCATGCCAGCTCGACGTAGTACCGGGCCTCGTCGACTTCAGCGATCGACACATCGCCGGCATCGAACCATAGGCCATACGTCTCGCCGACCGACGCCGCAAGCGTCTCTGTTTGCGGCGTGACGATGAAATGACCGCCCTTTGCTCCTCGGCGAGTATTCAGCACGCCCTGGGCGCGGAGCGACTTGATCGCCTCGCGAACCGTTGCCCGGCTTACACCGAACTGCTCGGCCATTTCGGGCTCGGTGCCGAGTCGATCACCGGGCCGCAGAAGGCCCTGGACCAACGCGACTCGCAGCTGCTGTGTGATTCGATCGGCTGCTGAGGCAGAGTTCACCAGGTGCGGCTCGAACCGCCGTGTCCTACCGCGGCGGCCAGGTCGCACTTCCTCGTTAACCTTGGCGGCACACATTCCAATCAGCTCCCAGTGGCTCGACGCTAGTGTAAATAAGCTTACGCCCGAGAAAATGCTTGATCATCCGGGGCTGCGTCGACCCGAAGAACCGACCGTAGCCATTGAAGGCGATTGAGGGCTACTAGTGCCTCGAGATCTCCTGGGGTATCGAGATCCAGCGAGAGCCCCAAGCGTCGAACGACCGAAACGCGCAGCTCTCGCTTCATAGCCTCGCATCGGTGCGCGAGGAAGGAGTCCGCACCAAAGCGGAACACGAAAGGGGTCTTGGTCGCAAGCGCAAGCGCATTCGACCCGGATCCGGTCTTGTCGGGGGCGATTGCGATGCCATTTTCCTCAGCGGACTCGAGGAGAATCTGCAGATCGGCACCTTGCAGGAGTGGCAGATCTGCGTGGACCACGGCGACGACGCCGACGCGCCGTCTCAGCGCGTTGTCCCTGGCATTACACACGCCACCGTTCAGACCTCGACTCGTCTGGAGAATGAATCGACCTCCCAAGTCGTCGACGAGTTGGGCAAGCGCCGGTGACGGGGACACAACTGAGACAGGGGCAACCGTCTTGGCCAGGGTCACTGTCCGAATAAGCAGTTCGCGGGCAAGCCGGACGCGCTGCTGACGATCGACATACCCCGCAAGACGCCTTTTTGCGTCCTTCAGCGCCGCCTGAGGAATGATGATTTCGGAAATCATCGAAGTAGCATAAGTCAGACACTAAGCGACGCGCCGTGGCTGCGCCGCGGCTACTCGGAGATCTGGCGCATCATGCCCGCGGTGTCGTATTGGTGCCAGTGCTCGACCATCTTCCCGTCGCGGATGCGGAAGATGTGGATCTCGCCGATCGTGTAGCGCTTCCCCGCCGCTGGCATTCCCATGAATTCGTCGACGACCGTGGCGCTGGCGGTGAGCCGTGCGGCGACCCGGTCGTCCTCGGCGATCAGATCGTCGACGGTGAACTCGGCGTCGCGCAACGTGGAGCTCAGGCGCTCGATCGTCGCCTTCAGCTTGGCCGGGCCGTCCTCGGTCATGCCCCAGGTGTGCGAGACGAAGTCCGGCGCCACCAGATCGTCGACGGACTCGGACCGCCCCGCGACGAAGATCTCCTGCACGAAGCGGCGGACGAGCTGTTTGTTCGTATCGGTGCTCATGCCTGGCACTGCTGCACGAGCGCGGCCAGAGGATACGTCCGGATTGACACCCCTCCATGGACGTACGAGAATCGGCCCGATGGGAACTCGGTCAAAGCGCACCTACAACCTCTCGGCGGCGACGATCCGGCGGGTGCGCGACATGGCGGAGGAGTATCGGGTCGCCCCGTCGCAGGACGCGGTGATCGAGCTTGCCGTCGACGAGCTCGAGCGCCGGCTGCGCGAGGAGCGAGAGGCGGAAGCCTGGGCCGCGGCCGCTCAGGATCCGGAATTCCTCTCCGAGGTACGTCAGATCAGCACCGAGTTTGCCTCTGCCGATCGAGAAACGTGGCCGCGCTGACCGGCCCGTTGCGATGGTCCATCGTGGTGGTCGATCTTGATCCGGCGCGAGGGCACGAACAAGCAGGTTCCCGGCGCGCCGTGGTTGTGTCGTACGAGCCGTTTCATCGGTCGGGATTGGCGACGGTGTGTCCACTGACCGCCGCGAGAAGCGAGCCGCGTTATCCCGGCGATGTACCGATCAAGCGCGGCACCGCCGGCCAGACGCGAGATGGCGTGATCATCACGAGTCAATTGCGGACGATCTCCTTGAGCCGTGTCCGATCGGCGCCGCTCGGCGTCGTGACCGACCGGAGCGTCCGGCGTTCAGTTCGGAAGGCGCTCGCACACCACCTGGGGCTCGATATCCCGGCGCTGTCCGACGGGGCGAGGTAGGCGGACCGCTTCCTCGGCCGTTGTTCAAGGGCACGCTGCGGTCCGCGGCGAGTTCAACCGCCCTGGCTCTCTTGGTGATCGCCGAGGCCAGCGTCAGGGCTTGGGCTGCACCACGGCGAGGACGTTGTCGCTCGGATCGATGAACCAGGCGGCCCACGAGTGGCCCATGTCGGCGACGCCGTCGATGGTCACCGGATCCGGCTCGGCGTACTCCTCGATCCGCACGCCGCGCGCCCGCAGGTCCGCCACCACCGCGTGAATGTCGGCGACGCGCCAAGCGAGCTGGGTCTGGATGTCGGCGGTGCCAACGGTGCTGAGGGTGACGGCCAGTTGCGTGCCCCCGCCGCATCGGAAGACGATCCGGTCGTCCGGATCCTCGCGGAGGATCTCAAGCCCGAGCGTGTCGCGGTAGAAGGTCCGCGCCGCATCGAGGTCGCGGGCCAGCAGGATGGGGAAGACGGGCGCGTCGCTGAGCATGGTCGGTCCTCGGGGGTTCGGGTCGCGCCGAGGTTACGCGCTGAGGGGCCGGGACGTATCGGTCTGGGAGTCGACGACCTCGAGCTGGGCTTCAACGTCCGTGACGCTGCGCAGGATGCCGGCGCGCATGGCGTCCAGCGTTCCGGCCACGTCCGTGGCCGCGTTCGAAATGGAGGTCAGGCGCGCCTTCATGCCCTGCACCTCGCCGACCTGGCGGACGATCTCGGCCAGCGCCTCCTGGACGGCCGGCACGTCGAGCTGAATCGATGACTCCCGCAGGCTCGCCAGCGCCAGGATCCTGGCCAGGCGGACGGCCGCCTCGAGAGCGACACTGTCGTCCGTCTCGGGGTCGTGGACGCAGTAGACATCGGAGCCGATGAGGGCCAGCGGCGCGACGCCGGAGGGTGCCGACGGCGGCGTGAAGACGGCGAGCGCCACCGCGGCGCGGCGGTTCGCCTTGGCCTCGGCCAGCTCGGCGGCGAAGCGGCGGAGGGGCAGGGAGCGGTCCTTGGCCTCGATGACGACGCGCAGGTCCACGCCGCGCGTCCGGCTCGGGTCGATGCCGAGCACGAAGTCGCCCTTCTTGCTGCGGATGGCGTCGCCGGCCTCGTTGCCGGTGCGCTCCAGCAGGTCGCCCTGGAGACGCGCCATCTCGGAGAGGCGCTGCTCGAGCACGTCCTCGAAGTCGATGCCCTTGGCCGTGCCCTTGGCCCGCTCCTCCGCGCGCGCCTTCTCGCCTGCTTCGAGCGCGGCCAGCCGCTCCTGAAGCGAGCGGAACTCGGTGGTGAGCTCGTTGCGGAACTGGTGGAGCGGTGAGCCCTCGCGGGTCGGGTCGAGCAGGCGGGCGAGCTGCGAGGCGTCGCCATCGAAGTAGCGCTGCAGCTGGGTCGTGAGCTGGCCCATGGCCCCCTCGCGCCGGTTCGGATCGAACAGCTCCGCCACGATGGTTCGCAGCTTTCCGTTGTCGCCCAGGAACTGCTCGAGCGTCCGCGGCAGCCTCCCGTCACCGTCGCCGAAGTTGGCCCGCAGCTGCTGCTCGAGCGCCTGCGCCGCCTTGGCGTGCGTCTGCTCCAGGCGCTCCGTCAGGTGCGCGAACTCGCTGCGCACGACATCGGTGCTCAGGCTGACGCCGGCCGAGCAGATCGTCTGCAGACCGATGCGCAGCGCCCGCTCGACGAGCTCGGCATGCTCGGCGGGGTCGCGCTGGCCAACGAAGCTGGCCAGCTGGGGATCGACCAGCTCGAGATGCTCGACGACGATGCGGTCGCTGCTGACGGTGACGTGGCTCTTCATACGGGGAGAGTCGGAACCGGTTGTGACAGCTTGCGTGTCGCGAGACGGTGCGGCATCGGTCGGTAGCGCCTTGCATCGGTCGGTAGCGCCCTGCATCGGTCTGCGAAGGTGCATTTGTCGATTCTGTGAGCGCTAACTGCTTCGTGAGAGTGCGGCGGAGGCTGCTTCGTGCTCAGCGGAGCGTGGGAGGTGCGCCGACAGGGACGGCGGACGGCGTTAGCGTGCACGTGCGCGACATTTGCACCGTCGGGGCCCACCGCCGGGGCCTACCGTCGGCATGCCGGCGTTCCTCCGCGCGCTCGCTCGCGCCTGGCCTGCGTCACGCCCTTGTCGCCTGCGTCGACGCCCTGTCGATGCGCGGTCGGCGCCCTAGAGCGCGCGGATGCGGTTGTTGCGCGGGTTGTGCTCCAGCTCTGCCAGCCCGAGCGCCTCGAGCAGCGGCGGCAGGTACATCCCGAACCGGCCGCGGTAGCCCTTGCGCAGGCCGTACCAGCCGCCCTTCGGGTTCGACGGATCGCGTCCCCAGGCTTCGACGGTGGCGGGAGGCGCGTCCTTCTGCTCGTCGGTCGCGCCGAGCGGGACCCAGTCGCCCTGCTGCGCCAACCAGGCGTGGAGATCGTCGACGGCGCTGGCGTGATATGCGAGTCGCGTCGAGCCGACCTGGCAGACGAGCTGCGGCGGGTCGGCCGCTTCGTCCCGGTACATCGTGTACTCGGAGGTCCCGGGAGCGGTCGTGAGCCGCCAGGGATCGTCCTTCGTGCCTGAGCCGTTCGCAGCCATCGGCGACTCTCCGAGATGCGCGTCGGTCGCCAGTCTCGCCCATGCCGGACCGATACGCAACAACCGGACATCAATCAACGAATCGATGCGCCCGGCAGCGATGACGGCTGGCACGCCGCGCGCTATGGGACCGGCGCATGAACGCGAACGCGACCGTCTCGCTGCACACCGGCAGCACCATGCCGGTGCTCGGCCTCGGCACCTGGCAGCTCACCGATGACACGGCCGCGGCCGTCGAGCGGGCGCTCCAGCTCGGCTATCGCCTCATCGACACGTCGGGTGACTACGGGACGCAGCCGGGCATCGGCGAGGCATTGCGGCGCACCGAGGTCGACCGCGACGCGATCTTCGTCACCACCAAGGTCGAGGAAGACGAGGACGCCTACGAGGCATCGCGCCGCAACCTCGATGAGCTGGGCCTCGACCACGTCGACCTGATGCTGATCCATCGGCCGCCACCGACCGGCGCGGGGATCGAGCTGTGGGAGGGCCTCATCCGCGCCCGCAACGTCGGGCTGGCGCGCGACATCGGCGTCAGCAACTACACGATCGAGCAGATGGATGAGCTGTATCGGTCCAGCGGAGAGATGCCGGCGGTCAACCAGATCGAGTGGAGCCCGTTCGGCTGGAGCCGCGAGATGCTGCAGTGGTGCCGGGAGAACGGCGTCGTGATCCAGGCCTACAGCCCGCTGACGCGTACGAAGCGGCTGGGCGACGAGGCGCTGGCCGCGATCGCCGAGCGCCAGGGCAGGACGCCGGCGCAGGTGCTGTTGCGCTGGAACCTGCAGCTCGGCACGGTGCCGATTCCCAAGGCGAACCGGAGCGCGCACCAGGCCGAGAACCTCGACGTCTTCGACTTCTCCCTGACCGATGCGGACATGGCCGAGCTCGACGCCCTCAACCGCGAGGCGTCGTCACTCGGTGAGCTGCCGTACGTCTGACCTAACCGCGAGCCTCGTCTCCGGGTTGGAGGGGTGGGGATTGCCCGACTGACCGGGACGGTCGTCTCATGACTTCGGGACGGTGGGCGGCTGATGCTGGTGAAGCATCGAACGCACCGCAACCATGAAAGGAAGTCATGAGCCCTGCTCCCGCGCGGCGCATTGCCGGCATCGGCGCGCTGCTGATTCTGGTCCTGCTCATCGCCGAGCTCGCAACCTGGGGGAATCCGCAACCCAACGATCCAATCAGCAAGTTGACCGACTACTTCATCGGCTCTCGCAGCCTGGCCCTGGTCAGCGTCTTCATCTCGATGATCCTGGCCGTCGTGTACCTCGTTTTCGGCGCCGCCGTGCGCGGCGCCTTGCGACGTGGGGCGGCTGGATCCGGCGTCCTGGGCGATATCGTCTTCGGCGCCGCGATCCTGATGGCCACGTGCCAGCTCAGCCTCGCCATGGGCACCGGCGCGCTGGCGCTGATCGGCGCCGGCGCATCGGAGAGCGAAATGCGGCTGTTGGTCGGGCTGGCAAGCATGATGGATCTCTTCCGCGTGCTGGCGCTCGGGATCCTCGTTGGCGCCGCCTCGCTGGCAATCCTGCAGCGCTCCGCGGCCGAGCACCTCGCAGGCCGCTGGATCGGCTGGGTCGGCATCGCGGCCAGCGCGCTGCTCCTGGTCAGCCAGGTAGCGGTCCTCGATCCCACCGGACCAATCGGTAACATGGGGAACGCCTCCATGATCGGCCTGCTGCTCCTGGTCGTGTGGCTCGTCGGCCTCGGCGTCAGCCTGCTGCGTTCGGCCGGGACTCGGCCGGCCACGACGCTCGCCACGGAGGCGGCCGCCGGCTGAGCCGTCCAACACCGCCCAAGGAACCGAATTGACTCCCGAGCTGAGCTCCATTCCGGTCTTAGCGGCGCCGTCCGCAAGGGCGGACCGCAGATCACTCGGCCGCCGCGCGATGCTCGCCGCGCAGGTCGGGTGGTTCGTGGTGGCCGGGCCGGCGATCGGGCTCACCGTGCTGGCCATCCCCGCCGACCTCGGACGCCTCACCGCCGTGTGCTCCGGATCGACGTGTTCGGATCCGCACCTCACGCCGTCGATGGTGGCGTCGTTGACCGCGGTGGGCCTCACCCCGACGGCCCTCGGCGGCTACCTGCTCGGCGTCGAGCTGGTGACGGTCGCGGTCTTCGCGGTGGTATCGGCCGCCGTCAACCGCGCCCGGCCGAGCGACCCACTCGCGGTGCTGGCAGCCATTGGGCTGATGGCGTTCGGCGCGAGCATCGGACCGATGAACTCGTTGACGGTCCTGCAGCCACTCGTCGCGGTGGTCGGCTTCCTGGCGAGCGCATCACTGTTCGCATTCGCCTTCGGCTTCCCGCAGGGCCGATTCGAACCGCGCTGGAGCGGATGGCTGGCAATCGTTGTGGTCGCCTGGCAGGTGCCGGACACCTTCTTCCGGAGCTCGCCGATCAGCAGCTACAGCTGGCCAGAGCCGATGAGTTCCGTGGCCTGGCTCCTGATCGCTGGAAGCATCGTCGTCGTCCAGGTGTACCGATACCGCCGCCTGTCCACTGCGGCCGAGCGGCAGCGCACGCGCTGGGTGGTGGGTGGGCTGGCGCTGAGCGCGTTGAGCTTCGCGGTGGTGATCGCGCTGATCGCGGTCGTCGGGCGCCAGCCGGACAGCGTCGCGGTCCTCGCTCTGGGCGGCACGGCCTACTACCTCGCCCTGCTGCCGTTGCCGCTGTCCATCGGGGTCGCCATGGTGCGCGATCACCTGTGGGGAATCGACGTCCTGATCGACCGCGGCCTGGTGTACCTCGGCCTCAGCGCGGCGGTCGTGGTTGCCTACAGCCTGATCGTGGTCGGTATCGGGCAGCTGGTTGGCGTTGACAACCTGCTCCTGTCGCTGGTGGCGACCGGCGTGGTGGCGGTCCTGTTCCAGCCGATGCGCCTGCGACTGCAGCGCCTCGTGGCGCGCCTGCTGTACGGCGAGCGCGACGACCCGTACGCGGTGCTGTCCAGCCTGGGACGTCGGCTTGGGGAAGCGATCGCGCCGGATGCCGTGCTGCCGACCATCGTCTCCTCGGTGGCGTCGGCGATGAAGCTGCCGTACGTCGGTATTTCCGTGCGTCGCGGCGGGATTCTGGAGATGGTGGCCGAGAACGGGAGCGAGGCCGGCGAGACGCTTCGCCATTCACTGCGCCTGCCGCTCCGCCATCGCGGCCAGGAGGTCGGCGAGCTGGTCGTCGGGCATCGGCCCGGGGAACGGTCGTTCTCGAGCGACGAGTCTGTGCTGCTGGAGGATCTGGCGCGCCAGGCCGGCGCGGCTGCGCATGCGGTGCAGCTCACCACCGAGTTGCGGCGGTCCCGCGAGGAGATCGTCACCGCTCGTGAGGAAGAGCGTCGCCGCCTGCGTCGCGACCTGCACGACGGCCTGGGTCCCGCGCTGGCCAGCGTGGCCTTGATGGCCGATGCAGCCCGCAACGTCCTGCCCTCCGATCCGGCACGTGCGGAGTCGCTGCTCTCCGAACTCAAGGCCGAGGCGCGATCGGCGACAGCCGAGGTGCGGCGGGTCGTCTACGAGCTGCGCCCGCCTGCGCTCGATGAGCTCGGGCTGATCGGCGCCCTGCGCGAGCAGGCAGCGCAGTATGGGCAGGCGGGGATGTCGGTCACCATCGAGGCCACGGTGCCGGGCGAGCTGCCGGCCGCCGTCGAAGTGGCGGCCTATCGCATCGTCAGCGAGGCACTCGCCAACGTCGTGCGGCACGCGGCGGCGCAGACCTGCCACGTCACCCTCCGAGGCGGTGGATCGCTCGAGATCGAGGTCCGCGACGACGGGCGTGGGCTGCGCTCCGCATCGGCCGGAGTCGGCATGACCTCGATGCGCCAGCGCGCGGAGGAGCTGGGCGGAAGCTGCGTCATCTCGAGCGGCGAGCATGGGACCACCGTGCGTGCCTCGCTACCGCTGCTCGGCGGTGCGGGTTGACGGGCGCGGTCGAGGCGCCGATCCGGGTCCTCATCGTCGATGATCATCCGGTCTTCCGGCATGGCATGCGGGCATTGCTCGAATCGGTGGAAGACACGGAGGTCGTGGGCGAGGCGGCGAGCGGCGACGAGGCGGTCTCGCTGGTCGAGGAGCTGCGACCCGACGTCGTGCTGATGGACATCAAGATGCCGGGCGAGACGGGGATCGAAGCGACGCGTCGCATCATCGCCGCCCATCCCGACGTGGGCGTATTGATGGTGACGATGCTCGAGGACGACGACGCGGTCTTCGCCGCCATGCGCGTCGGCGCACGCGGCTACGTCGTGAAGGGTGCCGACCAGGACGAGGTGCTCCGCGCCGTTCGCGGCGTCGCCCGCGGCGATGCCGTGTTCGGCCGGGCCATCGCCCAGCGCCTGATGCGGGTCTTCTCGTTCCCGCGTGGCGGATCAGCCGCCCAGGCGTTTCCCGAGCTCACCGCCCGCGAACGGGAGATCCTGGTGTTGCTGGCAGACGGCCGCAATAACGCGGCGATCGCTCAACGCCTGGCGTTGAGCAGCAAGACCGTTCGCAACCACGTCTCGAACATCCTCAGCAAGCTGCAGGTTGCGGATCGCGGCGAAGCCATCGTCCGGGCGCGCCAGGCGGGACTGGGGCAGCGCTGAGTTGAGCGAAACGAGGCGCCAAGCGCCGTTCATTCGCCCGTAGACTGCTGCCGATGGCCTTCGACGTTCCGGCCGATGCCTACGACCGCTTTATGGGGCGGTATTCGCGTCTGCTGGCACCACAGTTCGCCGACCTCGCCGGCGTGACTGCCGGCCAGCAGGCGCTCGACGTGGGATGTGGCCCCGGCGCCCTCACCGCGGAGCTCGTCGCGCGGCTGGGAGTCGATCACGTGACCGCCGTCGATCCGTCAGCATCCTTCGTCGCGGCCATTCGATCGCGGTTCCCGGGCGTATCGGTCATGGAGGCCCCGGCAGAGGCATTGCCATTCGAAGTCGACAGCTTCGACGCCAGTCTTGCGCAGCTCGTGGTCCACTTCATGACCGATCCGGTTGCCGGCCTGGCCGAGATGCGGCGCGTCACGCGTCCGGGTGGCGTCGTCGTGGCGTGCGTGTGGGACCTGGCCGGTGGCATGAGCCCACTGGAGCCCTTCTGGAGCGTCGTCCGGCGCTTCGAACCGGGAGTCGCCGACGAATCGGAGCGTCCCGGAACGCGGGAAGGGCACCTTGCGCAGCTGTTCGAAGCTGCCGGACTGCGTGATGTTCAGCGCAGCGCCCTGGCCGTGACCCTCGACCACGCCAGCTTCGACGAGTGGTGGGAGCCGTTCACCGCAGCCGTCGGACCGGCGGGCTCGTACCTCGCCAGCCTCGACGCTGAACGCCGGGCGCAGCTCCGCCATGAGTGCCACGCGGCACTCGGCGATGGCCCGTTCACCATCGCCGCGGGCGCCTGGGCCGCGACCGGTCGAGCCTAGGCGGGAGCCCTAGCCGCGGTCGCCGGTCATCGCGCGCAGCACGAACAGCACGATGATCGAACCGATGGTGGCGACGAAGATCGCGCCGATCAGGCTGGTGGCGGTCCCCATCCCGAGCACGCTCGTCCACAGCCATCCGCCGACGATGCCGCCCAGGATGCCGATCAGCATGGTACCGATGCAGCCGAAGCGCTCACGTCCGGGCACGAAGAAGCCGGCGATCGCACCGGCGATCAGCCCGACGATGATCCAGCCGAAGAATCCGAGATCCATGCGTCCGCTCTAAGCACGCGCGATGCCGGTGTGTTGGCTTGACCGCGCACCGATGATCATGCGAAGCACGGAGGATGCCGGTGTCGGCGCCACCTCAGCCACCGCAGCGCGACGACGAGTTCTGGCGAGACTTCCTGCTCCAGGGCGGAGATACCTGGCAGAGCGTCGGGCGCCGATTCTTCAAGCGCATCCCGGCGAACCCGCGATGCCGGATGTGCGCCGCTCCGTTCCGCGGTCCGGGCGCTCCTCTGATGCGTCTCCTCGGCAAGCGACAGTCGGACGCCAACCCGAACTGGTGCACCTCGTGCTTCACTGTGATGTCGAAGCATGGCGGCGGTGCCGAGATCAGCGGCTGCATGCTGTTTGCCGATATCCGCGGCTCCACGTCGCTCGCCGAACGGATGTCGCCGGCCGAGTTCCACGCGCTGCTGAACCGGTATCTCGCCACGGCGACCGAGGTCGTCTTCAAGCACGACGGCGTGGTCGACAAGTTCGTGGGCGATGAGCTGGTCGCGATGTTCTTCCCGCTGCTGACCGGCGAGCGCTACGTCGCGCGGGCGATCGACGCCGCCCTCGACCTGCTGCGCGTCACGGGCCACGGTGATCCCGCGGGTCCGTGGGTGTCGATTGGCGTCGGCGTGAACTCGGGGTCCGCGTGGTTCGGCGTGATCGGCGCCGGCACCCACGTCGAGATGACGGTGGTGGGCGACGCGGTGAATGTCGCCGCGCGACTGGCATCGGCTGCTGGCCCGGGCGAAGTGCTCGTTTCGGCCGAGGCGGCATCGGAGGCGGGTCTCGGTCCGGATCTCGCCCGCCGCTCGCTGGACGTCAAGGGCCGCGAGCAGCCGGTCGAGGTGGTGACGCTCACGGTCAGCTGAAACGCGGGCGACGTGCGGCCGCCATATCGGCCAATCGTCACGTGACGGCCGATTGGGGCTGCGTTTTGGCCCTCGAATTCAGCCACGCGCGGCTCTCCGGGGTCACTATTTCCAGCAGGTGGGAGTGCCGGACAACCAACGCCCAACACTGCCACGGGCCTCGTCGCAAAGAGCAACGTGGTGGCCGGTCTTGCCACGGGCTGGAACGAACGGCGAACAACAGGCCCGAGGCGGGCTGCCCGATATCCGATACTGCCAGCAGGTGGAAAAGCGACCAACGCCCGAGGATCCGTGACGGTGAGCCCGATCGACGTGGCGCGGGCGTTACCGATCGACACGGCACATGATTGGGACGTTTGGCTCCGCGCCCATGGCGACGTCGAGCGCGAAGTCACCATCGGCATCTTCAAGAAGTCATCCGGGCGCCAGCGCGTCACCTTCGAGGAGCTGCTCGCAACGGCCATGATCCACGGTTGGGTCGACACGCAGACGAAGTCGATCGACGCGGACCGATACGCCATCCGCTACATCCGCCGCCGGCCGGGCTCGAACTGGTCGCCTCGGAATCGCGAGCTCGCACGCCAGCTGATCGCCGACGGGCGGATGACCGAGGCTGGAATGTCGAGCCTGCCTGACGACCTGTGAGCCCGATCGCCGTCGTTTCGGCCCTGCCACAGGAGCTCGCCGCGCTGCGCGACGCGCTGCAGGACGCAGAGCCGCTCGGGCTCCGCGGTGGATTCGCGGCCTGGCGCGGGCGGCTCGAGGAACGGGACGTCGTGCTGGCCGAGGCCGGAATCGGGAAGGTCGCCATGGCGACGCTGGCCGCGCTGCTCATCACGCGGACGCAACCCAGCCTGGTGGTCTTCACCGGCGTGGCCGGTGGTCTCGATCCGGCGATCGGGGTGGGTGACGTCGTCGTGGCCGAGCGCTTGATCCAGCACGATGCCGGCGTCGCGCAGCCCGACGGCCTCGCGGTCTACCAGGCGGGGCATCTGCCCTTCTTCAATCCGACCTCGGTTCTCGGCTACCGGACCGATGCGGACCTGCTCGCCGTCGCCGGCGAGCGCCTGCGCGGATTGGAGCTCGGCGGGGTCGAGGGCAGGCGGCCGCGCATCGTGGCCGGCACCATCCTGACCGGGGACGTCTTCGTGAACTCGGTCGAGGTCCGCGAGCGGCTGCACCGCGAGCTCGGCGGCAGCGCGGTCGAGATGGAGGGCGCGGCGCTGGCGCAGGTCGCCGAGCAGCTCGGAGTGCGGCATCTGGTCATCCGTGCCATCAGCGACCTGGCGGGCGCATCGGCTCCGTCGCCGCAGGTCTTCGATCGCTTCCTGGCCGCTGCATCGGCCAACAGCGCGAGGGTGGTTCGGCGCCTGCTGCCGGCCCTGGAGTGAGTGGCTGAAGGTGCGGCGTAGCCGGTGGGTGGCTCTACGAGCGAACGACGGACTCGGACACCGTTACTCAGGGCTCTGACAAACGGGTTCGGGCGCTGCTATCGCCACAGCGTGGCTGAAATGACGAACGAAACGGCCAACAGTGGTCGTGGTTCGCTGTTAGAGCCAGCCGGTGGCTCTGCCCCCTCCAACCCACCATCGCCGCCCCGCCGCGACGTCGCCCACCGGTTACGGCTGCGGCGGCGACGGGAAGAGCGACTCGAGGTCGGTGTGGCGCTCGATGTAGCCGCGGGTCGTGGCGAAGGTGATGGCGAAGGCAGCGACCGCCGCGACAACGCCCGCTCCCACCGCCCACTCGCCCGGAAGGTGGGTGAGCAGGACGAGCACGCCCGCCAGCACGCCGACCACGAGTGAGTTGATCAGCCCGATCATCCCGCCCGAGGTCGAGATCCCGTACAGGATGAGGCCGATCCCGGTGCGCGCCGGGGTGCCGTAGCTGAGCATCGCCCCGCGCACGTCGTCGTGGGTGCCGGTCGTGAAATACGGCTCCACGATCGGCGCGATCTGGGTGTAGCCGTGGCGGATCCGCGCCATGCCGTGCAATGCGCGGAGGTCGTCCTGGTTGGCGCCGATGATCCTCGCGTAGGTCGTCAGGCCGATGATCACATCGAAGGCCAGCACGATGGCGGCGATGATCAGGAAACTGTCCTGGAACGACATCGCCTGCGAAACGAGGGCGAGCGCCACGAACGAGGTCGACAGGAAGGCGAGGAACATGCCTCCGCGCGTGAACGCCTCGTTGTACGCCAGCGACCGCGCGGTGAGCAGGCTCCAGTGTTCGGTGGTCAGGATCTGGAGCGCGCGCGGATCGTCGAGCGAGGTGACCGGCGACCTGGCGCTGCCCGGCTGGCCCGCCTCGCTGCTGACCTCGCCACTCGACGGGCGACCTTCGGCTGAAAGCGACATTGAAGCTGAACCTCTCCCGATGGCATGGCGATGGCGATGGACCGATGCGCGCGATTCTCCGCCGTCCGGCCGCCGCCGGTCCACTAGGCTGGGAACCGATGGAGGACACGACGCAGCCACTGCGCATCGAGGGGCTGGTCAAGAACTATGGCAGCCTGCAGGCGGTGCGCGGCATCGACCTGACCGTGCGGCCGGGCGAGGTCTTCGGCTTCGTCGGCCCCAACGGCGCGGGCAAGTCGACCACCATCCGCTGCATCCTCGACCTGCTGCGCCCGACGGCTGGGCAGATTCGAGTCTTCGGCCGCGATCCCCGGAACGACGGTGCGCAGCTGCGCGAGCGAATGGCCTACGTCCCCGGCGAGCTGCGCCTTCCCGAGCGGATGACGGCGCGGCATTTCCTGCAGTCCATCGGTCACCTGCGCAGCCGGTTCGCGCGCGACCGGATCGAGGAGCTTGGCGCACGCTTCAAGCTCGACCTGGACCGCAACATCCGCCACCTGTCGTCCGGAAACCGCCGCAAGGTATCGGTCCTGTCAGCCTTTCTGACCGATGCCGACCTGCTGATCCTCGACGAACCCACCGCCGGACTCGATCCGCTGATGCAGCACGAGTTCATCGGGCTCGTCCGCGAGCGGCGTGCCGCCGGCGCGACCGTGTTCCTGTCGTCGCACATCCTGTCCGAGGTACAGAGCGTGGCGGACCGCCTGGCCGTGCTGCGCTCCGGCAAGATCGTGGTCGAAGGCACGGTCAGCGAAGTCCGCGGCCTGGCGCGCCAACGAGTCGAGGTCTGGTTCGAGACCGATGTACCGCCGGCCCTTGCCTCCCTGCCCGGAATCGGCGACGCCCAGCTCGAGGGGCGGCGCTTCACGGCGGTGCTGACGGGATCGGCCCGGCCGCTGATCGATGCGCTGGCCGGGCAACCGATCGCCTCGATCCTGATCGACGAGCCGGACCTGGAAGAGGCATTCCTGGGCCTGTACGAGGAGCCGGCGTCGTGATCGGTCGTGGCTGGGAGCTGCTGGGCATCCCGTTGCGCGGCGCGCGGCGCGCGAGCCTGGTGTGGGCGTTGAGCCTCGCCGCCCTGATCGTGCTGACGGTTGCGTTCTGGCCCTCGTTCCGCGACCAGCCGCAGCTCGAGGACATCATCAAGGGCATGCCCCAGCCGCTGATCGAGGCCTTCGGGCTGTCCGACTTCGGCACGCCGGCCGGCTTCCTGAAGGGGAACCTGTACGCGGTCCTCGTCCCGCTGCTGATCGCGGTTGCGGGTGTGCTGCTCATGAACGGCCAGACCGCATCCGATGAGGACGCCGGCCGCATGGAGCCGTACCTCGCCCAGCCGGTGACGCGCTCCGGCCTGTTCGTCGGCCGCGCGGCGGGCGTCGGGCTGTGGATGATCGGGATCGGGGTGGTGATGCTCGCGGCGCAGCTCGGTGCCGATGCGGTGTTCGGGCTCGACATCGCGCTCGACAAGGTCATCGCCACCGTGGTGCTGTGCGTCCTGCTCGGCATGCTGCACGCGGGCGTGGCGGCGCTGATCGCCGGATGGACCGGCCGCCCCGGGCTGGTGCTGGCGGTCGGATTGGCGCTCGCGGTGGCGGGGTACGTGGCCATCGCCCTGTTCCCGATCAGTGACGTGCTGGAGCCATGGCGCCACGCCTCGCCGTGGGACTGGGCGCTCGGCGGCGATCCGCTGAAGAACCCGACGGAGGCATGGCGCTACCTGGCGCTGGCCGTCCCGGCGCTGGTGCTGGTCGGATTGGGAACCTGGGCCTTCGGCCGGAGGGATGTCCAGGCGGGCTGATGCGGCTCAGCCGATCGCGCGGCCCGCGATCCAGGTTCGCCTGACGTTCAGCTCATCGTCGAGCTCGACGAGGTCCGCGCGCAGCCCCACCTCGATTCGCCCGCGATCGTCGAGGCCAAGCAGGTGCGCGGCGTTGCGGCTGGCCGCGGCCACCGCATCGGTCAGACCGATTCCGGCGTGCACGAGATTGCGAACCGCGCTGTCGAGGGCGATGAGGGAGCCTGCCAGCACGTCGCTGCCGGCCAGGGTGGCCCGACCGTTACGAACGTCGATCTGGAGCTCGCCGAGGCGCGCGTTGCCGTCGCCGGTCCCGGCAGGTGGCAGGGCGTCGCTGACCAGCAAGAGGCCGGTGGCGGGTTTGGTGCGCGCCACGATGCGGTAGAGGATCGGGTCGACGTGGATGTCGTCGGCGATGAGCTCGACTGCGACTCCGTCGTCCGCCAGCGCTGCGGCGGCCAGGCCCGGATGGCGGTGCTCGAGGCCGCTCATCGCGTTGAACAGATGTGTCGTCGAGCGGGCGCCGGCCTCGTATCCAGCCCGGCCCTGGTCCAGGGTCGCGTCGGAGTGGCCGAGCGAGACGATCACGCCGCGTTGCGCGAGCCAGCGGATGAGCTCGAGCGCGCCGTCCAGCTCGGGCGCGATGGTCGTGATCCGCAGTCCGTCGAGCAGCGCTTCGAGGTCGGTGCGCGGGACGTCGACCGGTCGGCGGAGGTGCCCTGACGCGTGGGCGCCGCGGCGTTCCGGCGCCAGGAACGGGCCTTCGAGGTTGAAACCGAGTGGCTGGGTGGCGTCGGCCGCGGCCTGCGGCATCCAGGCGCGAACCTCGTTCGCGAAGGTTCGCAGGTCGTCCATTGGGGCGCTGACCGCCGTCGGCAGGAATGAGGTGACGCCGTGGCCGGCAAGCGCCGCTGCCATGCCGGCCAGGGCTTCGCGCCCGCCCATCGCGTCGTGGCCGCCCCAGCCGTGGACATGGAGGTCGATGAACCCGGGCGCAATGTACGGATCGCGGGCGGCCGCGGGGTCGGGGGTGACGGCCGCGATCCGACCGTCCTCGACGGTGATACGGCCCGGGACGACGGAGTCGTCGCGGATGATCCGGCCGGAGAGCTCATCGGTCACGTCGATCCGCAGTGTTGCACAGGCGTCGCGTCAACTGCCTATCCTCGGTGGCGATGGCCAACCTCCCCAGCGGCACCGTCACCTTCCTCTTCAGCGATATCGAGGGCAGCACCGCGCTGCTCAAGCGCCTCGGCGATGGCGCGTACGCCGAGTTGCTGGCGCAGCACCGCCGCCTGGTGCGGGACACGTTTGCCGCCTACGAGGGACAGGAGATCGACACGCAGGGCGACGCCTTCTTCTACTCCTTCCCGCGTGCCCGGCAGGGCGTCGCGGCGGCGGTCGACGTGCAGCGTGCCCACGCCCGCGCGAAGTGGCCGCAGGGCGTGGAGGTGCGCGTGCGGATCGGCCTGCACACCGGCGAGCCGGCGGTCGGCGATGAGGGCTACACCGGGCTGGACGTGGTGCGCGCCGCGCGGATTGCCGCGGTCGGCCAGGGCGGCCAGATTCTCCTGTCCGATGCGACACGTGCCCTGGTCGGCACCGACCTGCCCGACGGCGTCCGGCTCCACTCCCTCGGGGAGCAGCGCCTCAAGGACATCGACCGTCCCGAGCCGCTCCACGAGCTGGTGCTTGCCGAGCTGGCGCCGGCGGACCCCGCGGCCGGCCCAGCGTCGGCGGGCGACGCGTCGGC